>NZ_JACJPA010000096.1:0-248761 GCF_014695845.1 Trichocoleus sp. FACHB-591
GCGACAACCGTGCTCGGAGCCTGCCTAGGCGAGGTGGTTGTTGCCCTGTTGCTTCAGGAAGTTGAGCAAAAGCGCATGCTGTTACAGCAGCAGGGGTGGGAGGTTCAGATTACGAGGTGCAAGATCTGAGGTTTGGCATTAACTTTACAGCTAAAGGCTCAGTTTATGTTGTAGAGTCTTCTGGACAAGCATCCCTTAAAGTGAAAGTGACTTGGGATTTGCAGCCTAACAAAGATTAGTCGTAACCCTACTACATGAGCTGGAATCTAGTCAGAAGCTCTACTGTCGCAATCGCCACCCCTAATGGCAGCGTCAAAGGCACAGGCTTTTTCATTTCTTCAGAAGGCCATCTGCTCACTTGTGCCCATGTGGTGGAAGCGGCAGGAGGTTGGGAGCAGATTCGCATCAGTGGGCAGTCAGTAAATCTGGTCTATTTAGGTAGTTACATCCTGGATGATTTTGCTGTCCTACGTGTCACTAATTATGCTGGGGAAACAGCTGCACCCCTAGGGCTAGATTTTAGCCCAATGGATCGGTTTCTCACCATTGGTTATGGGCGGGCTGATTTTCCAAAAGGTGCTTCGATTGATGGCACCATCACAGATATTAATCCTCACAGCAACTACAGCAATTTACCAATGCTACGCCTACGGGTGATGGCGGATGCCCAACAAATAGAGGGAGGCTATAGTGGCTCTCCAGTTTTTGATGCTGAAACTCAGCGAGTAATTGGAATTGTTGCAGCCTATGACCACAAGGAAGGAGCGCTAGCAGTACCGCTGCAAACGGTTCAAGAGAAGTGGTCTGGCCTCAAGCAGTTAATTGAACCTGCTGCAAAACCTGTGATGACTGCTGCTAAGAAAAGTGCCAAGGTATTTATCAGCTATCGCAGCCGCGATCCTGACCTGACATTGGCTCAGGAGTTTTATGAAGCACTGAAGCAGGCAGGACACCAGCCTTTTATGGCAGGCGCAAGTATTCGGATCGGTGAAACTTGGTCACACCGGATCGACCAAGAGTTACAGGCTTGTGACTATTTCTTGCTATTGCTATCAGAACAGTCGGCAGTGAGTGAGATGGTGACGGAAGAGGTGCGACACGCTAAAGAGTTGCACGACGAGAGAGCAGAGCCAAAGCCTATCCTTTTGCCGATTCGGGTGAACTTCCCTATAAGTTCGCCTCTGAACTATGACCTACGGGGATATCTGCAACGAATTCAACAGCGAGAGTGGCGGTCGCCTGATGATACTCCTGTAATTCTGCAAGAAATTCTAAGTGTGTTAGGAGATGAAACTCCTGTAGAAAGGGTTGATGAGTTAGATTTACCGATCACTCCTCATCTTCCAGTTATTAATTCTACTCAGCCACCATCGCCCGTTGCAGACCCAGAGCTGCCAGACGGGTCAGTAGATTTAGCATCAACTTTTTATGTAGAGCGACCACCCATTGAGGCTCGGTGTTACGAAGCGATCGCAAAACCTGGAGCATTGATTCGCATTAAAGCGCCCAGACAAATGGGCAAAACTTCTTTAATGGCGCGAATTCTTCATCAGGCAGGAGAGTTGAGCTACCTGACTGTTCCTTTGAGCTTTCAGTTAGCCGATGGAAAAGTATTCAAGGATTTGGATTTGTTCTTGCGCTGGTTCTGTGTCAGCGTGGGACGGCGATTACAACTATCCAACAAGCTAGCTGACTATTGGGATGAAGTTTTTGGCAGTAAGGACAACTGCACGGTCTACTTTGAAGAGTATTTGTTGGCAAACATTGATAAGCCACTGACTTTGGGGCTTGATGAAGCAGATCTCGTATTTCAGTATCCAGAAATCGCAGCTGATTTCTTCGGATTACTACGGGCTTGGCACGAGGATGCAAAAAACCGTGACATTTGGAAAAAGCTGCGCTTAATTGTGGTGCATTCCACAGAAGTCTACATTCCGATGAATATCAATCAGTCACCTTTCAATGTCGGATTGCCTATAGGCTTGCCAGAATTAAATGCTATCCAAGTACATGATTTATCTAGACGTCATGGGCTTAATTGGACTGAAATAGAAGTCAAAAAACTCATGTTTATGATAGAGGGTCATCCTTATCTTGTAAGAGTTGCGCTCTACCATATAGCTCGAAACTTTACTACGCTCGAAACTTTATTGAAAACAGCACCTACCGAAGCTGGATTATACGGTGACCATCTACGAAGGCATTTATGGAATTTGGAGCAAAATTCTGATCTAGTCCAAGCAATGAAGAGAATTGTGGCTACTGATGAGCCAGTTCAGTTAGAGTCGTTGCTAGCATTTCAATTAAATAGTATGGGTTTAGTTCATCTGCAAGGCAATGAAGTTTATCCCCGCAACACTTTATATCGTCAGTACTTTCACGAGCGCTTGAGAACTATTCGATGATTACGAGTGAGAACGGTATATATGAATACTATGTTGGTGGAAGTGTACCACCCGAATATCAGACATACGTTGAAAGAGAAGCCGATCGAAAGCTTTATGAAGGGTTAAAATCAGGAGAGTTTTGTTATGTACTGAACTCTAGGCAGATGGGTAAATCTAGCCTAAGAGTGCGAACAATGCAAAAACTACAAACTGATGGAATTATTTGTGGTTTTGTTGATCTCACGAGAACAGGCAGTCAGCACCTTACCCCAGATCAGTGGTACTCAGGTTTTATCCTAAGTTGTGTCGGCAGTTTAAACTTGGTTAGCAAAATAAATGTGCGAAGCTGGCTTCGAGAATATGAAGATTTTTCTCCTATACAGCGCTTGTGTGAGTTCATCGAAAAGGTTGTATTAGTTGAAATTCCTAATAACATTTTTATTTTTGTGGATGAGATTGATAGTGTTTTAAGCCTCAAGTTTTCAGTTGATGATTTTTTTGAATTCATCCGAAACTGTCATAACGAAAGAGCTAATAAAATAGCTTATAGACGAATCACTTTTGCTCTTTTGGGTGTGGCTACTCCTTCTGATTTGATTCAGGATAAGAATCGCACTCCGTTTAATATTGGAAGAGCAATCGAGTTGAATGGTTTTCAACCAAATGAAGTTGAGCCACTAGTGAAAGGGATTTCGGAAAAAATTGTTAATCCTAGGCTGGCTTTATCTGAAATACTCAAGTGGACTGGTGGTCAACCTTTTCTAACCCAAAAAATTTGCCAAATCATTGTTAATAGCGATTCTTACTGCCCTAAGGGAGAAGAAAGGAAATGGATTGAAAATCTAGTTAGATCAAGAATAATCAAAAACTGGGAGTCGCAAGATGAGCCAGTACATCTTAGAGCGATTCGAGATCGAATATTAAATAATGATCAACAGGTTATAAGTTTGTTGAGCATGTACCAAAAGATTCGCTCAAATCTTAGAAAGAAGATAAAAGCAAAAAACAATTCTGAAGAAATAAATCTGATTTTGTCAGGATTAATCATCAAAAGACAAAATAGGCTGCAAGTTTATAACCGTATCTATAGTTTTGTCTTCGATAAGAAATGGGTTGACAGAGAAATAGCTGAATTACAACCCTGCTCTGTAGAGCTAGGAGAATGGTTAGATTCCAATAAACAAGATGAAACCAAGCTATTAAGAGGCACTAATCTACAAAAGGTTTTGAAATGGACAGATAACAAGATATGGAGTACTCATGGGTATCAATTTTTGATTGCCAGCCTAAAGTTGGAAGTTCAATTATTACAATCCAATCTGCAAGAGCAAAAGAAACTTGAGCTTGAACAGATCAAAAATTTAGAAACAATCAAAATAAACAAAGAAGATTTGCAAAAGGACTTGCTAATTCAGCAAGAATGTAATGCGAAGCTAAACTCTAACTTGCTTGAGACAGAGACAAAGTATAATCAGAAATTCAAAGAGTTTAATCTAAAAAGAAATAATGCCTTTAAAAATATAGGTTTTGAATCATCTCTTATTCTAATCCTTTTCTTATTGAAATTTGTTTTAGTGAATTTATTCCATGCAGATCGTGTTTCTAATTTTCTAAGCTTTTTGATTTTTATCTTGGCTATGTCGATTGCAACTATTGCATCAGGGCCTTTTGAAGAGATACGCATTCCTCTTAAAGAAGAGGAGAAAAAGTAACCTATTAGGCTACTAACTTATGTCTGAATTCTTAGCAAGCTTATTATGCTGATGCTTTTAGCAAGTTGAAGAGGAGGAGTCCCAAGTTTGTCTCAGAATAAAAAATACCGTTGCGCCATCGGTAAAACGGTCGCAGGTTCGCAAGTTAGCAACTCACCATCTGCACGCACTTCATAAGTTTCAGGGTCTACTTCCATCCGGGGGAGCGCATCGTTGAGTTTGAGGTCACGCTTGCTCAGAGTGCGGGTACCAGAGACTGCAACCGCAAATTTTTGTAAGCCAAGTTGGGCTGCAATGCCGTTATTAAACGCAGCTTGTGAGACAAAGGTGAGTGAAGTCGCTGCGATCGCCCCGCCAAAGCTGCCAAACATCGGACGCATGTGGACAGGTTGTGGAGTCGGGATGCTGGCATTGGCATCGCCCATTTGAGCCCAGGCAATCAGGCCACCTTTAACCACGACTTCTGGTTTGACGCCGAAGAAAGCGGGCCGCCAGAGACAAAGATCGGCTAGCTTGCCTGCTTCAATAGAGCCGACGTGAGCCGCAACACCGTGAGTAATAGCGGGATTGATCGTGTACTTGGCAATGTAACGCTTCGCCCGCAAGTTATCGTTGCGATCGCTGTCGCCATCGAGCGGTCCTCGCTGCACTTTCATCTTGTGCGCTGTTTGCCAAGTACGGATGATTACCTCCCCTACGCGACCCATTGCCTGAGAGTCGGAAGAGATCATGCTGAAAGCTCCCAAGTCATGCAAAATATCTTCAGCCGCGATCGTTTCTCGGCGAATCCGCGATTCAGCAAAGGCGACGTCTTCGGGAATGCTGGGGTCGAGGTGATGGCAAACCATCAACATATCCAAATGCTCGTCTAAGGTATTGAGCGTATAGGGACGAGTGGGATTGGTGGAAGACGGTAGCACATTGGCTTCACCACACACTTTAATAATGTCTGGAGCATGCCCACCCCCTGCGCCCTCGGTGTGGTAGGTGTGAATCACCCGATTTTGAAAGGCCGCGATCGTGTCTTCTACGCAGCCCGCTTCGTTGAGGGTGTCTGTATGGATAGCGACCTGCACATCATATTCATCCGCTACGCTCAGGCAAGTGTCGATGGTGGCAGGGGTGGTGCCCCAGTCTTCGTGCAGCTTTAGTCCCATCACCCCCGCTTCCACCTGTTCCCGCAAGCCTTCCGGTTTGCTGCTGTTACCTTTGCCCAGAAAGCCCAAATTCATCGGGAACGCATCAGCAGCTTGCAACATGCGATAGATGTTCCAAGGGCCAGGGGTGCAGGTGGTGGCGTTGGTTCCTGTCGCAGGTCCAGTGCCGCCGCCAATCATGGTTGTGATACCAGAGGCGATCGCGGTTTCAATTTGTTGGGGGCAAATGAAATGAATGTGGCTGTCGATGCCCCCTGCGGTCAGGATCATCCCTTCTCCCGCTAGCACTTCGGTTCCAGGACCGATGATGATGTCTACATGATCTTGGATGTAGGGGTTGCCTGCTTTGCCAATTTTGGCGATACGCCCGTCTTGAATGCCCACATCGGCTTTGACAATGCCCCACCAGTCCAGAATTAGTGCGTTGGTAATGACTAAATCCACGGCTCCATCGGCATTAGTGATGGGAGACTGCCCCATGCCATCCCGAATGACTTTGCCACCTCCAAACTTAACTTCGTCTCCGTAGGTGGTAAAGTCTCGCTCTACTTCAATGATCAGCTCGGTATCTGCCAATCGCACGCGATCGCCCACTGTAGGCCCAAAGGTTTCGGCATAAGCCCGACGATTCATGCGATAGCTCATAATTCTAATCCTTGAAGTTAAACATAAAATTTAAGCAAGCTAATTCTAGCTTTTGAGAATTCCAAAGATAGTCAAAATACTTTGCCATAACTAATTTTTCAAAAACTCGTCATGCCACTGTTGAGCGACTTGATCCCAACCCCAAAATGGTTTTAATGCCATAACATTTTGGCGCATTGACTCTTGCTTCTCAGGATGTTTGAGTAAATCAATCACTGCTGCTGCAAAGGCTTTGTTAACATCTGGCTCCCCGCCACAGCCATCAATCTTAATTCCCGACTGGATCGTTTCAGCAAGAGCTGCATAATTGGTAACAACCGGAACACAACCACAGGCTTGTGCTTTCAACCCTGAAATACAGAAAACTTCAGGAAAATGACAGGGATAAACATAAATTCCTGATTTGTACAGCTCCGAGATTAGTTGAGTATGTCCTATCCTGCCATGCTCATACACATTTTCTTGTTGTAGTAGTGGTAGTATTTGCTCTTTTTTACCTTTTAATTGTGGGAATCTCTCGATTAGTGGTGATTGAACTAAGGCATCATAGGTTTGCCAGCCATAAAAGAGATGTAGTTCCGCATCAGGAACTTCCTTTAGGATATCTGGCCACTGATTTAAAAGATGCTCAATGCCGCGCAAATAATCACTAATATATATCAATCGCTTAGGATTTCTTGGGGGCTGATCGACATTAAAATCAGGTAGATTAATGCCATTCTTGGTAATAAAAATTTTATCTTTAGGAATCCAATCTGGCAGAAGAGACTGATGAAAATGAGACAACACAAATAATTTATCGAAGCTAGCTAAGAAATCACTATGCTTTATCTCATCCACTTGAGGCAGAATGTGAGGATTATCATGCATCCAAACAGCGGTTTTATTTGCCTGAGCTTTCATCATCATGGGCTGGAGCCAATTTCGATGAAAAATTAAGACGTTAAAGTGATCGTGAGGATTAAACTTTTCAACAGCTTGGTAGAGCACACCATTATGCTCTCCCTCCATATCACCGCATGAGTTAAAAACGGTTACTTGATATCCTAATTTTGCAAGTTCTTGCCCTAGATAAATGACTGCCTCCTCACTACCGCCAACCCCTGTCTTCACAGAGGGCGGAGCCCAACTCTCAATACGAATTGGCAAGTTGGAATAAATTACAAGTGAATTGTCTGGCCATTTCATAGCAATGCTCTTACATGGTGATGATTAAGCAGGGGAATCGTTGCTGGTTTGATATACATCCTGTCTAAAGAGGAAAAGTTAAGCTTTTGCCTATCTCTCCCCTCCGTGAAAGAAAAGGGCTGGGAGTCAGGTTCTATCTAGGGGACCGTTAATTTTGGCGTTAAAGCCGTAGACTTGGCGACTGCCCACGAAAGGGACGAGTTCTACTTCTCGCTCATCTCCGGGTTCAAAGCGGACGGCGGTTCCGGCGGGGATATTAAGGCGCATGCCTTTGGCTTGTTCGCGATCGCAACTCAGGGCAGGATTGACTTCATAAAAGTGGAAGTGAGATCCTATTTGGATGGGGCGATCGCCTGTGTTGGCGACTTTAAGCTTAATGGTAGGACGACCCGCGTTCAGCTCGATGTCTCCGTCTTCTACCAACAGTTCTCCTGGAATCATCTTGATCTCCTTTTGCCTCAGCGAACCCGATTTATCGGATGGGATTGTGGACGGTGACGAGTTTGGTGCCGTCGGGGAAGGTAGCTTCTACTTGTACTTCGTGAATCATTTCGGGTACGCCTTCCATGACCTCTTCTGTAGTCAGGAGGGTGGCCCCGTAGCTCATTAGATCAGCCACGCTGCGACCGTCACGGGCTCCTTCTAGGATGGCGGCTGAGATGTAGGCAACTGCTTCCGGGTGGTTTAGCTTTAAGCCTCTGGCTTTGCGGCGTTCTGCGAGCAAAGCAGCAGTAAAAATTAGTAGTTTATCTTTTTCTTGTGGTGACAGTTGCATGCGATCTCCGTTTCAGATTTGCCAAACTCGCGGTGGACAAGCGGAACGGCCTAAGTAAAGTTGGCGTAGAAGTTGCCAGACTTGCATAAACCAGCTACGGGCCGCTTGGCTAGAAGGCCCGCGATAACGGCAGAGTAAGCCTTCGGTGAGGCTGGTGACTCCTGCTTCGCCAGGGTACCCGCCTGCTTGCCACAGCGATCGCGCCTGGGTAATTAGCTCTAGTTCTACCGCTTTTCCTACTAAAGCAAAACTGGCAATCACCGGATGTCCTGCTAGGCCATGCGGACTGTTCACGATCACTGGACTGCCTGGAATCCATTGGGGGTCAATCCATAAGGGTTGGTCTTGCCGCCAAACTTCGGTGCGCGATCGCCAGTTGCCGCTGAGAAATTGTTCGCCCCTAGCGCTGCGGCCTAGGCGGGTGATTTCCCAGCCAATCCAGGTGGCGTTGGGTGCTAGTTCCACTCGGAGATTTTGTTGGTAGTTTGCGCCATCAAACACAATCGTTTCTTGCGGCAGCCATTCACAGCAAGCGCCCTCGGCAATTTGGATTTGCGCCGTTTGTTGCGCGACTAAGCCATTACTCCGATAAACCTTACTGGCAGCGGCACTGGTGATTAAGGCATGGGCTTGGGGTTGTAGGCGGAGATTTAAGGTGAGGCGATCGTCCCCCACGACACCTCCGGCTGTGTGCAACAGGACGCAATGACAAACCTCTGGCCCTTCCGGATAGAAAGGGCGTTGCAGCTTCAAGGGGGCTTGACTGCGGCTATAGCTGAGATGGGTAGCGCGATCGCGAAAGGCAAATTCTAACTCCAGGCTGCCCTGCCATCCTGCACTCAAATTCAATTGTCCTGGGGCAGCATCAGCAGTCATGCGGTGTTAGATCGAAACGGCTTAGCGAAAATCATACCGCTATCGGCAAGGATGTGGCTGCCTGGGGTAGATCAATCGTCACTTCTGTACCTGCTCCAGGAGCAGAGATGATGTGGATTTCGCCTTGGTGCCGCTCCAAAATTTGATAAGCCACAGTCAAGCCCAGACCTGTACCTTTGCCCACAGGTTTGGTGGTAAAAAAGGGGTCAAATAGCTTCTCTTGGATTTCTGACGGGATACCAGGGCCATTGTCGCGGATGCTCACCTGTACTTGATTATCGGGACACATTTGCGTCTGAATCACAATTTGCTTGTCTGCGCGAGAGCAGCTTTCCAGCGCATCGATCGCATTGCTCAAGAGATTCATAAAAACTTGGTTGAGCTGTCGAGGATAGCACTCAACTGGCGGTAGCGGGCCGTATTGCTTAATCACTTGAATCGAGTCTAGGTTATGCGCTTCCTCATTCAGGCGATGCTGCAAAATCAGCAAGGTGCTGTCAATGCCTTCGTGGAGGTTGGCTGGTTTCATCTCCGCTTCGTCCAGCCGCGAGAAGTTGCGTAAAGACAAAATAATTTGGCGGATGCGATCGGCTCCCGTTTCCATTGAAGTGAGAATCTTGGGCAGATCCGTGGTGATGAAATTAAACTCGATCGCGTCTTTTCGTTGTTGAATTTCTGGATCGTGGCCGTAGCGCTGGGTGTATTGTTGTACCAGATCGAGTAAATCGCGGCTGTAACGACTAATGTAAGGCAAGTTGCCGTAGATGAAATTGATCGGGTTGTTGATTTCGTGGGCGACTCCTGCCACCAACTGCCCCAAACTAGACATCTTCTCCGTTTGAATTAACTGGGCTTGGGCTTTTTGCAAATTGCGTAAAGCGATGCTGAGTTGCTCAGCTTTGGCGGTGACTTCGGTGTTCAACCGCTGCAATTCATCGTGGGCTTGCTGCAACTGTTGATGTTGTTGCCGCACTTCTTCGGTGCGTTCTTGTACTCGTTCTTCGAGAGTTTGCCGCGCCAGTTCCAATTCTTCGGTGCGTTCGGTTACTCGGTGCTCTAGGTCATTAATCAAGGTTTTGAGCGAGCCAGCCATCTCCTGGTAAGAACAGGCGAGTTGGCCGATTTCACCGCCTGCGGTCATGCCTGGAATGGGACTGCTTAAGTCCCCAGCGGCTAGAGTTTGGCTGCGTTCTGCTAGTTGCTTGATCGGTTGACTGATTTGTTTGGCTAGGAAATGAGCGATCGCGATCGAGAGCAATGTTGCCAACCCTAGCCCACCCCAAAGCAACTGGCTGAGGGCCGTGAGGGCTTGGCTAAAGTAACCAGAAACAATCTGAATTTTGGCGATCGCCACAGGCCGATTGCTCGACATCAGCGGTGCATAAACCGTGTTGAGTCCTGATTGAGGCTCGATGCGATAGACAGATTGACCTTGGCGAATTTTGGGCAAAACTTCGGTGCTGAAATGATTGGCTTCCCAAACATCTAGCTTCAGATCGCTATGACTTGCGACGACAGGCTGACCTTGCAGCGAGAAAATCTTCAGCTTGGTGGTTGGTTGAGAATACGTGAGAAATTTCTGTAACCAAGCCGCATCCAGAACTTGCCCCACAATTAGCGTGCCAGGTGAAGCTCCCTTACCATCACTTTGATAAATAGGCGCGACAGACAGCATCAACACTTGACGTTGAGGGCCTAGCTTTGCAGCAGAATTGCTCTGCGCCTCAGGCGCTACATCAGTCTGAATTAAGTCTTGGGTAGTTTTTCCAGTTTTAACCAAACGACTGATGCGCTCTTGCACCGCAGGCAACTGTAACTCTGCCCCCCGACTGCCTAAAACATCTCCAGCTTGACTTGTAACTTTTACCGCATCTACGTCCGTGGAGAAAACCAATTGGTCACTAACTTCCTTAGTGATCCAAGCCCGGTTGCGCTGTTGTACCGCATCGTACAAGTCAGTCCAGAAGGCATAACCTGCGGATAAATCTTGTAATCCTTTTTCGCTAGCGGCGGTATAACCTCGAAAGGCTTGGACTTGATCATTCAACCGCACTTTCTCTAAATCCTTGAGTGGCTGATGCCCAAATTGCCAAGCAGCACCTACTAGAAAGATGACGGGAACTAGCGAGGCTCCAAAGGTAAACACCAAAATTTTGGGTTGGAGGTGATGCAGTCTCTCCACCCATTTGGATTCAGCTTGTTTGAGTCGAGAAAATAGCAATTTACTTAAATGTGTTGAAGAATACGGCTGACAAATTGTTAATAAACTTCCACGACTCACACCCTGTACCTACAACTTCACCCTATGGAGCATCTGACTACGTAAGCCCTAGATGTTTCAGAACTTTCCGTCCACACTGTACTCCTACTGATCAACCCGCAACTCACGAAAAAGGGTGAAAGCTAAGCCAAGCCTAAAGTCAAATCTTGGAATGAGTCAAGGCTAATTCGGTAAGTTGATGGCTTTTAGGATTCGTAGCGAATTTTCAAAATCAAGTTAATTGATGACAAAACAAAAGTGACCGAGTTAGCAATAATCACAGGCAAAGACTGGATATAAACACCATAGATCAACCAAAGAAAAACTCCGGTGGAAAACGTAATCAGCATCCATAGCGAAACATCTTTGGCAGATTTAGAGCGCCAAGTTTTGAGCAATTGTGGCAGAAAAGCGGTAGTCGTTAAGGCGGCAGCTACGAGACCCAGCAGTGTCACAGCATCCATCTGGCTTTTTCCCTCAAACACATAAATTCTTCCCATGCCTGATCATGCCAGCCTGAGGAGGATCTGCGTCGTCTAGATTGAGGAGCTTGGCTTACACGGCCAAAAATTGCTGAATTACATCGTTGCTGAGTTCTTGGGTGGAGCCAGATGCCACAATGCCACCTTTTTGCATGGCGTAGTACCAGTCAGCTTGACGGACAAAGTGCAGATGTTGCTCAACTAGCAGCACCGAGATGCCAGTTTCAGCAATAATCCGCCGCACTGCCGCTTCGATTTCTAAAATGATCGAGGGTTGGATGCCTTCAGTAGGTTCATCTAAAACGAGTAAGCGGGGTTTGCCCATCAAGGCACGGGCGATCGCCAGTTGTTGTTGTTGACCGCCACTTAAGTCTCCTCCTTGTCGGGAGAGCATGGTCTTAAGTACGGGAAACAGCTCAAAGATTTCGGCAGGGATTTCTACTTGCTGTCGAGTTTTGCGATCGCTACAAGCTTCTAGACCCAACAACAAGTTCTCTTTCACGGTCAAGCGAGGAATAATCTCCCGTCCTTGCGGCACATAACCAATACCGAGTCTGGCTCTTTGGTCGGGGGATTTGGAGTTAATCACATTTCCCGCTAAATAAATGTTGCCACTACGTGGTGGCAGCAAACCCATGACGGTCTTGAGCAGAGTGGTTTTGCCCACACCATTGCGCCCAATCAAGCAAACCATCTTGCCCACTGGAACACTAAGATCAACCTGGCGCAGAATGTGGCTCTCGCCGTAGTAGACGTTAAGGCCCGCAACCTGAAGCATGGGAGACGGAGTTGTGGCGATTTCTGGGGCGATCGCGGTGTTAGCTGAATTCATCATGTGGCGCTGATCTCCTCTTTAACCGCTTCAGCAGGCATCTCTGACTGTTGGCCTAGATACACTTCAATCACACGCGGATCGCTTTGTACTTCTTCGATGGTGCCTTCGCAAAGCACCGAGCCCTCATGGAGAACGGTGACCTGCCGAGCAATCTGGCGCACAAATTCCATGTCGTGCTCGATCACCAAAATCGAATGGCTTTCAGCTAATGCCAACAGTAGATCTCCAATATTTGCAGTTTCTTCATCGGTCAGACCTGCCACAGGCTCGTCCACTAACAACAAATCTGGCGATTGCGCCACGAGCATGCCAATTTCCAGGCGCTGCTTTTCACCGTGGGAAAGCAACCCCGCTAAGCCATCGGCCTTGGTTGCTAAGCCAATGGTTTCTAGCAACCCGCCAATTCTACGCCGCTCTGCGGTAGAAGCTCGCCCAAACAAAGTTGAGAAAACAGATTTGGCCCGACTGCCCGCGATCGCTAAGTTATCTCGCACCGACAGATTGAGGTAGATGCGGGGAGTTTGGAACTTGCGACCCACACCGAAACGGGCAATCTGATGCTCCGAGAGCGATCGCAGGTTGCGGCCCTTAAATAGCACTCGCCCTTCAGTGGGTTTGACTTTACCTGTGATCACATCGAGAAAGGTGGTTTTACCCGCACCGTTGGGGCCAATCACCACTCGGAGTTCGCCAGTGTCCATGCTGAAGTTAAGCTGCTTCAGAGCTTTGAAGCCATCAAAGCTAACGGTGAGATTCTCAATTTCCAGAATTTTGCTGTTCATGGAAGTGTTGGGTGGGAGATAAGGAAGGGGGCTGGGGGGTAGGTCTAGATGGATAGCGCCTAATCATGTTTGCTAAGCTTTTGACGTTCTTGCTCAACGTCGGGATCGGTTTCCAGACTGGGATAGGTCATGACAGCGGGGCGGCGGCCTAAGAGCGATCGCAGTTGTTGCATGCCTTGGTGGCGCAACCAGCCGACCAAACCGTTGGGCAGCACCATCACTACCAGGAGAAACAAAGCTCCTTGGAAAAAGAGCCAAATATCCGGAAAGCGTTCGCTCAATAAGCTTTTGCCATAGTTAACGAGGAGAGCACCCAGTACAGCACCGACTAGAGAAGCGCGTCCTCCTACGGCAACCCAAATCACCATCTCAATCGAGAAGGCAATATCCATTGCTTTCGGGGAGATGATGCCCGTTTGCAGGGTAAACATAGCTCCCGCCAAGCCTGCCAGACCTGCGGAAACTGCAAAAACCAGAACTTTGAATCCGGTGGGATCATAGCCAGAGAAGCGCACCCGGCTCTCGTCATCTCGAATCGCCACCAACAAGTTACCGAAGCGACCTGTAGTGAGCCAACGGCAGAGGGCGTAAGCGGTCACCAATAGGAGAACCGTCAGGACGTAGAAGACAAACTGAGTTTGTGGAGCGCTGACTGTAGCTCCAAACAAAGTGCGGAAGTCTGTGAGGCCATTGGTGCCATTAATAAATTTCTGCTGACCGTTAAAGAGATTGAAAAAGATGATCGTAGCGGCCTGGGTGAGGATCGAGAAGTAGACACCCCGAATCCGATTGCGAAAAACCAAATATCCCAGTACCGCTGCCAGCAACCCCGGAATCAGCACGATCGCGAATGCTGTAAAGGGAAATGAATAAAAGGGTTGCCAAAACACAGGAAGCTTGGTGACGCCATACAAGCTCATGAATTCCGGTAACTGGATGCTGGCATCGGGTGGAATTTGCAACTTTAAGTGCATGGCTAAGGCATAGCCACCTAAAGCAAAAAATACTCCATGCCCCAAGCTCAGCAGACCTGTGTAGCCCCAGATCAAGTCAATGCCTAAAGCTGCGATCGCTAGTGCTAAAAATCGCCCTAACAAATTCAACCGGAAACCAGTCAGTAAAAGCGGCATCACCAAAATCAGGCCCAGCGCGATCGCACCCACAATGCCGATTTCCATCAACAGCTTGCGATGCCTGCGCCAATCTATCCCTCGATTCCCAATTGCTGTCTCCACCGTTCTCCCTCTTGCCTCATATCAATCCGCGATTGAGGGGGCCATTTCCTTCATCCCTCCTCCCTCATCCTTCCTCCTTATGCGTCCACCGTTCGTCCCTTCTGTGGAAACAGACCTGCTGGACGCACTTGCAGAAACACCACAATTAGCGCAAAAACCATCACCTTGGCCATGCTGGTGCTAGAGAAGAAAGTGAAAAAGTCAGCCAATGGGGGCACCGCTGTCAACAAAGGACGAAATGCATCGGAGCCGATCAGATAAGTTAAGGTGCCGATCGCCATTGCCGCCACAATGCTGCCGACCAACTTGCCAACACCACCTACTACGACGACCATGAACGTATCCACAATGTAATTCTGTCCAGTGTTAGGACCCACAGAACCAAGTAAGCTCAGGGCACAGCCCGCCACACCTGCTAGCCCAGACCCCAGCGCAAAGGTGAGCGCATCTACTTTCTGAGTGGGAATGCCCAAGCAAGCACTCATGCTACGGTTCTGCGTCACGGCTCGAATCCGCAGCCCCCAAGGCGATCGCTGCAAGAATAGATAAATGGCAACGACGCAGAAAATAGTCAAGGCCACAATAAAGAGACGCACCGAGGACACTTGAAAGCTCCCCAACGAGAAACCACTGCGAAGCCACTTAGGCGCGGTGACATCTACGTTTTGTGCCCCAAACCAAGGTTTAGTCACGGCCAGCTTATAAGTTTGGCTGAGGATATTGCCTGTGACCGCCGCAATGCCAAACGAAATCGGCAACAGTAGCGCGATCGCCCAACCCCGCAGACGGTGCCAATCAGCACGACGAGACAGCAGCCACATTCCACCGAAAAAGAAGAGGCAAAAGAGGGTTAGACCAATCACCAGCACCCAATTCACGCTCCGCACAAACTGCTGCAAGATCAGGCTCACGCCCCAGGTAGCCAGCAAAGTTTCCAGAGGACGGCCATATAAATACCGCACCACCCCTCGTTCCAAAATTAGTCCCATTAAAGCTGCGACTAAAAAGGCTAAAGGGAGAGCAAAGAGAATGTAAGTTTCTAGCCAGTCACCCCCCAGGCTCTTGAACACATTCTGAACCACAAAGGTGGTGTAAGCCCCCAGCATCATCAATTCCCCGTGAGCCATGTTGATCACACCCATGAGGCCGAACACAATGGCGAGTCCCAGTGCTGCTAGCAACAACACCGAACCGATGCCAATGCCACCCAAAATCCCATCTACCAATCCCGTCAGCAAATCTCTCCCTCCTGCGAGCTGGGATTCTGAAGAAGAACTTGGTTAATTCAGCTCCAGAATCCTTTAGCGAAGTGGCACGTAGTGCTATCTAAAATCTCAATCTCTAGGTGGTCTTGTACTTGCCACCCTTGGCTGGGTCAGACCAATCACAAGCGAAGCCCTTAGTTTCAGCTACATACTGGTTCCAAGGCACAGGAGCTACGGCTTTGTCAGTAGAGGAGACAATCTCAAACAGGCCATCGTCCCGCACCTCACCAATCCGCACCACTTTAGACAAGTGATGGTTGGCAGCCAAGCTGACCTGTCCTTGGGGAGCATCAAAGGTTTGGCCGATCGCAGCAGCCCGTACCTTCTCCATGTCATCTGCTGTAGCGGCCTTCTCAACCGCTTGCTTCCAGATGTAAACCATGATGTATGCTGCTTCCATCGGGTCGTTGGTGACGCGATCGCTGCCATACTTGGCTTTGAACGCCTCCACAAACTTCTTGTTGGCAGGAGTGTCTACGGTTTGGAAATAGTTCCAAGCGGCATAATGACCTTTGAGATATTCCGGTCCGATCGCCTTGACTTCTTCTTCCGCAATACTGACGGACATAGAGGGATATTTGTCTGGTCCCATCCCTGCGCCCTGCAACTGCTTGAAGAAGGCCACGTTGCTGTCTCCGTTCAGCGTGTTGTAGATGACGCCACCGTTCGGCAATGCCTGCTTGATTTTGGCAATAATCGGTGTAACTTCCGTGCTACCTAGAGGCAGGTAGTCTTCTCCGACAACCTTGGCACCTTTGGCTTCTAGCTGCGCTTTGATAATTGTGTTGGCGGTGCGAGGGAAAACATAGTCAGATCCCACCAAGAAGAATTCTTTGCCTTTGTTTTCCAGCAGCCAATCGACCGAGGGTTCAATTTGTTGGTTGGGAGCGGCTCCAGTGTAGAAGATGTTTTTGGAACATTCTTGCCCTTCATACTGCACTGGATACCAGAGCATATGATTCTTCTGCTCAAAGACAGGCAAAACTGCTTTGCGGCTGGCAGAGGTCCAGCAGCCAAAGATAGTCGCGACCTTATCTTGGTCAATTAGTTTAGTTGCTTTCTCAGCGAAGGTGGGCCAATCAGAAGCACCATCTTCGACGATCGCTTCAATTTGTTTGCCTAAAACACCACCTGCTTGATTAATTTCTGTGATCGCTAATTGTTCAGCATCTACCACGCTCTTTTCACTAATGGCCATGGTGCCGCTTAGCGAATGGAGAATCCCAACCTTGATGGTGTTGCCGCTACCAGCGGCGGCAGGTGAAGCTGCTGTCGTAGGGGAAGCACTCTCGCCTGCTTGAGGGGTGGGATTGTTGGCGCAAGCTTTTAGCAGAATGCTAGTACCAAAAGTGGCTGAGCCGTAAATCAGAAACTTGCGCCGCCCAAACTGCCTTGCCATGTTGTTATTATTCTCCTCACTCAATCTGCTAACCGGTGTCGGAAGTTACATGATTAAAGTGAGATATTATGGCGGAGCTTCTGAGGCTAATTGTATTAGCTTATACAAAATTCCGATGGCAATAAATGTTCTTAGTCTCAAACCCTAATCTTTGCGTGGGTTGAGTCAAAATACCCCCATGATGGAAAGTTCAAAGCGATCGCCAAACTCTACATACTTCTACATATTCTCTGTAATAAAATTAATCACCTGCTCTAACCCCGTCTGAGTTTTCAGATTGGTGAAAACAAAGGGCTTCTGACCTCGCATTTTTGTGGCGTCTCGCTCCATGACGCCTAGGTCAGCCCCGACGAAGGGAGCCAAATCAATTTTGTTAATCACCAATAAATCTGATTTAGTGATTCCTGGTCCTCCCTTGCGAGGAATCTTGTCTCCTGCGGCCACATCGATTACGTAAATGGTGAAATCAACTAATTCGGGGCTGAAGGTAGACGCGAGATTATCGCCCCCGCTCTCCACGAACAGTAAATCTAAGCTCTGGAAGCGCTGCTCTAGTTGAGCGATCGCCGCTAAGTTGATCGAGGCATCTTCTCGAATCGCGGTGTGAGGGCACCCTCCAGTTTCTACCCCAATGATGCGCTCTTGCTCTAGCGCCTGATGCTTGACCAAAAACTGCGCATCTTCTTGGGTGTAAATGTCGTTGGTGACTACCGCAATATTGTATTGCTGACGTAGAGCTTTACACAGCGTCTCTACCAAAGCAGTTTTGCCAGAGCCTACCGGACCTGCGATCCCAACCCGTAGTGTACTCATCTGGAATTCTCCTAGCCAGATTAAAATTATATTCTCTAGATAAATTAAATATTTGGTCTAAGTATTTTCTGTCGTTGCGAATTGTGACTGCACCCAGTCAGAAATGGCTGAAAAACTTCTGAGGCGCATTAAATTTTGCAGCACGAATTCTAATCTCAATCCTCCGGCATCAAAAATTTAAGATCAGGGCACATTTATGTACATGAGAGCAAAATTTGGGCAATGTCGGTAACCGACCAAAACTTTAAGATAAGGTTAATTTGTATATTAGATAACCATATGTATCAGTACCCCATCAAAGTGCTGTTGGTTGAAGATGACGAGGACGACTACGTTCTCACGCGATCGCTCCTCTCAGAAATTGAGGGTGATAAGTTTACCCTGGAATGGGTCCAGACCTATGAAGCGGCGCTGACTGTGATGGGGCAGCATCGGCATAGTATTTATTTAATTGACTACCGCTTAGGGCTTCATGATGGCCTAGAGCTGTTGCAGGCGGCGATCGCTCAAGGTTGCCGCGCTCCCATTATCCTGCTCACCGGACAAGGTGATCAAGAAATTGATGTAGCGGCGATGCAAGCTGGTGCGGCGGACTATCTGGTGAAAGGTCGAATTGATGCTGCTTTATTAGAGCGAGCCATTCGTTACGCGATTGAACGGAAGCGCACCCTAGAAGCCCTCCGAGCCAGCGAGTCGCGTCTGGAAGGAATTTTAGCTTCCCTCGAAGATGTAGTTTGGTCGGTTTCGGCTACAACCTTTGAAACCATCTATATTAGTCCTGCGGCTGCCGCGCTCTACGGTCGTCCTGTAGCGGAGTTTTACCAAAATCCCCGGCTGTGGCTGGAAGTGGTGCATCCAGAGGATTTGGAGCAGGTCAAAGCCGCATCAGAGCATCTGCTCAAAGTGGGTTTCAAGAATTTAGAGTACCGAATTCTCCAGCCTACAGGCGGAGTGCGCTGGATTCATGACCGGGCGCATGTAGTCTACGACGGAGGCAGCCAAGGCGATCGTATTGATGGCATGGCCATTGACATTACCGAGGCAAAGCAAGCCGAAGCCTCCCTCAAGGCAATTGTTCGGGAAAACAGCCAGTTGGCTTCTGCGATCGCCAATATGACGATTGGGGTGGTGATTACAGACCCCAACTTGCCCGAAAACCCAATTATTTTTGCCAATCCCGGATTTACCAAGATGACGGGCTACACCCCTGAGGAAGTCTTGGGCCGTAATTGTCGGTTCTTGCAAGGCGCTGACACCAATCCAGTTCATGTCGATGAGATGCGGCAGGCGATCGCTACTCATCGCTCCATTACGCAGGTGTTGCTGAACTACCGCAAAGATGGCACTCCCTTCTGGAACGAACTCACCATCAACCCCGTGTTTGATGCTGATGGCAAACTGATCAACTTCATTGGCTTACAAAATGATGTCACTGGCCGCAAGCAAGCCGAAGCAGCCCTACGAGAAAGCCAAGAGCGCTATGCCCTGGCAGTTCAGGGAGCCAACGATGGCTTGTGGGATTGGAATCTGAAAACCAATGAAATTTACTTTTCCCCCCGTTGGAAATCGATGTTGGGTCATCAAGAAGATGAAATTGGCAGTTGCCCAGAAGAGTGGCTGCATCGAGTTCATCCCGAGGATGTAGAGCGCTTGAAGGCTCAGATCGATCTGCACCTAGAAGGGCTGTCACCCCATTTTGAAAGCGAGCATCGGATGCAGCATCAAGATGGTTCCTATCGTTGGATGCTGAGCCGAGGACTAGCTGTGCGGGATGCCGATGGCAAGATTTCGCGCATGGCGGGGTCTCAAACCGATGTCACCAATCGCAAGCAAGTTGAAAAACAACTTCTGCATGACGCCTTCCATGATGTCTTGACAGGGCTTCCCAACCGCGCCCTGTTTATGGATCGCTTGGGTCTGTCGATCGAGCGCTCGAAGCGGCCAGGGAATAACTTGTTTGCTGTCCTCTTCCTAGATCTAGACCGCTTTAAGGTAATTAATGACAGCTTGGGCCACATGATTGGCGACCAACTGTTGATTTCGATCGCTCGTCGTCTGGAGGCTTGTCTGCGGGGAGGAGATACCGTGGCTCGCTTGGGTGGAGACGAGTTCACCATTCTGCTAGACGATATTAGCGATCTCGATGACGCAACTCGGATTGCCAACCGCATTCATCACGCCCTCCAATCTCCCTTCAATCTGCAAGGCCAGGAAGTTTTCACCTCAGTCAGTATTGGCATTGCTTTAAGTGAAACTGGGTATGACTGGCCGGAAGATTTGCTGCGAGACGCCGACACTGCCATGTATCGGGCTAAATCTCTGGGCCGCGCCTGCCACAAAGTATTCGATCGCACCATGCACTTGCGAGCTGTAGAGTTGCTCCATCTAGAAACCGATTTGCGCCGGGCGATCGAGCGGCAAGAATTGCGGCTGCATTACCAACCCATTGTGTCGCTCACCACGGGTAGAATTCATGGCTTTGAAGCCTTGATTCGCTGGCAGCATCCAGAGCGCGGTTTAATGTCGCCCGCCGAATTTATTCCGGTAGCCGAAGAAACAGGATTGATCGTTCCCGTGGGGCTTTGGGTGTTGCGTGAAGCTTGTCAGCAAGCACAAAAGTGGCAAAAACAGTTCTCTACCAGTTTCCCTCTCACCATGAGCGTGAATTTGTCTGGAAAGCAATTTTCGCAGCCCGACTTGATTGGGCAAATTGAGCAGATTTTGCAAGCCACCGCTTTGGATGCGCGGAGTTTGAAGCTGGAAATTACGGAAAGCGTGATGATGGAGAACGCTGAATCTGCCACTAAAATGCTGCTGAGGCTCAAAGCCTTGGGTGTGCAACTACACATTGATGACTTTGGCACTGGCTACTCATCGCTGAGCTATCTGCATCGCTTCCCCATTGATCAACTCAAAATCGACCGCTCTTTTGTGAAGCGCCTGGGCGCCGATGATGAAAGTGCCGAAATTGTGCGGGCGATCGTGACCCTGGCGCATAACCTGGGTATCCATGTGACGGCGGAAGGAGTGGAAACCGCCGAACAACTGACGCAACTGCGGGCTTTGGAATGTGAATACGGCCAAGGTTATTTCTTCTTCCAACCCCTGACGGAGGCAGTTGTAGAGAAACTGATTTTGACAGAGCAGCAGTGGTCTGAAAGTTGTGAATGCCTAACTTCGGAGTTGGGACAAAACACCCACCGCGATCCAGCCTTGTGCCGATCGGCAAATTTAGCGTTACCTGGAATCAATCCAGAAGCGCTACGAGTCAACCCAGAAGCAGTACCGAAGCCCTCTAGCTAACGCTGTTGCCCAATCCTAGCTGGTGCAGCTTAGTCTTCTGAGGGCAACTCGACAATTTCAAACCAATATCGGCCCAGAATTTTCATCACTTCTACCAACGACTCAAAAGTAACAGGCTTAGTAATGTAAGAGTTGGCTCCTAAATCATAGGTGCGATAAATATCTTCCTCGGCTTGAGAGGTCGTGAGAACTACAACGGGGATTTGGCGCAGTTCTGGATCAGCTTTAATCTCTTGCAACGCTTCCCGACCATCTTTGCGCGGCATGTTGAGGTCTAGCAAAATTAAACCCGGACGCGGCGACTGAGTTTGGGAGTCAAACTTACCCCGATGGTAAAGATAGTCTAGTAGTTCTTCTCCGTCTTGAACAAAATGGAGATTATTTGCGAGGCGACATTCTTCTAGGGCTTCACGCGCCAGCATGCGATCGTCTTCGTCATCGTCGGCCATCAAGATGGTGATGGGTTTACCGGGGAGATTGCTAGCGCCTTGCTTCATAGAGTTTGTTGAATCGGGAGGGTGACAATAAAGGTGGTGCCTTGGCCCAGGCTACTTTTAGCCGTGATACTACCTCGGTGGCGTTCAGCAATTTTGCGACAAATGGCGAGTCCCACCCCGGTACCTTCATAGTCGCTGCGGCTATGCAGTCGCTGAAACACAGTAAAGATGCGATCGAGGTACTTTTCATCAAACCCAATGCCATTATCTGTGACGAAAATTTGACAGAGCCGACTATTAGGAGCCTGAAGCGGGGTTGGTGAGTCGGCAGCCTCTAGGAGCTGAGCTGAAATGCTGACAATCGGACGGCGATCGCTTTGATGAAACTTCAGGGCGTTACTAATCAGATTTTGGAATAATTGCCGCATCTGCAAGGGATCAGCTTCTATCGTCGGTAAATAGTCAACTTCGATACATCCGCCAACTCGCTGGATCTGTACTTCGATATCAGATAAAACTTCTTGGACGATGGTGCCGAGGTCTACAGGAATGAAAGGCTGGGCTTTAGTCGTCACTCGTGAGAAGGCTAACAAATCGTTGATCAGCGTTTGCATCCGCTGAGCCGCATTTTGCATTCGCTCTAGATAGTCTTTACCTTCGGGAGGCAGAGAATCAGCACATTTCAGCTTCAAGCGATCGCCAAACGCTTGGATTTTGCGGAGTGGCTCTTGGAGGTCATGGGAAGCGACAGAGGCAAAATCTTGCAGCTCTCGGTTGCTTTGCTCTAACTTCGCTACCAGTGTTCCCAGTTCCTTTTCAGCTTTGCGGCGTTCACTAATTTCTTCCGCCAGTTCAGTGTTAATGGCGACGAGTTGCTGGGTACGCTCCTGCACTCGCTGCTCTAGCAGTTCATTGGCGCTTTTGATTTCCCAAAATTTTTGAGTGAGGCTCGCCGCCATCGACTGAAAATTTTGCACCAGCGAATCTAACTCGGTTACAGAGCTACGCGGCCACCGAGTCAACTCACTCTCCAGCAACCTGTAAGGCAAATTGGTTGTAACGTCAGCAAGTTTTGAGAGGGGATTGATTAAGCTCTGACTGATCAAGGTGGCAAAGATTAAGCCTGTTCCGGAAATGAGTAATAAGATGGTCAAATTTTGGGTATGGACTTGCTCAATCCGGTGAACTTGAGGTTTAGCAGGTAGTTCTACAATCAAGGTCCAAGGCAGTTGGAGGGCGATCGGAGTTTCTTGCACAAAGAACGAATTGCTCCACCGCACCATGACTAAAGGACTGCCAAGGACAGGAAACCACTGGTAGGTTCTAGGCCCAATCGCTTGCACTTCTCCTTGCTGCTTCCGATTGAACTGTGGTGTGGCGACTCGACTGGTATCCGTGCTAGCAACCACGCTCTGAGCCGCATCCACTAAGGTCACCTGGAGCCCTTGCTCGGTCACATGCGATCGAATCATGGCACCCACCCCAGTGTTAGCATCAATTTCACCCAGGACAAACCCAGAGAGAACGCCACGCTGCTGAATGGGAGCACAGAGCCAAAGGTGAATGCTGCCAGGGGTTTGTTGCTGATCGCTAAGGGTGAAAAGCTGAGGCTGAGATGTAGCCTGAAGCTGGCTGAGCGACAGCGTGGGGGGCAGAGCAGAATAGGTGGTGTCTACTTGAGCTGTAGCGCTGAGCGTGCTCAGAATCGGTATGCCTGTCCGATCTACTAGCGACAAATTAACAAAGTCAGGGAAAATATCTTGCGTGAGTTCCAAGCTTTGCCGCAAAGCTGGAGTCGTAGCGTCAAAAGGAGTGCGGGCGGCCAGTTGGGCTAGCTGTGTCACCGCGGTGAGGCGCTGGTTGTACCAAGCTCGGACCTCAACCACCAGATTAGTAGAAGCAACGCTTAATTCCGCAGCAGATGAGGTTCTGATGTTATCCATGACTTGGCGGCCATCTAGAACCATCAGCATCAGGGTGGGGAAGAAAACGAAGGCAACTAATAAGTTGAGGAGGGTTTGTTGGAGAGAGAGGGTGCTAATGGCTTGGGGGCGACCGACCCAGCGATGAATTGGTAAGTGAGTCAGGATCAAGTTGGCAATTAAGGCATTGAAAATACCATTGGCGGGCTGCTTCAGCAGAATGATGGTGGTTTGAATGGCATCCAACTGTAAGAGGTTGCCGTAAAACAACCAAACCAACGGCATGCCAATCAGCATCCAGAAGAGAGCGTCCAGTAAGACAATGTTTTGTCGCCGTCGATGAAAGAAGATACCTACAAATAAAGCTTCAGCAGTAAACGTGACGATGGAATAGGGATGGTGCCAAAGGATATAGGTGCAAAGACTAGCCACAAAAGCGGCAACGGTGCCCCAGATGGTGCCATATAGACAAACGACTATCCAAGTGGCAATGCTGCCAAACAAAAAGTCGATATTGAAGAAAAAAGACCACCGCCAATAGTTGCCGAGGTAGCCCGCAATCACCAAAAAGAGGAGTCCCAGGATGCCTCGATAACGGATCGCCCATTGTTTCAAATAGGAAAGTTTGTGCAGATCCATAGCTCCTACCTTGTCGTCCTACAGAGTTGAGGAGAGTCGGCAGCGTTAGCCCCAGCAGACAGCTACATCAGCTCATATCCACTTAGTAATTCCTAATCTTGTTGAATTTGTACCTAGTCTTAGCTAATCGTTACTAGTGATCCCTGAAAATTACTGATTACAACCAAGTTGGCCCTTGGACAAACTTTTAGCTGCGAAAGAGACGGCTGTACTGCACTTCATGTGCCATGCTGGCGATCGCTAGGCCCCAGCCACAACTGCATAAATCCTCATCCTTCAAGACTAAAATTGCCCCTGTGGCATCACTCAAACAACTCTGTAGCTCCACTAAAAGTCGCTGACCCGCCGTTTGTCCTAAGGGAATTAGTTTGACGCCTGCATTCATCAGGTTGGTAGCCCAACTGTGGAGATAGCCTAAAATTGCTGCTTCGGGGTCAATCTGCCAACTGGCAGCGGCAATTCCAAAGGCGATCGCGAAATTACAAGGTTCGCCACAGGCCTGAATTACAGGTGCTAAGTCTGGCTGGAGTTCTTGAAGTAAGCGGCCTAAAGAGTAGCCCATCTGCCAGCTTTGTTGGCGCAGCTCTTCTGTTTCTCTGGTGGCTGAGAGCCAAGCGTTCCAATGACGCAGAGCAGGGCGATCGCCAGCTTGGGTGGCCTGATAGGCGCGGAGCATGATTGCTGCTTCGAGTCGAATGGCACCCATTTGCAATTCTTGTTGAAGCCAGTGTTCTAGACTCAGTTTGTCTTTAATGATGCCTACTTCTACGAGTGCTTCCAGACCTTCTGAGTAACTGTAGGCTCCTACAGGTAAAGCAGAACTAGCTAGTTGGAGCAAACTCAGTAGTGCTTGAGGTTGCAGACTAATGGGCATGGCTAGGTCCACTGTGCCCATAAGCGCCAACTTCTGGTTGAAAGGCTGCGATTTCTGCGCTTACCTGTAATCCCAGATGCTCTAGCATCGATTGGAGGACTGGATCGGGAGAGAGACGCAGATAATCCGTCGTGATCTCTAAAGCGACATGACGATTCCCTAGGTGGTAGGCTGCTCGCAAAAGCTCCAGAGAGGTCTGCGCTTTCACAGTCAAGACGGGTTCAGGCTTAGCGGCAATCCGCACCAAGACATCCCCGGTTTCGGCTTGCAGCAGATCTCCATGATGTAGCACTGTGCCGCGCGGCAACTGCAATCGCACGCTCTGCCCCGCTTCTGTAGCAAGTTGATAGCGGCTGCGGGCACGCTCCTCTGCGGTGAGCGCTAGGGTGAGATCAACGGCGATCGCAACATCAGCAGATAAACGGTGGGTCAATGTCAGCATGACTCAGAACAGTGTTTCCAGGAGATCAACCTCACTCCTGCTTACTATAAACCGCTAGGTTGATTGCTTTGAGCCGTTGCCCTCATTTTTTCGGGGTGGTACAAAGTCAATCGAGATCTGGTTAATCGACATTCTGACTGATCAAAAAATGCCGCCTCTATGACAGAGAACAGCATTTTAAGTCTCAAATTGATGCAGTTATCAACCAGGTTTATCTTAAGGATTTCTGAAGCAGGTGGAAGGGCTAAATTTTGGCTGGGAGGGGATCGGACTTCAGGCCAGCCTCGATCCCCTCTCTAAAGATTGTTCATCTTCGGCGCTACATCTAAACCATCAACTGGGTGAACATTTGCCGTTCTGAAGTCATGCAGCAGAGGTGAGTTTTGTTGCTGCTCAAAATTTATCTAGATGGCTTTTGTAGCTCCAATAACTCCGCTTGAACTCGCTTCTCTAGATTTGGATCACTCTGAACATTCACGGTAATGGCGTTGAATTTGTCGATCGTCAGGCCGTTGCTCTCAACAATTTTTTTAGATTTGTTGCAGTACTCAACTGCAATTCCGCGAACGTTTTGGGGCAATCCTTGTAAGCTCTTGGGTCTATGACAAGCGATCGCCGGAATGCCGCTAGAGCCGACAAGTTTTTTAATGTCTCTGTAAGAGACCTGGCGCACTTCTTCTACCGCCAACACAGCGCGAGCGTAACTTTTGAGTTCTGCTGCACTGGGTGCCGCTTGAGCCACAGCAGCCGTACTAAACATTTGCTCTGGAGAGCGCTCTGATAAGCTAGGAACCCAGCCAGAAGCAAGGCCAACAGCGGCTAAGAAACCAATCGCGAAGGACTGTGAAACCAGTTGCATCCGAGGCTGTTGCAGTTTAGCAGTCAAGGTACGAAGCATTTGAGGGTGAAATGGCACGAGGGAACGGCAAGAGTTCATCATAATCCGATGTGACAGAACAAAAACTAGAACAATCCCAAATCTATTCTTGTTGAACTATTTTATATAGGCTAAGTTCCAGGTGTGGGATAGACATTTGAGCAATGTTGCCTCCTCACAAACCAGACAATTAAACCCAATGGATGGCATCGCTTAGCGCTGGTAGATTTGACAAAGTTCAACCACTTTAGTTTGTAGAGTGGCAAGCTCTTCTGCGCCTTGCTTAAGGCTCAGTTCTAGTTCCAACAATAGGGGCAATGTTTGCTGGAGTTGCTGAGAGGACAGGCTGCGCACTTCTTGTTGGAGAAAATAAATCCGTTTGGGATTGCTGACTTCGGCGGCTTGAGCGATCGCCCGCTCATCGCGTTCCCCAGCTTCCTGCATCAATTTGACCCACAACCAAGTGCGAAACTGGCCGATCAAAGTCGCTACAACCCGCAGCGCTGGTTCATTGTGACTGAGGAGACCTGCCACGAGTTCCAAGGCTTCACCGACTTGACCTTGGCGGATCGCGGCGGCCAGTTGCAAACTATTTTGGGTATTAACCACGACTAGTCTGGCTACGACCTCTGCTTCTAGGGGTTGAGAGCGATCGCCCGCATAGAGCCGTAATTTTTCTAGTTCACTATAGAGTTGTCGGGAGTTGTTACCGACCGACTCTGCCAAGAGCTCCATGCTGGGCTGCGTTAGCGTCACCCCTACTGTTTGAGCCACTTGGCGGATCTGCTGGAGCAGTTGATCTGTTTTCCAAGGCGGAATTGGCGAGAATTCCTTGATCTCGGCGTATTTCTGGAGCAATTTGGTGGACTTGAGCCGTCCGTCTGGCTTGTTGCGGGCTGTCAGCAGCAAAACTGAGGCATCTGGGATGGCAGGCAAAGTGCGCTCTAGCTCTGCTAAAACGGTTTCTGGACATTGCTGTCCCAGGGTAGTGTTTTCGAGCCAAACTAACCGTTTCCCCATCCCAAACGGGGGTGTCATTGCTTGCGTGAGCGCCTGAAGAACGGCATTGCTCTGCTCTGCTGAAATCTTGTCGAAGTTAAAGCTGGTCCAATCTGGATCGAGGGTGCGATCGCGCAGGGTTGTAACAGCTTTTGCGATCGCAAAGTCATCTTCTCCCCAATAGAGGTAAATTGGCATACAGAGCACCTGAACGCGCGAGGCGATCGAGAGTTGGACGATAATTATCAAACTTATGTGAATCGAGTGCTACGGCTACCTCTGCCAGAGACTTATAAATCTCAATTGCAAAATATTCAAGAGTCTCCCAAGTTCCAACTGCAAGAAGTGGGAGGCGAGCGGCAGGCAGTAGCGTTTCCGGGTTACACCATAGTCACCCCGCCAGGGGGCGAAGAAACTGAAAATCAGGCTTTCTACGCTAATTTGCAGGCGCTCCAAGCGCAACTCCAGCAGCAGCTTGATCCTAATCTATTCGTGCCTCTACCGCCGGACAGCTTCCACCTCACCGTGGCAGACCTGATTTGGGATCATGCCTATCGTGATGCGGCCAAAAACCCAGAGTTTGAGCAGCAACTCTGCGATCGCATGGCTCAGAGTTTTCAGCAGTACCAACGGATGCACCCGCAATCCCACCCTGTACGCTTACAAGCGGTGGGCTTAATTGTGATGCCACGGGCGATTGGAGTCGGCTTGGTTCCCAAGGAAGAAGTCGCCTACGAGCAACTACTGCAACTCCGCCGAGCGATCTACCAAAATCCTGGCTTGATGGCTTTAGGAATCGAGCAGCAATATCACTTCACGGCCCATGTGACTCTAGGCTACTTTGGCAGCATTCCGCCTGAGCTAGACCGCGATCGTCTCAGCGAGCAATTCACCCAGTTGAATCAGCAGTGGATCACAGGTGTGCCTCAGGAGATGTGGGCCTACCACGCCGAACTCCGAAAATTTGATAACATGACACGCTATTATCGAGAACCGGATTGGCCCAGCCTCGAAATTTAGCCTTGTAATTTAGCCCTCTTACTGAGCTACCTATGAATTTGCCCATGCATCCCATCATGCAGCAGAGCTTTGCGGTGATTGACCAGGAAATCGGGGATCACAGCTTTAGCGCGGCTGAATATGCGATCGTGCGACGAGTGATTCATAGTACGGCTGACTTCGACTTCAAGCAAATGCTCCGGTTTAGCCCTGGAGCCATTGCCACTGCGATCGCGGCTCTTCAACAGGGCTGCCCGATCATTACTGATGTCGGCATGGTGAAACAGGGTGTCGCTAATATGGTGGCGCAAACCTTCGGCAATCCATTGATCAGTGCGGTGGAGCAAGTGACAGAGGCTCCCCCTGGGAAAACTCGCACAGAAACTGGATTGCTTGAATGTTTGCAGCGGTTTCCCCAGGCGATCGTGGTGATTGGGAATGCCCCCACCGCTTTGCTAGCGCTTTGTCAGCAGCTACAGGCGCACTCAGGTACTGCTGGTTTAGCGCCTGCCTTGGTGATTGGAGCCCCCGTTGGGTTTATTTCTGTGGTGGAGTCGAAAGCAGCGCTAGCCGCCACCCCGATCCCGCAGATTCGTGTGGAGGGCCGCAAAGGTGGTTCTCCGGTTGCAGCAGCGATCTTAAATGCCTTGCTGGTGTTGGCTTGGGAGCAACAGCCTAAACCGCTAGAACCAAGCCACGTTATGGAGCCGCTAGAACCAAACTGCGATCGCACCCTCTTGCCGACTCATTCGACTAACCAATCTCATTAATTAACGAGCCAATGACTCCCATCCATGTAGTCGGAATCGGCTTAGATGGAGCCGCTGGTCTCAGTCCTGCCGTTCAGAAAATAGTGGCTGAAGCGACGCTGCTGGTCGGAAGCGATCGCCATTTAAGTTATTTTCCAGAACACTCAGGCGAAAAACTGAAGCTGGGAGATTTTACCCAAGCGATCGCCACAATCCGCCAACATTTAGCAGCAACTGCAACCGCAACGCCTCTTCCTGGAATTGTGGTCTTGGCTTCAGGTGATCCCCTCTTTTTTGGTTTAGGGCGGTTGCTGCTAGCTGAATTGCCAGCCGAGCAATTAACGTTTCATCCGCATCTCAGCTCTGTCCAACTTGCCTTTAATCGCATCAAAATTCCCTGGCAGGATGCTCGCATTATTAGCGCCCACGGACGTTCCTTAGAGGAGCTAACTCAAGCCATTCAACAAGGCGTAGCCAAAATTGCTGTCTTAACAGACAACACTCATTCACCCGTCGCGATTGCCCAGCTGCTGCAAAGCCTCGACCTGCCCCAGCGCTATCAAGTTTGGGTGTGTGAGAACTTAGGTAGCCTTGAAGAACGAGTGCAAGCCTGGTCTCCAGAAGCGTTGCGATTGGAAGCCTTTGCTCCCCTGAATGTCGTAATTTTGCTGCGCTCCGGAAGCCATACAGAACCTTTAGACCTCAAAACTTTACCTCTGCTCGGCCTGCCAGATTCAGCATTTATCAGCTTTAGTGATCGCCCCAACCTCATGACTAAGCGCGAGGTGCGGACTTTAGTGCTCGCAGAACTGGCCCTCCAACCCGGACAAGTGATTTGGGATATTGGGGCAGGCACAGGCTCTGTCTCCATTGAGATCGCCCGTCTCATCCCAGATGCTCAAATTTACGCTATCGAAAAAACTGCGATCGGAATTAGCCTAGTGCAACAAAACCGCGATCGCTTTCAGTTAGAAAATATCGCTGTTATTCACGGCCCTGCTCCCGCAGCATTGCATGCACTCCCCGCTCCCGATCGCATCTTTATCGGTGGCAGTGGCGGCAACTTGAGCCAAATTCTAGATGCCTGTGCAGCCCGTTTAGTGCCTCAAGGCGTTTTGGTTCTAGCCTTAGCCACCCTGGAGCACTTGACTCAAGCCCTGGCTTGGCTAGAGCAGCAAAACGCCCCAACTCAACCGCCAGCTTGGCAGCATCATCTACTACAAGTCCAACTCTCGCGGTCAGTCCCCGTCGGTCCTCTCACCCGCTTCGCCCCTCTCAACCCAGTCACCTTAATCACTGTCAGTCGCATTGCTTAGTAGCGGTTGGCAATGAAGCCTCCAGCACCCAACCACCAAAGCCCTACCCCAGTTCCAACCAGAAACAATAGACCCATCACTCCTGCCAGTGGCTGCTGGCCTAACCCAGTCATCCAGGTTGGCCCCTTACCTGTATAAGCGATCGCCTGAGCCGCATCTAAGCTCGCAATGCCCCAAATCCACCCAGCATGTAAGCCACAAGCGAGCCCCAAACTGCCACCATCCACTTGGCGGGCCAGTACCAGCACCATGCCCATGAGCCAAAGTCCGGGTAATTGGGGAATATTCTCAGGCCCTTCCCAAACCAAGTGCAGGACCGCAAAAATGCCACTAGCGATCGCGCCTGCCAGCCAAAGCGAGTAGTCTTGCTGCAATTGATTCAGAAGAAACCCGCGAAAAATTAGTTCTTCAGTCACACTCACCCAAATTCCTAATACCAGCGTTGGTAGCCAGATGCGCCAACTCCAGCTGCTAGTTTTGCCAGCTTCAGAAACAGAATTTTGTCGTGAAATTTGAGAGGATAGCGGCCACTGAATCCAACCTAAAGCTACTTGGAATCCGAACAAGACTGCTAAGCCTAAAACACCTAAAATCAGCCCCAATCCTAAAGAGCCGAAGAAAGCAGCCGTTCTATTTAAGCCATAACCTGAGAAAGGCACCCCTTGAATTCGAGCAAACCCCCAGAGAATTAGAGGGGCAATTAAATAAAGGGGAGCGAGTAAAGGTAATTTTTGTGAGGGAGTAATGGGTTGAGGAGGTTGCCACTTGAGCGCGATCGCTAGCGGAATTCCCAAGGGCAACCAAACCACGACCCAAACGATAAAAAAAACAACTGCCTTAATGATTGCTGATGCTTCTATAAAAGACGAAATCATCAGGTGAGTTGCTTGATCTAACATAACTAGAGGGCACGACGAAGAGAAACAATAGAACTTGGGAGTTCAGCGTTAGTGAGGAGCAAGGGCATGACAGGTAAATGTCTCAATCCATCGTTAAAAAGATGTATTTTTTAAGCTCATGAAGCTAACAGATTGGCAGAAATCTTAAATTTAATGACTTGTGCACTACCAATCCTGACGTTTCTCGATCCGCAACCCCAAGTCTGAGTGGCTTCATGTCATTGATTAATTGACACCTCAGACAGGGTTAAGCAGAAATTTACCTGTTAACTCCCGCGATCGCTCTATTAATTGTCTTCATGCCTGAAGCAAACTAGAAGAAGTATTTATTCCTCGTCTAGCTCATCATCATCGACTGCCCTACCACCATTGCGATCGGCATCTACCTGAATCAGATGAATGTGTTTGTAACCAAGTTTGATTTCAAACTCATCACCTGGCTTTAATCCCATTGCCTGGGTGTAAGTTGCACCAATGACAATTTGGCCATTTTTGTGCACACTAACGCGATAGGTCGGTTCTCTACCACGGCCATCCTTAGAACCTTCAGGGCTTAAAGGAATACCCCTAGCAGCCAGAAGTGCATCATAGAAATCAGTCAAATTAACCCGAGTCTGGTCATTTTTTGTGACCGTGTAGTAACCGCAGCGCTTTGCCGTTTCCCGCCGAGGTAAGTGAGAAAGTTCTTTTACTTTTTGCAGTAGCGCTTTGCCCGTCAATGGGGCTGTTGGCGTTTCAGTTTCAGTCATCACTTTGCAAAATATCCTTTGCTCTCTAGGAGGGTAAATAAGAAATGCCAGTGTGTGGCTTTATAAAAAATATATCCTCTAATCTATATGTTTTGACAAGACTTTTACTAATTAGTTTTATCACTAATATTTGGAGGTTCGCTTTACAGATTTTTGTGTCAATGCTTAACCTTTGCTCAGCCAAAATTTCCGATGACGAGTATTTTAGAAGATTTTATAATTGGATGCACGATTTCAATGAGCTGTCAACCTGAGAAGTGTTTATACAAGTTATGATCCCGACTCCTGCTTCTCCTCTGGAAAGCTCACTAGTCGCTCTAATTAGCAGGAAAGGACAGTTCGTCACAAACTTCTAAACTATGTTTTCTCAGGAAAATTTTATCTTTGCAATGTCGAATGCACATCGCCTAGAGCAGAAATTGCAAAGGTAAGGGTACTCTACGGATCATGATGCTGGTAAAGCACTGTTGGGGTCGCCTAGGTTAGAGAAGTTCAGGATTAAACTAGAGTTAGGGCAGGAAAGCTACTCATCAACAAAGTAGTGAACTGCAAGTGACGAAGCAGGCGGAAATCTTCTTGCCCAAACTCTAAATTTCAGTGATTTCTTACTTTACCCTGCAAATTTCAAGGCTTCGGTTTTAAGCATGCAAGTTCTCTTTAAAGTAGACCGACAGAGCCAAAATGCTCCAGCTTGGGTGCAGACTTACACTCTTGATGTTGATCCTGGCATGACAATTCTTGATTGCTTAAATCGCATCAAATGGGAGCAAGACGGTAGTTTAGCTTTTCGGAAAAACTGTCGCAATACAATTTGTGGTAGTTGCTCAATGCGAATTAATGGCCGTTCGGCGTTGGCTTGTAAAGAAAATGTGGGTCATGAATTAGCTCGACTGCAACAAATTGCCAGCACAGCAGCATTAAACTCCCAGCCTGCTGAGAGTTTGCCAGAAATTACGATCGCGCCGATGGGCAACATGCCTGTGGTGAAAGATTTAGTGGTCGATATGCAGAGCTTTTGGAGCAACCTAAAAGCTGTTGATCCCTACGTCAGTACTGCGGCTCGGCAAGTCCCAGAACGGGAGTTTTTGCAAACCCCGGCTGAGCGATCGCGCCTCGACCAAACGGGCAACTGTATCCTCTGTGGGGCTTGTTATTCCGAATGCAATGCCCGCACCGTCAATCCTGATTTTGTTGGCCCCCACGCCTTAGCCAAGGCATACCGCACCCTGGCAGACTCTCGCGACGACAAGACCGCTGAGCGCCTTGAACAATACAATCAGGGGACAGAGGGCGTGTGGGGCTGTACTCGCTGCTTTTTCTGCAACTCGGTTTGCCCGATGGACGTGGCTCCAATGGATCAAATTGGGAACATCAAGCGAGAAATTCTAGCCAACCCTTCTGTAGCAGATAGCCGCCCGATTCGGCACCGTCGCACCTTGGTTGATTTGGTGAAGCAAGGAGGCTGGGTAGATGAGCGCCAATTTGGTCTGCGGGTCGTAACCAACTCCTTCCGGGATCTCCAAGGTTTAGTCACGATGGGGAAACTGGGTTTGCGGATGGTGCAGCGAGGCAAGTTCCCCTTTACGTTCCACGCTTCTGCTGGGGCTCCTCAAGTGCGATCGCTGATTGAGTCAGTGCAAAATTTAGCGGTAGAGTCAAAGCAGGCTAATTCCCAGCCCTAATTTGCTGATTCATCACATTTTTGCTATGAACGAAACAACTTCTACTCCCCCCCAGACCACTGCCCCCCAACCCACCCTAGACGCTGATAACCGCTTTGAGCCTGCCTTCGGTTGGACCTTCTATGCGGAGCAAATCAACGGGCGATTTGCCATGATCGGCTTTGTCGCCTTACTAATTTTGGAGTTTTTTACGCATCAAGATTTTTGGACTTGGTTAGGCTTGAGATGATCGCGACTTCCTTGTTCTGTCTGTCCTGAGGAACCGCTTAGGGATGAGCTAACTCCTCACGATTGGTTTTGAGTTGTGAGGCAATCAAAGGAACCTTAGGAGCCAAGAAAAAGCCGATCAGACTAGCAAATAACACCGGGGTCAAGGTGCTAACTCCGGTTAATTTTGCCAACAAGATCGCAGTACTGACCGGGGTGCGAGTGACAGCTGCATTCATGCCTGCCATCGTACAAATCATGGCTAAAACTGGATTGACACCTGGAACTAACAAGGCGATCGCTTTGCCAATACAGGTGCCCGTAAAGAAAATAGGGATAATGAAGCCGCCCCGCCAGCCTCCTGTGACTGTAATGCTAATAGCGGCCATTTTGGCGCAGGCTAAGGCTAAGAGTGCTGTCGCGGTGAATTCAGTGGTGATGACGACACTGAGTTCGTGGTGGCCAAAGAAGCGGGTGAGGGGAAACAAAGTGGCGATCGCACCCAGTCCCAAACCTGCAATAGTCGTGCGGACGTAGATCGGTCCTCCTAAGCGGGCAAAGAACTGGTCACACAGCCGAAAAATGGTGATTAGCAGCCATCCCGCTGCTGCGCCAATAGCGCCATACAAAATGGCTAAAGCAAAATCGTCAATTTGGTCCAAGTTGTACTGGGGAAACTCCCAAGTTGGAGCCAAGCCTAGATGGGTGATCCCGGCAAACACAATGTAGCTAGCGCAACTAGCCACGATCGCTGGTAAAACCGCTTCGTAATACTCCGCCACGTGCTGATGGTGCAAGATTTCTAGGGCAAACATGGCACCACCCAAAGGCGCACCGAATAAAGCAGTAAAGCCAGAGGCCATGCCAACTAAGCTCATGGTGCGAAGGTTTTCGCCTTGTAGCTGCCAGCGATCGCCCAGCCACGTCCCGACTGACCCAGTTACTTGCACTAGCGGAGCCTCTGGCCCCGCACTCCCCCCGCTGGCAATGCTTAAAAGAGAAGACAAAATCATGGCAGGATTACGGCGCATATCTAGGCGTCCGCCTTGAAAGTGAATATTGTCCACAATCACAGCAATTTCACCTGGATTCCCTAGCCAGTAAATCACCAAACCAATTAGCAAACCCGCCAGAGGCATGATGAACAGAAGCACGGGACCTGTGAAGACCTCTAGGGCATGGGTCAGGAGTTCTAAAACATTCCAGTAGAGTGCCGCAAAGAGGCCCCCAGCCGCACCCACTGTCATCCATAGCAGTACCCAGCGAGACATTGTCAGGGGGTTGCGCTCACTCAGTTGAGCCAGCCAAGGTACTGCCCAATATGGCTTGGTTGCCCCTGTCGATCGCCGCTGAAATGGCACCGCTGCTTCCTCCTGAAGAAACGCTTAAAAATGTTCAGTAGTAACCAAAATAGCGTGAAGCGGGAGCAGTATGGTGACGGCTCCCGCTTCACGGCTGGTTGATTAGATTTAATTCAGGAATGGAAAACCCTGTCGCTTAATCGAAGTTGGAGGAGTTATCTCCCTCATCATCTGGGAAGTTAATGGGTTGGTAATCTACATAATCGCTCGGCTCCGCATCTACGTTCGAGCGTCTTGAAGCACCCGAGTTTTGCGGAGGACGAGGTCTACGAGTTTTTGGCCCTCCATTGGTATCCCGATTGGCAGGACGGGAGGAGCCGTTGCTGTTGGGGCGCGTTGGCCTTCTAGCAGGGCGATCGTCCAAATCTACTGAAGCGTCTGCAATGTCGTTGTCTTCAACGGGTCGGCTTTCTGGACGAGGGCGAGGTCTTCGGGAACGCTCTCCGGGACCCAGTCTCTCATCTCGGCTAGGACGAATGGGTTGACGACGAGGCAAATCATCTTCGTACTCATCTTCACGAGTCGCATAGCTGTCTCTGGAGCCGCGAATGCGCCGACGATTGGCCCACTCTTCGTCGAATTGCGTTACGTCATCCAACTCAGCTTGATACACCCGACTCACGGGTCGCTCATCATCCACAATCGGAGTACTGCGTTTCGCTTGCTCAGTCGCAACACCCCGTAACCGAATGCTCTCTACAGCAAAGAAAATGGTTGTCCCGGCTAATAGAAACTGACCAAATTGTAGAATTGGGTCTTGTCGCCAGCCCTGGAAAAAGAGAATACCACCGCAAAGGAGCCCCACGGCGGCAAAGAAAATATCATGATCGCGGGCTAGACCTGGACGTACTGAGCGCAGAAAATAAAGCGCTGCTCCAGCGATAGCAAGAGCAATGCCCACCATGCTGCTCCAGCTAAGTCCGACGTTTACCATTGCCTTTCTCCTAAGTCAGTCCTATGTTAGCGAGTCTTGCTAAAAACCTCCGCCCTATGCTAGGTAAGCTGATTTTGGCTTGCCAGCGATCGCTGAGGGCTAACACTCGTAGGGTAGCGAACTTGTCTTGATTCTAGATTGGGTGCGATGTCGCACCAGATTGCACTAGTTATCTCTAAGGTAATCCATAGCTGAGCATAAAAAAACCTCAGTCTGTTAGCGTCAGACAACTTAAAGTTGCCTCTAACAAGGCTGAGGTTGAGATAGGCTAGCTTGAACTGCTGAAGCAGTGTGAGAGAAGTTTCAAAAAATGCTTGAAATCTTAGCTTTACAAATTAGTTCAGCCAACTAAGAGCGCTGAATTTTATCTTTCTGGCTGATGACGATCAGCCCTACGGTCGCGGGAATGACTACGATGGCAGCACCCCAAACCAGGCTCCATAAGAAATTAGCGAGTGAAGGAGTCATAGAGAGTCCTCGTCCTTGATTACAACCATGAGTTAGTTTTCATAATTGTAATGGTTTGTCATACCTTAGAGAAGTCACGCGCCGCTTTTGGCACTTTGCTCTGAGCAGTTTAAGAATGTGCCTAGAAGCAGTTGGATCAGCTAGAAGCACTCTGGTAGAGGCGATCGCTGCCTCAGACGGGCTCACCTACAGGTAGAATTAAGGAGTGAATTTAGTTACAAAGCTTAAAAATCCTATACTCAACTCTGCGCTTATGACTTCTGCTGCACTTGCTACCTGGACGCTTGGCCCTTTATTGGGGTTAATGATCTTTTTATTTATCTTTCGGATTGTTCTAACTTGGTATCCCCAAGTTAATTTGAATCAGTTTCCCTTCAATGTAGTGGCTTGGCCCACCGAGCCTTTCTTGTTGCCTTTGAGAAAGCTTGTGCCCCCGATTGGGGGAGTAGATATTACCCCGATTATTTGGGTGGGAATTTTTAGCTTGCTGCGCGAAATCTTGTTGGGCCAGCAAGGACTCGTGACCATGATGCTGCACTAGTAAGGGTTCTGTAAACCTAGACCTCCGGAAAGTAGAGCGATCGGTGCCTCAAAATAGCTTGGGCGATACTTCGCATAGTCAACCGTTCTATCTAAGAAACGAAAGGGATTGAGTGTATGGAGCAGGGGTGTGTCTATTACTTCGAGTTTTGCATTACATCAAGCACAAAGTTGGTGTAGACCTCGCCTCGGTTGAACTCTGGGGTTTCCAAAATTCGCTGATGGAAGCCGATGGTAGTGGGTAGGCCTGTCACAGCGCACTCCCGTAATGCCCGCTTCATGCGTCTAATGGCAGAGGGGCGATCGGGTGCCCAAACAATCAACTTGCCAATCAAGGAGTCGTAGTAGGGCGGAATGTCATAGTCTGTATACACATGCGAGTCCATCCGCACACCGGGTCCCCCTGGTGGCAAGTAACCACTGATGCGACCTGGACTGGGACGGAAGTTAAAGTCTGGATCTTCTGCGTTTACCCGACATTCGATCGCATGACCTTTGAGTACCACCTGCTCTTGGGTCAGTCTGAGTTTTTCCCCCTGAGCGATGCGAATTTGCTCCGCAATCAAATCGAGTCCAGTAATCATCTCTGTAACTGGATGCTCTACCTGAATGCGGGTATTCATTTCCATGAAGTAGAAATTCCCCGTTTGATCTAGGAGAAATTCAACCGTACCTGCTCCCACGTAATTAATCGATTGAGCCACCCGAACCGCTGCTGCTCCCATCTTTTCGCGAAGTTCTTGGCTCAGGGCAGGACTCGGTGCTTCTTCTAACAGCTTTTGGTGGCGGCGCTGAATGGAACAGTCGCGCTCGCCTAAATGGATGACATTGCCATAACTGTCAGCCAAAATTTGAAATTCAATATGGCGGGGTCGCTCAATAAATTTCTCTAAATAAACTCCACCATTGCCGAAGGCTGCCTCAGCTTCACCTTGCGCAGCCATGAACAGTTTGTTCAGCTCGCTTTCCTCAAGGACTAGTCGCATCCCCCGACCGCCACCTCCGGCAGTCGCCTTGATCATGACGGGATAGCCAATTTTGCGAGCGATCGCTAAGGCTTCTTGGTCATCTGTCAGAAGTCCATCGCTACCTGGAACCGTAGGTACACCAGCCCGCTGAGCCGTCTCCTTGGCAGTAGATTTGTCGCCCATCAAACGAATCGCCTCGGGCGAAGGCCCAATGAAGGCAATTTGGTGATCCGCGCAGATCTCAGCAAATCGGGCGTTCTCTGCTAAAAAGCCATAGCCTGGGTGGATGGCGGTAGCATTTCGAGTCAAAGCTGCCGCAATGATATTGGGGATGTTTAGGTAACTTTTGCCACTGGGTGGTTCGCCAATGCAAACAGCTTCATCTGCTAACTGCACATGGAGCGCATGGCGATCAACCGTAGAGTGAACCGCAACTGTCGCAATCCCCATTTCTTCACAAGTTCGGAGAATGCGGAGGGCGATTTCCCCTCGATTTGCAATCAGAATTTTGGAAAAAAGCATCTTCCAGCTTTAAGGTCAATAAATGAGTAAAATAAAGCTTTCTGAGGCGCTCTGGAAGACACCTTGACGGCGAAACCAAACCCAGGAACTTACACGAAAACCTCAGACCGGAAACTGATCGTATCACGCTGGGGTAGCTTAACTAAAGCGAAGTGCGCCTAGAACTTCAAGATAGAGTTGCATTTCATTGATCCGTATTGGGTTGCGATCGCCTCTAAAGAAAATATTTCAGAGTTCTCCAATAATTTTGATCTAAAAGTCAGTTTATGAGCTATTCTAGGTAACCGGAGGAAATCAAGGGCATTTGCACCTTGGCAGCCTCTAAAACCACGCGGATGTGGTGGAATTGGTAGACACGCACGCTTGAGGGGCGTGTGGCTCACGCCTTGCGAGTTCGAGTCTCGCCATCCGCATATTTAACCATTCTGTGTTTTGGAGTTTCAGCTCTTTATTTCTTGATTCTTTGCCTCCTAAGCATTTCCTGTTTATGATCGGAGGAAGAATGAAAAGATTTGTAAAGAGCTTTGACTTCCACTATTAAACCTAACAAAAGCGTTACTCTACCAACGCCCTGGTATGCTCTAGATCCTCTTTGGCAGGATGAGGGCGTGGGCATTCAACAAGGATTGCCGCATGCTCAGTTAGCTCCTGCTTGGCAGATGCTTTTGTTGGGAGACGGTTCTCCGACCAAACATCTACAGTTGCTAACGGGTGAGCCTACTGAAGTAGATGTGATTGGTATGTCCTTGATTGGTATGGACTCAGATGGAGCGCCCGCTCAAATCCAACTGATTCCAGGACCCCGTTTAAGGCGACAAGTTTGGTTGCGGACGGCTTCCGGGCAAAGACTGGCCTATGCGACTTCTTGGTGGGAAGCGAGCCATGTAGACGAGTATCTGCAAAATCGCTCACTGCCGATTTGGGCGAGTTTGGCCCGCTTACGCACTGAGTTATATCGGGATGTGCAGGGAGTTTATTACGGTCATTCTGCGGTTTTAGAGGCTGCGTTTGAGCAAACGGGGCCTTTTTGGGGACGTCACTATTTGTTCTGGCATCATGGGCAGCCGTTAACGCTGATCTATGAGGTGTTTTCACCTTATTTACAGCGCTATTTGGGAGCTATGAATCTAGACTAACTCCGTCCGGCGGTCTTGATTTTCTTGGTTACTGAGGGACGGATAACCGCACGAAAGGCAGGGTTACCCTGCGTCTGCTCGGCAAGGAATGGGAACTCTGGGGGTTGAGTTTAGAACTAGTCCGCGTTCACAGCAATTGCCTCTTCAGTACTTGCCACCATGACTCAAATGCCCCTCCAGTGCCACAGCCTGCCAGAACAGGTTGATTCTCTGCTGCAACTGTTGCACCACGAACCATCGTTACGTGCCCAGCAAGATGTTACCGTCATTCAATCGTCCCTGAAAAAAGCGATCGCCCCTAAATTTGAGATCGTGTTTGCGGGGGCGTTTAGTGCCGGGAAGTCGATGTTGATCAACGCCCTGCTAGAACGCGAGTTGCTCTACAGCGCTGAAGGCCACGCCACCGGAACCGAGTGCTATGTCGAATATGCTGAGCCAGATCAGGAGCGAGTGGTGCTCACGTTTCTGAGTGAAGCCGAGATTCGGGAGCAGGCTCAGGCACTCTGCCAACGCTTAGGGCTAACGGCAGCGATCGCTATTGATCAGCCGGAAGTAATGGGTCTGCTGCACCAAGGCTGTCAGGCAATTATTCAGCAGGAAGGTGGTGAGAGTAAGTCAGAGCGGGCCAAGCAAGCCAAGGCGCTGATTTTGCTGCTGGAAGGATTTGCTGCTAACCGCGATCGCCTGCACCCCACTAACCACGCGACTTACTCAATGGAGCAGTTCAACTTCTCCAGCCTCAAGGAAGCTGCCAGTTTTGCTCGCCGGGGTAGCAATAGCTCGGTTCTGAGGCGAATCGAGTACTACTGCCATCACCCCCTGTTGCAAGATGGCAACGTGTTGGTAGACATGCCCGGAATTGATGCTCCGGTGAAAAAGGATGCCGAGCTGACCTACCGCAAAATTGAAGACTCCGATACGTCAGCCGTGGTTTGTGTCCTAAAACCTGCGGCGGCGGGCGACATGACCACCGAAGAAACCGAACTGCTAGAGAAGATGCGGAGCAATATTGGCATTCGCGATCGCGTCTTCTATGTGTTTAACCGCATTGATGAAACTTGGTACAACAGCCAACTGCGGCAACGGCTGGATGATTTGGTGTATGCCCAATTCCAAGATTCAAGCAGAGTTTACAAAACCAGTGGTTTGCTGGGCTTTTATGGCAGCCAGATTAAGCAAACTAGGGTTGGCGATCGCTTTGGCCTCGATTCTGTCTTTGCGGAGAGCATCAAGGGCTTGGATGGGCAGGAAGAAACGCCGCAGTTTGTGAATGAATTCAACCGTTACTGTGCCAACTCTGGCAAACTGGCTTCTAGCCGCTTCCGGATTTCGGTCAACAGCTACGAAACACCCAATGAGAACTATGTGCGGATTCTACAAGAGTCGGGCGCGCCTCTGGTGGAGCAGTTGATTCAAGACAGCGGCATTGAGGAATTCCGCACAGCGATCACCCGCTACTTGACTGAAGAAAAGCGACCCCAACTGTTCGCGAACCTAGCCGATGATCTGCAACCACTCTGCATCAATCTCCGCAATCACTATCTCGCAGCTCGGTGGGAGCTAGACAGCCAGCCCCGCGCGATCGATGCGATGAAAGCCCGTGAACTGGAGCATCTGGGGCATGAGCTGAAGCAAATTGGAGCTGATTTTTCTCAAGCGATCGCCCAGGAAGTGAATGCGATCGCCGGAGATGTCACCAACGCCACATTTGAGGCAGCGTTCATTAAGCTGAAAGCTCGGATGGTCAGCCGTTTGGATGAGTTGCTGAATACGTTCTCGGTGGCGGATGCTTACAGTCGCGCCACGCTCAGCCATCCTCGCAATGCCACAGCTCCTCTAATGGCAATTTTGGTGGAGGCGTTCTATTACTTGGCGAATGAGCTAGAAACCGTTTTAGTCGAGGCTTCGCAAGCGGTGGTTGTGGCCTTTTTCCAATATTTGACGGAGCAGGTTCGCAAGTCAGATTATTACCGCAAGCTCTACCGCTTACTAGGTAACGATGGCGGCATTGAGACACAGCTAAAGCATTTGGAAGCCCAAGTCCGACACGCGATCGCGAACCAAGCTCGAATTGAGTGCGATCGCTATGTGCGCGAAACTCCGCAGTTTTTTGGTGATTCGCCGTTCTTTTTCCAACTGCGGCAAACGTTGCAGCAAACTTCTCAGGGGTATGACTGCGAAAGTATGGCTGAGGCAGAACCCGCGATTCGCCAATTGCTGAAGCTGGATTTTGAACCCAAAGTATCAGCCACAATTCGCCGCAATTTCCGCCAAACGCTCAACCAAACGCTGAAAACTCATCTGTTGCCAATGGCGGAGCAACAAGCGGATGCAATTTTCCAGCAATATGACCATGCTCGCGCTTATTTGGAGCAAACACTGGAGAAAGAAGCGGAAGAAAAAATCCTCCGCAATCAACGTCTCCTCACAGAAGTTGATCACAATATTGCTACCTATAACCAAGCCGTTGAAGCGATCAATAGTTGCTTAAAAGCGATGCAATTACGCGATCGCCAACTTCCCCTTATCTCTACCCCTGACTTCGATCAAACGGTTCCTGCTACTTACAACTCAGAAACTTTTGATCTCGGTTCAAGTAATGGGACGCAACCAAGTGTCACTGAAACTAACGCTAACTTGGCTTAGGTGTAAAAGGCTCTCCTAGCCCCCCAAATTTGGGAGGACTAAATTCTTAGCCTTCCCTAAGTAGAGAACTGGACTCTTAGCTTCCCCCAGTATTGGGGGACTGAGGGGGCCAGTGCAGGGTCTTAAATACTTTTTAGGTGATCTCTTCTAGGAACTTTTATGAGCAATAAACTGCATGGAAAACCATAATTTTTCGTTTAGCTTCAGTGATGAAAGCGTAGTCGCATTTGGCTCTATTTTACATAAAGCAGGTAGATTTAGAGAAGCATTAAAAGTCCTACTAACACGTGAGAATATATCACAAAAATCATCTCAGAATGAATTAAAGATATTTACGAAAGACTGGTTTGGGAATGGTATAGATTGCGAGGTTTTGGAGCTTGGTGATAAAGCCTGGAGAAAAGGGAAAATTAAAATCAAAGTCAGTATAGAATTTCATCCTGATGAGTCTGAAGCTATAGATTCACCACTTGATGATATTCGTCAAGCGATCGCCGAGGAGAACTAGAAATAGAAGAGGTTTTTGAAAAGCTTGAGTAGGAGGTTATTTTTGAATGAGTAAAAGATTGTTCTTGGAAAATCTAAAAGATGGTGTTTTGCATGTGGACTTCAAGGAAAACAAGAGCTTGTTTCATATTGACACCTTTATAGTCAAAGACTTACTTGCAAAAATTAGGCAAGGATTTGCATATGGTCTGTCAGAACCCGAAATCAATCACTTTTTTGGAAAGGGAGTAGTGTGTGATCTCCTGCAACCTGAGCTGACTGGAGAAAAGGCAAAATCAGGATATGTGTTGAGTTTATTCCCGACAAAACAGAATCAGACTCACCCTTAGATGACATCCGTGAGCACATTGACAGCAATATCTGAGTTCTAGTACCAATCTCATAGAGAGGATTTGTTGAGTATGAATAAAAAATTTGAACCTTTAAGTTCAGGCGAGGTCTTATCTTTAAATGTTTATGACGATTATGATACAAGCATTGTGTATGAAGAAGGCATGTTTAAGATGCCTCATACCTTTAAGAAGTCTGAGTTAGAACAGGGAATTAGAAATATATTAATAGAATTTGATAGTTCTTATGTTACGGCAAGGAAAAAGCTTCTAAATGAAGGTTTAAGTTGTGAGGCTTTAAGGTTCGGATCACAAAACTGGCGAAAGGGCAAGATGCGAGTCAAGGTTTCTGTAGAATTCTGCCCGGATGAAGCTGAAGAACTAATCGAAGATGGCAAATCGTTAAACGGTGAATCAAAATCATCCCTTGATGATATTCGTCAAATGATTAGTTAATAAAGGTATTGAAATGAGTCAGTTCGAGAAGTTGGAAGATTCAGAAGTAGTTTCTGTAAATAGTTCCGATCAAATGGTTGTTGCACATACAACTTTCAAAGTCTATGAATTTATCAAAGTTTTAAAAGAAGGCTTTTTTGGGAGAATTGCCGAGGAAATAACGAAAAAATGGTTGATAGAGGGAATGAGTTGTGAGGTTTTAAGTCCTGGAAAAGGTTGGAGAAAGGGGAAGATCAAGCTTGGCTTGGTTTTTTGTCCAGATGAAACAGATTCACCGCTTGATGATATTCGTCAGCAGATGTCAGAAGAGGGCGATCGCGATTAACTTATGGACAATAGCGAGAACAATAAATTTCAAGCCTTGAAATATGATGAAGTCCTTTCTATTTACTCCGAGGACATTTCGGACTATTTGGAATTGCCACGGACTCTCAGAGTGATTGAATTTATCGAAGCGATCGCCGAGAAATCTTTACCTTCCGATCAAGCAATTAGTGTCTTTGCTGAAGGCATGGAATGTGAAGCCTTAAAGTTTGATGGTCAGGGTTGGCGTAAAGGCAAAATCCGAGTCAGCTTGGAATTTCTTCCCGATGAAATGAAGTCACCCTTGGATGATATTCGTCAGGCGATTCCTAACGATGTTTGGCAAGATCCTTCGTGAGCAAAGCCGTAAGCACAACATTATGAGCAAAACTCCTCGCATTCGGATTCCGCCAGAAGTCCGGAAATATGTGTTTGAGCGCGATCGCTATCAATGCCGAAGCTGTGGGCAGACTCAATTAGAGGTGCATCTCAGTATTGACCACATTATTCCACTGGCGCGAGGCGGGTCTAACGACATTAGCAACCTGCAAACGCTCTGTCTGCCTTGCAATCATCAGAAACAGCATTATCTCGATCCGCGATTCCAGCGCCACTTCAACCTCTAGATACTCCAGCAGAGACAGCCATGATCCAACCTCAATCTTCTCTAGTGGTACCGATGCTAGCTTCTGAGGCAATCGAGTGCCTAGAAGGAGAGTTGGTGGCTGAAACCGAGGAGTTTGACCCCGCATTTGACTTTGCCGCGATCGCCAAAACAGTTTTGAAGTTGAGCGAGCCAATCGCCATTGAGGGCAACTCGCAGCCACTAGTCTTAGCTCAGCCAGTTGCTCAGCCCGTTTTAGAAGCGATGCAGCAATTGGTGGCAATTGTCGCCAAGTTGCGATCGCCCCAGAGTGGCTGGCCGAGCGACTTAGAGCCAACAATTGAGAACTTGATTCCCTACGTCACAGAAGAAGCCTACGAAGTCTTGGAAGCGCTACAAACTAGCTCTCTAGGTTCATCTTCTGGGCCAGTCGCACCCGCTGCAACTGCGACCCTACCAGACTATTTCTTGATTGAAGACTTAATTCCGCAGTGGCTTTGGTACATTGCCAAAAGTTCCTACGACTTAATGCGCCTGCTCTGTGGCGTTGAGGCAAAAGTGTTTCAGCCTGGGCAGGGTTGGCAAACTGGAGCTTTACGTCTTGTAGCCCTGCTAACGCTGAAGTTGCCCCACGAAGAATGGGCATTAGATTTAGCCACCAATCAGCCACCTGTCAACAATCTGACGCATCAAGCGCTGGTTCAGACTGAGGGCGAAAATTTCTGCAATCAACCCACTTGGGCACAGCGCTTTACCCAGCAGTTGCTCCAGCAAATGCAGACCGTGACGCCAGAAATGCAGCGTTTTACTGAGCCTACCGCAGTCGATTGCCTCCAATCTGGACAAGCTTGGCAGTCTGGCACTTTACAGTTGCAGTTTGCGTTTGAATTTACCGAGGGCACAACCCTGACGGATCTCACAGCTCCCAACGGAATATCAGCGTTTGGGACAGCCTTAAAAGTCAAGCTAACCGAGCCAGCGATCGCGCAAGCCTACTTTCAAACTCAGCTACAACCCCTGAGTGTGGCGATCGCTCATGCAACTGCTGCACCTGAAGCCGATTCAGCAGCGACTGATCTCTCTGGCGTCCTGCTACCCAGCATTGTGGCAACTGCTGAGGCGATCGCCAAGATGATACCCAATGCTACTGAGCTAGCACCGGATGGGCCGCTTCAGCCAGAAATTTGTGTGGATGGCTGGCTCCCTCAACTGCTTTGGCAGCTCACCAGCAGTTCTTATCAAACCATGCACCTTGTAGGCGGCGTACCAGCGGAGGTACTGCAACCTGATGAGCCTTGGCTGACAGGAACTCTGCGGTTGTTTGCCGTACTCGCAATCAGCGCTCCTCACCTAAACTGGCTATTCGATCTGTCAACTGGACAAGTGCTCAAAACCCTTCCCAATGCTTTGGCGGCCCAAACCTTAATTCGGGTCAGTTCCGGCGTAGGTGGGAAAGACTTGCAACCCGCAGCCACCTTCCTCACCCAACTACTTAAGCCGATTGAGGCTAATACACCACTTCTGCAACAGCTACTTCAAGGCACTCCCATCGCCCTACAACCACCCGTGAGCGATGATTGGTCCGCCGGACACCTGCAACTCAAAATTGGTTTTGAGCTGATTTCAGATTCCGTCACCTAGGGGCTTAAAGTGGATAAATAAAGCAGGAAAATGCCGCCTTTGCCCACGGCCCTGCCCAAAGTAACCTGGCTGCTTCAAGCTCGCCTAGATGCCGATGTACACCTATGCTTTCCTCAATACACCCACAAGTGCCATCGAACTACCGTCTGGAATTGTGAGTGCTTTGGAGCTAGTGACTTGCGATCGCCTCTCTGCCCTAATTGAACCTGAGTTGTCTTTTGAAACGCTACAAGATCATGACGCTCAGTTAGTCCAAGCAGTGTTGACACACGATCGCGTGATCCGAGAATTGTTTGAGCAGACCGCTTTACTGCCCCTGCGGTTTGGCACTCGGTTTTTGTCCACTGAGGGATTGCTAGCCCATCTGCAAACCCACAGCCAGGAATATCTGGAGAAGTTAGCAAGGGTGACTGGCAAAGCTGAATACACCCTAAAGTTAATCCCCTTAGTTTTAGAGATCGAAGCCACCTTGCCCACAGAGGCTCAGGGGCGAGAATATTTTTTAGCCAAAAAACGTCGTTTCCAAAGTCAGTATGAGCAACAACAGCAACAGACGGCTGAGTGGCAGTCCTTAGTGCAAGCGATCGCCCAAATCTATCCGGGTCCAGTCTTGGGTGAAGCTCAAGATGGCAGTCAACGAGTGTATCTGTTGGTAAGCGCCCAGGAAGGCCCCCAACTTTACGAACACTTGCAAACTTGGCAAATCCACTGTCCCCACTGGGAACTGACTCTCAGCGAAGCGCTCCCTCCCTATCATTTTGTCTAGCTTGGGCTTTAGAACAATAACTCCGCCGCACCTTGAATCCTCGTCAGGGGAGTAACCGAGCGAGGCAAGACTGGCAGATAAATGGTGGTGTGCTGAGGTAAAGCATCCGCAGGCAGTTGGAGTTCTGGTGCAAAACGGTTGTGAACCACGTAGCGTTGAGGCACCCCCATCTCCGCCAAGGACTGAGCTAAACGCTGGCCCTCCGCCACAATGGCCGATTGCGCTTGTAACACCAAAATAAACTCGGTATATTTCGGGTCTTGAAGCCGTTTTTGCGCTTGCATCACTCGTTGCCGTAGCGATCGCAGACGCCCCATAAACTTAGTTCGCCCCAGCACGTCTTGATACTTGATCCACAGCTTAAAAATCCAGGCTAGCCAATCTCCCAGAGCCGTTGGCATTTCTAGAAATCTGAGCAAATGTCCAGTCGGAGCCGTATCCAAAATAATCAAATCTTGCTCTTGCCGCTCCAATAAATCGATCACTGTAATTAGCGACAACATCTCATCAATGCCTGGTAACGCTTGAGCGGCAATCCGTCGCCATGCTTCGGGGCCGTAGGCAATACTCAATGTGCGATCGCCCTCGGTACTATCTCCACTCATCATCTCCGCCAGTTCCCACAGATACTCTTCCCGGAACTGCTCTAAGACTTGGCTGGCATCAATCTCTTGTCCGGTTAAGTTGGAAGTTAATGCTGTCGGTTGGTGTCCTAACGGTTGCCCAAAGGCATCACCCAAGGAATGGGCGGGATCTATGGAAATCACTCGCACTTGGCGATCAGGATGTTGTTCAGCCATGCCCCAAGCGATCGCGGCGGCGACTGTGGTTTTGCCCACTCCTCCTTTGCCCCCAATGAATAAAAGTTGCCGACCTGCCGCCATAAAATCCTCGAAACTGGGAGAAACCTTGGTAGGCCATTGCACCACCACTGGCGGAGTGGAAACCACAACTTCTAAAGGCGCGATCTGAGCCACCAGATGATCGAGTGCGACTGAGCCAACAGGTTCTTCAAGTTGCTGAGGTACAGTGAAAATCGGCTGAGCACCCAGGGCTTGAAATTTCCCTAGAATCTCCTGCTGCTCAGAGTAGTGATCGCCATCCTCAAGCAGCGTGAGAATGTGATTCACCAGCAATCCACCCAGGGGAATTTGCAGTTGGTTCAGTGCCTCTAGAAACCGCTGGGTTTCCAAAAAGCTCATGGGTTCCGCGATCGCCACTACCAAACAAGCGGTGCAGTCAGGGTTTTGCAAAAGCTGTCGCCCAGCCAATAGCTCTGCCTTCATCTCATGGAGAAAAGCATCGGCATCATCGGCGGTGTAGCGTCCGGTAAAACTTTGGCTGAGAACTCGATGCTTTTCTTGAAACAGTTCTAGGGCTGCCAGCAACTCGTCCAAGAAATCCATCAACTTAAACAAGTTAATCGTATGGCCGCTAGGTGCCATATCCACCACCACGCGATCGGCTTCACCTTCTCGCAGTAAACGCTGGATTTCTAGAATGCCCATCAACTCATCAAGTCCGGGCCAACTTAAGTTCCAAAGGGGAGATAAATCTTCTCCCTGAACAAAGCTACCCCGCTCTACCAAAAGCTCCAAGACTTGACCGTACCGAGCTTTGAAGTCTTGCAGGAGAGCAGCCGCATCCAGCGATCGCACTCGCAAGTTAGGTAAATCTGCTAACGCATGAGACGTATTACTGGTTTTTATTTGCAGCACATCGCCTAAGGAATGAGCTGGATCAGTGGAAACTAAAAGAATTGTTTGCTCAGGAAACTGTTTGGCCCAGCGGCGAGCGAAACCGCAAGAAAGCGTGGTTTTACCGACACCCCCTTTACCGCTAAAGAGAGCGAGTTGCAGGGAATCATACTGATGCATAGGCTCGTAAAGATTGTTACACCTGAATCAATGGGCCTGGAACCGATCGCTATCTTGCATCACCTAACTGGCATCACCCAACTGGCAGCACACGCATGGACAACTTATTCAAAGGGTTCGAGCAACTGATAGAACTTGCCAAAGCCCTGGAAGAAAAGGCGGAACAGGGAGAAATCAAAACAGATATTCAATTTCGCTCCCGCAGTTTAAGTAGTATTCCCCGACAAGGAAACATCCCCTCAGGTATGGGCGTGCGTCGTGGGCCTGTCACTTCTCCTAGTGCTGATGCGACACCAGCCTCCACCCCCGAAGCCACCGTCACGCCACCGACCCGCGAGCCCAAAGCTCCACCGCTACAAACCGTGGGCGGCTTAGCACCTGTCCTCAAGGAATTACGCGAACTAGTAGAAATTCCCCTCAAGCGCCCAGAATTGTTACAGCGTCTAGGATTAGAACCTACCAAGGGAGTTTTGTTAGTAGGGTCACCCGGAACGGGCAAGACTCTAACTGCCCGCGCCTTAGCCGAGGACTTAGGAGTCAACTACATTGCGATCGTTGGCCCAGAAGTCATGGGCAAATATTATGGGGAAGCCGAAGGTCGATTGCGAGCCATTTTTGAAAAAGCCGCCAAATCAGCCCCTTGCTTGGTATTTATTGACGAAATTGATAGCCTTGCTCCCGATCGCAGCAAAGTGGAAGGGGAAGTTGAGAAGCGTCTGGTCGCACAACTGTTGGGCCTCATGGATGGCTTCGCCAAAGCCGAAGGTGTGATTGTCCTCGCTGCCACCAATCGCCCGGATCATCTAGACCCAGCGCTGCGTCGTCCCGGTCGCTTCGATCGCGAAGTCCAATTCCGAGTGCCCGATCGCGATGGCCGATTAGAAATTTTGCAGATTCTCACTCAGTCGATGCCCTTGGAGGATTCGGTTAATTTAGATGCGATCGCTGACTTAGCAGTTGGCCTAGTGGGCGCAGACCTCAAAGCCCTTTGCCAAAAAGCTGCCTATAGTGCCTTGCGCCGCTTAGTCCCGTCTTTGGACGAACCCCTGCCTGAAGAAATGACCTTAACACAGCAAGACTTCCTGCAAGCCATCAAAGAAGTCAAACCCGCCGTTCTGCGCTCGGTAGAGATTGAGTCGCCGGACGTGGCTTGGGATGACATTGGCGGCTTGGACGACCTCAAGCAAACGCTGCAAGAATCCGTGGAAGGGGCACTGCTTTACCCAGAACTCTACCAACAAACAGGAGCCAAAGCGCCCCGTGGCATTCTGCTTTGGGGACCACCAGGTACAGGTAAAACTCTTCTTGCTAAAGCCGTAGCTTCTCAAGCCAGAGCCAACTTCATCGCCGTTAATGGCCCAGAGCTGCTGAGCCGTTGGGTCGGTGCTGCAGAACAAGCAGTGCGGGAATTATTTGGCAAAGCTCGTCAAGCGGCTCCTTGTGTTGTATTTGTCGACGAGATTGACACCCTGGCTCCAGCACGAGGCCGCTTCAACGGAGATTCTGGTGTGAGCGATCGCGTCGTCGGTCAACTGCTGACGGAGCTGGATGGTTTGCAAGGCTGCCCCAACGTGTTGCTGATTGGAGCGACCAACCGCCCAGATGCCCTCGACCCTGCCCTCCTACGAGCGGGACGATTAGATTTGCAACTCAAAGTAGATCTACCGGATCAAGCTAGTCGCCTCGCCATTCTGCAAGTACATAACCAAGATCGCCCCTTGCAAGGTGTAGACCTAGCATCTTGGGCCGCACAAACGGAAGGCTGGAACGGTGCAGATTTATCCCTTCTGAGTAATCAAGCCGCTTTAGAAGCCATTCGCCATTACCGAGCCACAGGACCTGCCGATCCTACCCAAATTCGGATTAGTAACGATGAGTTTGCCGCTGCTTATCAAGCTCTCGCCACCCAAAGACAAACTCCATAACTCCTCACACCAACTCCGTCCCCCTTTCCCCTCAGGAGCATGGAGCGCAATTTCCTCTAGGCGAGTATGTTCAGTCAGGCAGCATTTTAGTAATGAAGTGCTGCCTACTGTTGGGGGTAGGGGCGATTGCTTAACCCTCAATTCAAAAACTCAGTATTGCTTAGCGATCGCAGAAGAAGCCAAACTTTTTCCTGCAATTTGCTACTAATCATCAATTTACATGAATAAAAATATTGGCAGGTTTAGATTATTTTCTAGTAATAAATCCCTAATTTACAATTCCCAAATTAATCAATTCAACGAGTTGAAATTGCTGCATTGAGCGCTAAAGAGCGATCGCATCCCTGAATCAACTCATTGCAAAAGCTTTTCCGAGCTTCACGCACTGTCCTCAGTACTTCTCTCAACAGCAAAAATTGCTAAGGCAGATTTTCCGTGTTTATGCTGGCCTTTTTAATACCTTAAATACTTATTCTAGCCTTGTACCCACAGCTCCATCAAACCCTTGCTATGAGAAGGCTGTGGCGTGTCAAGCCCCAGAAATTTACCAATTAATACACTTAGGAAATCATCATGGCTGTTGAAAAAGTAAACTCCTCCTCTAGCTTGGCTGAAGTAATTGATCGCATCCTCGACAAAGGCATTGTCATTGATGCTTGGGTTCGCGTTTCCCTAGTAGGAATCGAACTGTTGGCAATCGAAGCACGGGTTGTAATTGCTTCCGTTGAAACCTACCTAAAGTATGCCGAAGCAGTGGGTTTGACCACTCAAGCTGCGGTTCCTGCTGCTTAGTAGCTAGCTTGGGGGGTCTTGCTGACTCCCCTTTTTTCACTTCGCCCATTTTTATTTCGGCTGATCTCTCGGCTTGTGGAAGGAAACTCGCAATGGTTGCTCTGAGAAACTTATGGCAAGAACAGCGGCGGCAGCGCCAGCAGCAACTAGCTCAGCGCCAGCAACAAGTACAAGCAGCTTTAGCGGCAACGCGGCAACAACGCCAAATACGAGCAGCTCAGGTCCACCACAACCTCGCTGCATTTCGCGCTGATCTAACTGAAGAGAATGAACTTCGGCAAGCCAACCAACATCTGTTCCGGCTGCAACTGCAACAATCAGTTCAGGCGTTGCAACAAGAAACCCAGAATTTTTTGGCTTACAGTCGCTTAGAGCGTCAAATCCAAGCTGAGGAGCTAGCTGAGCAACTAGATAGTTTTGTACAGCAACTCCAACAGCAGACGGCTGAGTTTTTATCACTCACTGCCATAGAGCGATCGCTGATGGCTGAGCAATTAGCCCAAGAACTATGCCAATTCCACTCCAAGCTAAATGCCAGTGTTACCCTGCTGCGCCAGGAGATCCAAACACGAGTTTCTACGCTGCAACAAGAAACTCAAGCGCTTTTATCAACCAGTCAGCATGAACGGGTTTTAATGCGAACCCAACAAGCAAAAGAACTCACTACCTTTGTCGAGAAACTTAGTGCTGATGTGCAGAGCTATTTGTGGGAGCTGGAGCTACTGCGAGAAGACCGAGCCCAACAAATGCAACAAACCCTCAGCCAAAGTAGAAGCGATCGCCAAGCCCGTGTCGCAGCTCTATTCCAACGCTTCGCCACCTTTCGCACTGAACTACAGCAATATTGCACCAACTTGCGAACTTCTGTTTGGGGCGCAGATTTAGAAAATCAATTAACTCAAAGCCAAACCTCTCCCCCGTCCCCTCTCCTACAGGAGAGGGGGGCCACAGACGGGCAGAGGTCAAATTCAGAGCCTACTAGCGCTCCAATTCCCCCTGCTCAACCCACACCTGTAGACATCGAAAAAGAAGTTTACAACTACATCCATCAAGTTCAAGGAGCCCGTTTAGCAGAGCTAGAAACTGCTTTAACGATCAATCGAATTCAGGCCGTCGATGTGCTCCGCTCCTTAATCACCAAAGGTTTAATTACGCAGCGCGATCGCGTCTATTACACCCAAGAGGAATTTAACCTGTGAGTACTGTCCTACAAGCCCGCCCCCGTCGATTTGTCAGCACTCCCGCCGTCGAGCGTGTGGCTGCTAGAGCTTTGCGCTACCTGCAATCTGGATTTTCCGTGCATCTGCGTGGCCCTGCTGGCACAGGTAAAACCACTCTCGCTTTACACTTGGCTGATCTTTTGACTCGGCCCATCATGTTGGTCTTTGGCGATGACGAGTTCAAGACTTCAGACCTAATTGGTAATCAGTTGGGTTATACCCGTAAAAAAGTTGTAGACAACTTTATCCATAGCGTTGTTAAAGTCGAGGATGAACTCAAGCAAAACTGGGTAGACTCTCGCCTCACCTTAGCTTGCCGCGAAGGTTTCACCTTGGTCTACGACGAGTTCAACCGCTCTCGCCCGGAAGTCAACAACGTTTTACTTTCCGCTTTAGAAGAAAAGATTTTGGCTCTGCCACCCAGCGGCAATCGTCCTGAATATGTGCGAGTCAATCCTCAATTCCGGGCTATCTTCACCTCCAATCCAGAAGAATACTGCGGGGTGCATTCCACCCAAGATGCCTTGATGGATCGTCTGGTCACAATCAACATGCCAGAACCCGATGAGCTGACTCAGCAAGAGATTTTGGTACAGAAAACCGAGATTGAGCGGGAAAGTGCCATCCTCATCACTCAGTTGGTCAAAGCTTTTCGCCTCAAATCAGGGGCTGAGAAATCTTCTGGTTTACGCTCTGGCATCACGATCGCCAAAGTTTGCCAAGAGCATAATATTCCTGTCATGGCAGAAGATGCTGACTTCCGCGATATCTGCATGGATGTGCTGCTTTCTCGCACCAGTTTGCCCCTCCAAGAATCTACCACCCTGCTTTGGGAACTCCTCAACGAACTCGTTTGCCGCGAACCTAAGGCGATCGTACCCACACCCGTAACTGCACCACCCCGCTCAGAGTATGCCGATTGCACCGTGACTATTGCTGCCACCTCAGCTGCAGCCGAGCCAGCCACCGTAAAGGCTGCTGAACCCCAGGCCGCTCCTCAAGCTGCAACTGAACCTGCCGCTGCGATCGCGGAACCCGAAATTAACGACCAAGACCAACTGGGGTTAGATGAGGCAGAAGTCTATACCTATCTGCGCCAAGCTGAGGGAGCAAGAGTCTCAGAAATTGAAGCAGCTTTAAGCATGAATCGATTTCAGGCGGTGAATGCGTTACGTTCCCTAGCTCAAAAGGGAATCCTAGCTCAACGCAACAATCGCCTCTACGTCACTTCCTGAGGAAGCCCCACTGTGACTACTTTCCCCCAAATGCCCGCCCCTAGCAGTTCTAACCGTGGTGCGATCGCCACCGCTACTCAAGGCTCAACCTTAGCCGATGTTCTAGAACGAGTTTTAGATAAAGGCATTGTGATTGCGGGAGACATTTCCGTTTCAGTTGGCTCTACCGAACTGCTGAGCATTCGGATTCGCTTGCTAATTTCTTCGGTAGACAAGGCGAAGGAGATTGGCATCAATTGGTGGGAAAGCGATCCTCATCTCAGCAGCCAAACCCACAGCCTGATGGAGGCCAATCAGCAACTCCTCCAGCGGATTGAGGGGCTAGAAACAGAATTGCGAGCCTTACGCACCGCTCCCACCGCATTACCCACAGCTCCCGCTTAAAAACATAGTTTTTCCTTTGCCATAGACTCTCCCTCTCCGAGTGGGCTTCATGCCCACTTTTTTTGTGGGTAAGAGTTTTGTGGATAAGAGTGAAATGGGAGGATGGCGATCGCGCTGGGCATACTAAACTCGTAGCCTTAGGGTCAAGCCATGCCATTATCAGACCCCCCGCCCCCCTTATTGCTAGAGCCTCAGCGATCAACTAAAGATGCTGGTTTAGCGCCGTTGCTGCTGACTGTGGTCGAGCTAGTGCGGCAACTGATGGAAGCTCAGGTGATTCGGCGGATGGAAGCAGGACGCCTGAGCGACGAGGATTTAGACCGAGCTGCTGGCAGTCTCCGTAAGTTAGAAGAACAAGTGGTGCACCTTTGCGAAATCTTTGAAGTGGATCCCGCAGACTTAAATGTTGACTTGGGAGAAATTGGCAATCTGTTGCCTAAAGCTGGAGGCTACTATCCGGGCGAGACTTCTACTAATCCCTCAATTCTAGAGTTGCTAGATCGCCTCCTGAATACAGGTGTGGTCGTTGAAGGCAGCGTAGATTTAGGACTGGCTCAACTGAATTTAATTCAAGCCAAACTCAAGCTAGTGCTAACCTCACAGCCGCTATAAAAAATAGTATTCATTGCACTTAATCCTTAAACATTGCAATAGGTAAAACAGATGGGAACTGGATTGTATTTGTATGGAATTTTCCCCACCCCTGGCCCCCAACAATTAGAAGCCCAGGGTTTAGATAAACAGCCTGTTCATACCCATGTTTTAGATGGATTCACGTTTCTCTACTCCGAGGCCCAGCAAGAGCGTTATTTAGCCAGCCGGCGCAACTTGCTAGACCACGAGAAAGTGCTAGAACAAGCAATGCATACAGGCCACCGAACCCTGCTCCCTTTGCAATTTGGTTTAATTGTAGAAGATTGGCGTACCGTCACAGAACAACTCACTGCAACTCAGGGGCCCCAATTAGAACAACTGTTCCACAAACTTGATGGCCGCAGAGAAGTTGGTGTAAAAATATTTTGGGACGCTGAGGCTGAGGTACAAGCTCTGTTAGCTCAAGATGAGCAGCTACGCTCCGAGCGCGATCGCTTAGAAGGTAAATCCCTCAGTATGGATGAGGTAATTCGGATTGGTCAGGCGATCGAACAAGCCGTAGAAGCTCGCAAGCAAAGCATTATTCGAGTATTTCGATCTACCTTGAATCCTCTAGCTAGCAGCGCACTGGAAAATGATCCGCTAACAGAAGCCATGATCTACAACGCGGCTTATTTGATTGCTTGGGATGATGAAGCTGCATTTAGTGAAAAAGTAGAAGCACTGGATTTGCAGTTTGAGGGGCGGTTACGCATCCGCTACAACAACTTCACCGCTCCCTATAACTTCGCCCAACTTGCCAATTAAATTAGGCTGGCTATGTTTTTTGACTTACTATTAGCACCGATTACTGGTCCCCTCGCAGGTATAACCTGGCTGGGCTCACAAATTCAAGAACGAGTGAATGCTGAGTGGGACGATAAAGAAAACCTCAGTAAGCGACTGCTCACTCTGCAATTAGCCTTTGATATGGGCGAAGTGTCGGAAGAAGACTTTGAAGCTCAAGAAGAAGAGCTGTTGTTGGCAATTCAAGCGCTGGAAGACGAAGCAAAAGCAGCTCAAACCGAGGATTGAGTAGCACTTTCGTTGTCTGTAGGTTCTGGAATGGTCAGTGCTAGTTGGTAGAGTTGGCGACGAGGTAAGGCAGTTTGTTGGGCAAGTTGGCGGCTGGCTTGCGATCGCGAAATTCCCTGCCCAATTAGCACTTGTAGCTCTGCTTTTAAGGCGTCTTCGGTCAGTACCAGTTCTGTTGGCTCTGCACCCATGACCACTAGCGTAAATTCTCCGTGAGCTTCGCGGGTGCTGTAGTAAGCGATCGCCTCGGTCATGGTGCCACGCCAGATTTCTTCGTGGAGCTTGGTTAATTCTCGCCCTAAAGCAATCTCGCGATCGCCGCCGAAGGTCGCTGCGAAATCCTGGAGGGTTTGTTGCAGACGATGGGGAGCTTCGTAAAAAATCAGCGTGCGGGATTCCGGTTTTAAGGTTTCTAGGCGGGTGCGGCGTTCTGAGCCTTTCGCCGGTAAAAATCCCTCAAACACGAAGCGATCGCTCGGTAGGCCAGAAGCACTCAACGCGGTAATCGCAGCACTGGGGCCAGGAATGGGCACCACTGGCACCCCCTCCTCCGCGCAAGCTTTCACCAATTCATAGCCAGGATCGGAAATTCCGGGCATCCCAGCATCAGTGACAAGGGCGATCGCTTGGCCTTGCTGTAACCGACTAATCATCTCTGGAAGACGGCTGAGGCGATTGTGGTCGTGATAACTAATCTGTGGCGTTTTGATCTGAAAGTGCTGGAGCAGCTTTCCGGTGTGGCGCGTGTCTTCAGCGGCGATCGCGCTCACTTCTTTTAACACCTGAATTGCCCGGAAGGTCATGTCCTCCAGATTGCCAATCGGTGTACCAACGATGTAGAGAGTTCCAGCTTTGATTTCCATTTGGCCATACTATCTTGTGGAGTGAACTCTTGCCTGTGTCGCTAGGTAAGCAGCAGGAAAGATCAATTAGGAGACAGTATGGCTCAGCGGGGATTGTTTGTGGGCATGGTGACTTTGGATATGGTTTATCTAGCTGCGGCACCACCAACCAACAATCAAAAATTGGTGGCATCAGACTACACAGTATCCGCCGGAGGACCAGCAACCAATGCTGCGGTGGCTTTTAGCGCTTTGGGCAATCAAGCCACGATTCTGGGAGTGGTCGGTAGCCACCCGATTACCAACTTGATTCGAGCCGACTTAGATAGTTGTGGTGTAGCGATCGCTGACCTTGACCCCAACCGTACCGAACCACCCCCGGTCTCCTCGATCATCACTACCGAATCGACAGGTGAACGAGCGGTGGTGTCGATCAATGCCAGCAAGATCCAGATGGCACCCGATCGGATTCCCTCAAATATTTTGCGAGATGTGGATGTGGTGCTGATCGATGGGCATCAGATGGCAGTTGGAGTGGCGATCGCTCAACAAGCCAAAGCGCAAAATATTCCAGTTGTAGTGGATGGTGGCAGTTGGAAGCCAGGATTTGAGCAGGTGTTGGCACTCACAGACTACGCAATCTGTTCAGCGAACTTTCATCCGCCCGATTGCCATAATTCAGCAGCAGTTTTTGCTTACCTGACTGCTTTAGGCGTTCCCCAAATTGCTATCACCTGCGGGGGGCAACCGATTCAATACAGCACGACCGATGAGATGGGTGCGATCGCGGTACCTCCAGTGAATGTGGTAGACACATTGGGAGCAGGAGATATTTTTCATGGGGCATTTTGCCATTTTATTTTGCAAGCTAACTTCCAGCGTGCCCTGGCTGAAGCGGCTCAAGTTGCTGCTCGATCCTGTGAATGTTTTGGTACTCGTGGCTGGCTGCAGAAGTCTTAAAATGAAACGGTGTTCGCCCGTTCTTGTAATGCCATGATGCTCAGTCTTTGCATGATTGTCAAAAACGAAGAAGCCACTTTGCCGCACTGCTTAAAAAGTGTGCAAGGAGTCGTTGATGAGATGATCGTCCTAGACACAGGCTCTAGCGATCGCACCCCAGAAATCGCCAAGAGCTTCGGTGCTAAAGTCCATTCCTTTGAGTGGAGCAATGACTTTTCAGCGGCTCGGAATGAATCCCTGAAGTATGTGCAGGGCGATTGGATTTTAGTGTTGGATGCTGATGAGCGTTTAGCGCCCGGTATTGTGCCTGCTCTGCGGCAAACCATTGGCAGTGAGCAGCCTTATTTATTGATCAGTTTGGTACGCCAAGAAATTGGCGCAGAACAATCTCCTTATTCGCTGGTTTCGCGTCTCTTTCGCAACCATCCTGACATCAGTTTTGTGCGGCCCTACCATGCGATGGTAGACGAAAGTGTGTCCCTGATTCAAAGCGTGGAACCGCATTGGCAAGTAGGATATTTGCCAGAGGTGGCGATTCTACACGAAGGATATCAAGCAGGGGCGATCGCGAGTCGAGACAAATTTACCAAAGCTCGCACAGCAATGGAGGGGTTTCTCAAACATCATCCTAGCGATCTTTATGTGTGCAGCAAGTTAGGGGCGCTATATGTGCAAATGAATGAAGTACCCCAAGGCATTGAGTTGCTAAAGCGAGGTTTAACTTCCAAAGCAGCCGATGCTTCTGTGTTGTATGAGTTGCACTACCACTTAGGCATTGCTTATAGCCGCCTACAACAATGGGCAAAAGCCGAGCAGCACTACCAAGTGGCTTTGCAGCAATCAATTATGCCGAAGCTGAAACTCGGTGCCTACAACAATTTGGGCAATCTTCTGAAGGCAAAAGGAGATCTGGTGGGAGCCAAAGGAGTCTATGAGGCAACCCTCAAAATCGACTCTACGTTTGCACCGGGTTATTACAACTTAGGCATGACTCTTAAAGCGCTAGGAGATCTCCCCCACGCGATCGCCGCTTATCGAGAAGCGCTGTTTTTGCAACCCAACTACGCCGATGCTCACCAGAATTTAGGCGTAGTCCTATGGAAATTGGGTCAGGTGCAGGAAAGCTTAACCGCTTTTCGGCAGGCGATCGCGCTGCATCAGCAAAACAACAATCCTCTCGAAGCGCAAAGATTACGTCAGGGGTTGAAGGAGATGGGGTTTGAGCTGTAATTAAGGAGATGGAGGGAAAGGGCCAGAATCCCGAATTCAAGAGTGTTTGCGGAATCTGGCGATTACAGTTTGTTGTAATAGTACGGGCGCTAAATAAAATAGGTCTCAAAACTAAAATTGTCACAAAGTTTGAGAGCTATTGAATGAGTGCCGTGTTGTGACAATGGCTGTCGTGATGAATTATAATTTGCTCTCTCGCGTAGGGCTGTTGCTAGGATTAGCAACCTTAACAGCCTGCAAGCTTCCCTCCAATCAGTTAATAAACGCTCAAAAACCTAATCAGGGCGATCGCTCTCCCACTACTCAGCAAACTAATTTAATCGGTCTTTCTTTTATCAAAAAAGATAATCTCACGAATGAATACAGAGGAGAGATTTATCCGATCGCGCTTCTGATTAATGGGCGTTATGTGGATGTCAGCACAGACGTAACAACTTCTGTTCGAGATGATCTCTCAGAAGATGTGTTGCTGAGAACCTTTGGCAATCAATCGCTCTTGAGTGCGATGCAGAATTTTACGGTTTTGAATCAAGGTGAGAAATTAGGAGAATTTCAGGTTCAGAAGTTGGGCATTAGCCAATTTGCTTGTTCCACAAAGTTGACGGGACAAGGAAATTTTTCTAGTGAGCGATCGCTAGAAGCTATATTTAATAGCCTGCCAGAGGATCAAGTCGGCGGCTTCAGTGGCTCTATTGGAGATAAACAATTTGATGAATCTTGGCGCTGGACGATCGCGCTGAGTCAATACAATCCTGCCAAAAATGCGACCGCAACCCCAGATGCTACGGCTGAAGCCAAATATCGCCAAGACCTCACCACTACAGCTAATGCTCTTTTCTCCCAAAATCCACAGTTGCAGGATGTAACTGGTGAAACAGTGGTAGAAGAGATATCCGTCGTAGACCTGAATCAAGATAGTCAACCAGAAGTTTATGGCTTGGTGCGTCAAGGAACTGATCCCAAAAACCGCTCTTCCAGAGATGCTAGAGATGCGGGTGTCGTAGGTGCTTATGCCAATGTGTGGCTGACTTACAGCAATCAGCAACCCCAAACCTTAGCGAGTCAAGTAACGCCCTACAGCGCGATCGCGGCTCGACCTGCCTACGACTTGATTACCACGGTTGATATCAACGGTGATGGCATTCAAGAAGCGATCGTGAGAAACACAGGTTACGAAAGCACCAGCTTTGGCATCTACGAGTACAAAGAAAACCAGCTCAAACAGGTGTTTTCAGGTGCGGGCTACGGTTGTTAACTTAATCGGGTGGTAGTTCTAAAGCAATGGAGCCGAGGATACCTTTGCGGAAGTCATTTAAGATTTGCCGGGCAGTTCGCTCCACATCATTTTGGTACTTTTGCTCTGCTAGAGCATGAAGATAAGATTCGCCTGTAAATTCGGCTGGGTCTAGCTCGTAGCGCGATCGCAAAGGGTTGCCTGAGATAGCGTCGGGGGTAGTGGCTTGCAAACCTTTGATCAAATCAATCAGAGTAGAGGTGACCCGCTGGTTATCGTAGGCCGCTTCCCCAATGTCATCACAGATGGCAAGCTTGAAGGCCGCTTCCTGGTCGTTGAGCTTGGAGGGCAAAACCCCAGGAGCATCCAGTAGTTCAATCTGATCTGAAATCCGCACCCAGCGCAATTGCCGTGTTACCCCTGCTCGCCGCGCACTCTCTACCACTCGCCGTTTGAGCAATCGATTAATCAGGGCTGACTTGCCGACATTAGGAAAGCCCAACACCACCGCTCGCACCGGACGAGGTAGCATGCCACGATCGTGCCGTCGTTGATTCATTTGGGCACCTGCATTCTGAGCCGCCTGAGCGATCGCCTCAATCCCTTTGCCGTGCTGAGCATCCGTAAATAGGGCTTCTTCGCCTTGCGTTTGGAACCACTCCGTCCAGCGATTGCGCATCGGGGTTGGAATCATATCCATCCGATTCAACACCAATACTCTCGCCTTGTTGCCAATCCAGTGAGGCACTTGTGGGTGATGCGTACTGAGGGGAATCCGGGCATCGCGTACTTCGAGCACTACATCTACGAGCTTGAGTTGGCTCAGCAGCGCTTTCTCGGCCTTGGCGATGTGACCGGGATACCACTGGATGGCAGGAGTTGTCATAATTCAGCGAGCCAGATTTGTTAACGCAGATTCACTATTATCCTAGCGATCGCGCTTTATGGCGAACTCGCTCTACAACGGTGCGGACGGTTTCGTAAGGCTGAGCGCCATTGAGCAAAACCGCTTTTTCTAAGGGTTCATCGGTTTGGTGAATGAGCAGGGCTGGCACGCCGGAAATATTCAACTTGTGAGCCAGAGATTGATCGTTGACTACTCGTTCGGTGTGCTGTCCAGCTTCTAGAGCGGTGCGGAGAGCGTCACGATCCAAACTTACGGATGCGCCAACCTCTAGCAAGATATCGATATTGTTCAAATCCAAACCGTCTTCAAAGAAAGCGCGAAATAGGGCGTGATGCATCGCTTCAAAACAGTCGCGATCGCGAGCAAACTCTGCCGCTTCTAAGGCTTTGCGGCTACGAGGTTGCACTGGTGGTAAGCGCAAAGCCACTCCCCGCTCTTTTGCCATTGGATAAACGGCACGCTCCCAAGTAGTGCGGAGATATTCGCCTTGGGGGTCTAGTGTGGGAATCGGGTCAGGACGTAATTCAAAGGCACGCCATACAACCTGAACCGTGTCACCGTATTCCTGTCGCAGTTGCTCAAAGATTGGCTCTTCTAAATAGCAGAAGGGGCAAACGTAATCGCTCCAGACATCAATCTGAACTTGGTTTTCCTCAGTCATGATCTCTCCTAGTAGTAATCTCTTTTAGGGTAGATCTCGACGTTAGGAGTAACAGCAGTCTGAGGAAATAAGGCGATCGCTCTTACAATGTCTGAATCATCTCTTCGGAGGTGGGGTTTTTTGCCATTTATGCAGTAACGAGAATGTCAGCAAGTGGGGCTAGTTTGGCTTTGCCGATGCCGCACTTGAGCTTAGTTAAAAAGGATAAACTCGTCAGCGGTTTGGTTTTCCGGTATTCCGCGATCGCGCTAGCTATCTTTTGCGGCTCAATCTTGTTGAATCCTGGCTTGTTGGCTTTGACATATTCCAGAACTGCGGCAACTTCTTTTTCTGGAGCTTTGGCAATATTGACTCGCACGACTTGACCAGACTCAACCGCAAGCTGAGATTGCATTTTGTCATCAACAACGATGCACCAAACGAAATCTGCTTTAGCTTGCCGAGCGGCCTCTAAAATCTGAGTATTTAGAATTGCCTGATATTTGTCTTCACCCAATACTTTGATGATCACAGGTAAAACATTCTTGCCTGCTGTTTTAAGTTCTTGGGCGATCGCTTTGATCACCATCGGATGAGCATCAGATTTCCCTTTAATAAACTTGCAAGGAATCCGCAATATTTGCCCAAGCGTTACATCGAACGGTGAGGTGTCTTCTTCGCTAAATACCATAATCAGTGATCCGTGAAGTTATGGTTGAGAAATACTTCGTTGGTCAGTTGTGCGTAGAGCTTGGTGATTGGAGAGGCTTGCCAACAGATTGCAGGAGCACGTTTGAACTCAGCAACTTTAGTTTGTGTGTAGGCCCGTAAATGAGTTTGGCATCTGTTTCCAGCAAACCCTTTACTCTTTAAATTCTGATCAATCAAGCCTTGAAGAGCAGAGCCTGGATCAGATGGACAATTGCTAAAAACAATCCCTAGATTCCACGGTCCTACATGAAGCTGCTCACCCTTGGAGCGGCTTTCCCTTAATTTAGGGACTAAAGACTGATGTATTTGAAGACCATGATGCAAGGACTTCTCACCATAATCCACAGGAATCAAAACAGTATCGCAGGTGAAGAGTACACACTGCGCTAACCGATCAAGCGTAGGAGCGATATCAATTAAGATATAGTCATACTTTTGTTTGACCAGCTTCACCATCTTCTTAAAGAGGATATGAGGCTGATTAAGATGACTAGCATCTCGAAACTTCTTCAAGGATTCTGAATCTGTTGACAAGACAGACAGTTCATAATTTTTCCCATCAGTAGTTGGAAAGATTTTTGTATGAACTGCGCTGTTTAGAATATTCTCAGCTTCATCGATTTTGTGAGCATCAATTTTCTCAATACAAGAATTCAGGTAATCAGAACGGTGATGAACTCCTAACCATCTTCCTAGATCACCTTGAGGATCTAAATCAATGAGTAAAACTTTTTTGTCTTTCAAAGCTAATGTTGCACCAACATTGATGATATTTGTTGTTTTAGCAACACCACCCTTTTGGTTCCAAATAGCAGAAACTAGTGCGGATTGAGGATGGTTTAAGCAGTAGTTTAACTGCTGCATAAGTAACGGTATACTTTTCTTCGTAACTCTTTGAATGGGTGTGAGTGGAAAAACTAGGCCATCAACCCGTCGCCAGAGCTGAAAGAAGTCACCATTGAAAACTAAACCATACGAAGCTAGGCAGTTGGGTGATACTTTATCTTTGTCTAAATATTGTTTGATGCCGTTATTACCGTGAGCGACTGGGTAGCCAACTGCATCTTTATAGAGAGAATTCTTTTTGCAGAGATCAATGAATTGATCGTCTGGAGCTTCAGCTAAAACTTTGACTCGTTTTTTATCTTCAATCACTAGCACAGGGGGCTGAGTAGGATCTTGATAAATCAGCCAATCTGGAATACAACCACCACCTATATTAGGATTCTTTTTAACTTGATTAACAGTCAACCCTAACGCTTGCCACATCACTGTCATTAACAGAGCTTCAAGATTTCCCTCAGCAAAGTTTGGTGGAATTTGCAACCAAGTTTTGACAACGTTGCTATAGCTTTTGGTACTAGTCGTTGTACTGGTCATGAGGCAACTCCATGACATGCGACAAGAGCGCAGCAAGCTCTGCAATAATTACTCATCACTTTTGAAATACCTATTATTCTGTTGGGGCTAAACAGTTCCTCTCTAAGATGCCCCGATAAATACGGAATTTAATGTTCTTAGCGTAAAAAACTCATAAAGATTTTTCAGGTGATTCCCCTCAAATTTCTTCATGGGAGCACCTGCCGCAGCCAGCGATCGCTTTCACTATTAAATGAGCATCAGATTTCTCTTCAATCAACTTGTGGAGAACGTGCTAGCAGATCGAGTGTTTTCTGGTCGCGATCGCCATGAAAAAACTTGTTGAGTACTTGCTCAAAAACTGACCCTTCAGGTGACACGTAGGCAAACAACGTCGCGCAAGATTTAAGCTTCATGTCATCAGGCGAACCAAAAATCTCGTATACCGATCGCCCCTCTACACTCAGAGCCGCTTCAGCACACGCTATCAGTCGTGGCCCCAGAGTCGGATGGCTCAGGTACGCCTTGGCTTCTGCAACACTCTTGATCGCGTATCGTTTCGACGTGGCACTGAACCCTAGCCCATCGAACTGCGGGAAGATGTACCACATCCAATGCGATCGCTTCCGACCATTCTTGACCTCAGACAGTGCCCGTTCGTAATCGCGCTCTTGGGCTTGCACAAAGCGGTTAAGGTCATACGGATCACCTGCGTTCTCAGATTTCATCTCTGCCATCAGTCGTCTCCTACGAAATGCAAGTCAATTATTACAATCTGTAGCGGATCAGCCTAAATTTCCGCTGAAAGCGATCGCCCTCACAACTACCAATCTCCGAAGTGGGTACAATCAACGAGAATCCAGTATTGAGGCAAACTTTTCAGTTCTCTCAAGCCTGGTATACAAACTATAAGCAGTCGTACGTGTTCACTGGCAGAATCAGGGGAAGTAGGAGGGTCACATGGATGTAGATCGCGATCGAGAACGGTGTTTAGAGAGCTTGACTTGGGCTATAGAACAGCTCCAAGGCAAAGTAGATATCGCCAAACTCGACAAGATCGCGGAACTGATCATCCAAGCCATGACAGGCCCCTGGCGCTACTTCCACACCCCAGAGCATATTTTTGAAGTAGGTGATTCTGGCGACGCGATCGAAGTTTTAGCCGCACTCTTTCACGATCTCGTTTACGTGCAAGTAGACCAAGGCATCAGCGTCAACATTAGCCGCTTCATCGCCCCCTTCATTAAAGAAACCCCAGGCCATCTCGCCATTCTGGATGCAGAAGACTTACCGAGCGATCGCAGCTTCAGCTTAGTCCTCACAGTGTTTGGTTTTGCCCCCAGTCAGCGACTTTCCCCAATGGCGGGCCAAAACGAATTTCTCAGTGCCGTGATTGCTGCCAAAAGCCTAGAATCCCTACTTTCCTACAGTCATCTAGCCCAAATTGCTGCTTGTATTGAAGCCACCGTTCCCTTCCGACCCAAATCTGCCGAAGGCATCACTAGCGACGAGGCCCTATACCGAAGACTCTTAAGCATCAGTCAGGAGTTCGACTTAGGTTGGACAGAAGCAGAAACCCTCGAAATCACGAAACGAGCCGTACGCTTAGCCAACCGAGACGTAGAGAACTTCGCCTTTCCTAGCTCCGCCCATTTCCTCGACAATACCTGGAACCTGATCCCGGAAACCAACCACGACCTGAAAAACACCAACGCCTACAAGGTACAAGGCTATCGCTTGTCAATTCAGAAGATGGAAGGTTTCATGAACTTCCTCAAGCCAGAAGTGGTGTTTCGGCAATTCCACAGTGAACCTAACGACGAAACCTACCAACGGCTGATCAACAACACCGCAAAAAATTTAGAAGTGGCTCGGCTATATCTGGGAGCCAAACTCGTTTCGATCGCCATTATTGAAGCTTTGGCGTTTCGGATTGGCCGCGATGTCCCGATCTCTACCATGATGGGCGAATTGCCATCTTCAGGCTTTTCAACGGTGCAATTAGAGCATTTCTTACCCAAAATCTCTAACTACAGGTTGCCAGAAACCCCAATTGAGCATGATGCCCTAGAACTACTCGAAAAAGGCCGTAGCATTGACTCTTTCTACGATGTGAAAAACTCACCGACTGCAACTTTTATCGTGAAGTCGATTGGTTTTGCAGCTTTACGGCAGCTGTTGAAACATGCGAAAGCGTTCTTCCAAGATGAAATTTCTGCTGAAGAGTTTCTTTCTTACTGCGATCCAGCCGTTGTAGAGACGGTGACGAAAGGGGTAATTCAACTCTTCGAGAGCCGCAAACTAGCGATGCAACAAGAATCTCTCAATCGTCATTCTGCGATCGCGTCTTAAACCTAACCCCCAGCCCCTTCCCTAACAGGGAAGGGGAGCCTAGGATTTATTCCTTAGCGTTGTACTTTGTCAGAGTAACCTTGACGGCGCAGTTCATTCTTGTCTAGGTCACTAGCGCTTCTGTCAGCGGTGTCAGGATAGAGGCCACCAAAGTCTTTCACAGCTTCTGTAGACTCTTTGGCAATTCTTTCGAGCCGACCTTCGCCATCAGCAGAGTTGATCTCACGCGCTTCGCGATTCCATTCCCCGGTGGTTTTGGGACGGTCGGAATCATTCTGGTGAGCGACGGTGTTGATTCGGTCACTAATCGCTTTGGTGCTAGCGCTGTTGGGCTGAGCGTTGGTGGTCAACAAGATAAAACCAACGAGAGCGACGGCCAAAAAACGCTTAACTTGTAGTTGATTAAACAAAGAACTAACTTGAGCGATCGCTCCAGAAATCAAATTTTTCATCAAAGTACTCCACTAATTCATTTTCAATGCTTTTCATATTTCGAGAAACTATACGAACTCGCCCCGAAGGATGCGAGCCAATAATTCTCTCGACAAAATTAAGAGTAACTAGTAAAACAAAATTCTTCCTCTAACAGAAGTCATAACTCGCGATCGCCGACTGTCTGCTAAAGAGGGACGAGTTCATCTACCAATGGGAGAGGCTGCTTACTGTTGTCAGCGATCGCGCTCCTTCTGTATTCAGAGCTTCGCGATCGCCCTCTGCGTGAGCTATTGTTCCTACATCTGCTGGTTGCCGCAACGAACTGAGAATTGATCTAGGGGCTGGTAAAACCCATGCTTGATGCAGTTTCTCCCTGCCGCTTTGGCTGCATACAACGCCTGATCGGCTAAGTGCAACAGACAATCAAGGGTTCTCCCCTCTAGAGGAAAGGTACTAACGCCCCCAGAGACAGTGGACTGGATTTGCTGCCCGCCAAACTCCACAAGGGTAGCTTGCCAAGCCAAGCGAATTTCCTCAATCCGTCGGTAGGCAAGGTCTAGCGGCATCTGCGGCATGACTAGCACAAACTCCTCACCCCCATAGCGACAGGCAATATCGCTAGAACGGCTGTGGCAACGCAGCAGTGCCCCAAAGGCTTGCAACACGCGATCGCCTGCTAGATGCCCAAACGTATCGTTAATCTGCTTAAAGTGATCAATATCCAGGAGAGCAACTGTAATGGGGTAACTTTCACGGGTGGCTCGTGCCCACTCTCTAGGAAACGTTTCTTCAAGATAACGGCGATTGAACAAGCCTGTGAGTACATCCCGTATCGCTTGCTCTCGCAACTGAGTTTGCAACACCTCAATCTCTAATAACTGGTTTTGTAAACGGTGATTCGCCTGTTGCAGATCTAGTTCTGCTTGGTGGCGTTCGGTCACATCTCGTAAGACGATCAAGCGCCCGGTTAATTGCTGGGTGCGATCGCGCAGGGGCGTTGTGCGTAGCTCTATATAGCGCAGTGGCTTGCCCTCTCTAGCAATTGCCAGCCTATGGTCGCCACTATCGTAGCAACGCCGAGCTATATCTTGCCATTGCCATAAGCTTTTTGCTGCGGGTTGCCCAACACAGGCAACAGTTGTGCCTAACAGATCTCGTGCCGCTGGGTTAATATCCACAATGCGATTTTGCTGATCTAAAACCAGGACTCCATCACTCATGCTCTCAACCAACGTATCGCGAGCCACTGGCACTAGATCAAACAATTGAAAGCGAAAGAGATTGGCAGAATAAATTAATCCGCTGAGCATAAAACTCATCGGTGTAATGTTCAATCCCGGAGGCGTGAGCTTGAGCATATAGGCACTACCCCCGATTAAGGGGATCATGGCTGAAGCTAAGGCCATGATGGCTTGCCGCCGATACAGAAGAGAGGGGCGGAGGGCTGCTTGTAGTAAGAGAAAGGCCCCAGCCAAGGTATAAGCATAAACACAAGCCATGATCCAGAAGAATCCGGGGCCATGCTGGTAAATGAGCAGGTTGCTTCTGGCAGAGCTCCATAAAAATTTAGTCCAAACCCAATGATGCCAACTGTTTGTCATGACGAGAATGACATTCAAAATTGGCACAACCCAGAGCCATGCCAGAGCTTTGGGAGTCAGCCAATTTTTTCGGTGGGTGAAGTGGGTCGCAAAGATTAAAAAGAGCGTAATCACACTGCCAGAGCCGACATACTCTAGCTTCGACCACAGTATTTTGCTGGATAACGTTGTCGCGGCTGCCTCTAATGCTGCAACAGTGGCATACCCTGCGATCGCCAGCATCATTAAAAGAAAAGGCCTGCTAGCTGGAGCCGTAGTTCGTCGCTGCCAAGCTGCATAGGCGGCCACCAGAGAAATTAGGGCAGTGAGCCCTAAAAGATAGCAGTAAGGATTGAGGTGGGGAATACCAACATTATGATGCAGCGTGGGGAAACCCATCTCTAGCACTACGTACAATTCAGTATGTACCCCTTAGTATGCATAACCCACCGCAGTCTTACTTCCGCTGAGTTACTTAAGATCCCTTATATTCTGCATAATATTCTGTACAAAACTGTAGTCAGCGTAAACTGGCCGAAACCAATAGACGAATAGATCCAATGGGATTGCGATTGCCCTTTCTCGATTCAAGGGAGCGATCGCAAGCACCTCACCAAATCCTGTTTGCCCACGACGTAGACACCCGCAATCGGGTTCTGCTCAACTTCAACCCTGGCTTGAGAGAAAGCTACAACTGGGGTGACAAAAGTTAAGCGCTTCAACTTTTTCATCGCAACAGCTTGGCGCTTGGCTTGGTTCAAGAAATCCCTTTCAAAGGGATATTGCGATCGCCCATATTGCCGATAGAGCTGCTTGCCGTCGCTTTGTACCTCGCCCCGATGGGATTTGACATCAATGGTGTAGGCCCGACCTTGGGGTGATAGGAGAAACACGTCTACATCTCCGACTGAGCGATCGCGAACCCCAAATTCCATTTGCCAGCCTTCGCTCTGGAGAGGTGCGAGAACTGTGGCGATCGCTTCCTCTCCTGCTGCGCCTTGGTCAGCTCGATTGGCTTTGCTCCATAAACGTTGGGCTTGGAAGTAGCTGAAACCTGCTGGAACTAAGCAGCTCAAATAGACCCAACCAGGCAGTAAAAGCACGATGGTTGGGAAGAAAAATTGGAGGAACCACGGTAGCACCCAGGGCAGCAGTATCCATAAGCTAGCGATCGAAAACGCCAACACTGCTTTAGTGCGGCGTTGTCTCGCCATCACCCGCACATTTTGTCCTGCCCGTGGCACTGGTGATTCTCTTCGTTAGTTCTGGAATTTACTCAGGCTATTTAGTGTTAGGGCACAATTAACACGGGGCAGGGAGCAAGGTTGATTACCCGATTGGTGACGCTGTCGGCGGCTCCCTCCTCGGTGAGTCCTAGACCTCGGCAACCCATAATAATTAGATCAGCATCCAGCTCATCAGCGACATCACAGATGGTGAAAGCTGGTTTTCCTTCCCGTTCGACCAGTTCGGTATCAATACCTTGATCTGAAAAGAGATTTCTAGCGGTTTTGAGCAATTCCGCGATCGCCTCTGGAGAAGCCATTTCCGCACTGGGAGCTTCTTCTCCGGGCTCTGGCGTTTCTACTACAGACAAGATAATTAAGCGACTGCGGTGGAAATTGACAAGTTCTGCCACAGTATCGGCAGCTTGGCGCGATTCGCGGCTTTGGTCAATGGGAAACAGAACAGTTTTAAACATGAGCGCAACTCCGGGGCACAGAGCTAGGTAAAATGTGGACGGCGCATAATACGAACCCAACGACAGATTCAGGTTGATCAGTTCAGGCTTTCTAGCTTAGTTAAGTAGAAATACCTGCAACAGGTCACGGCTTGTTTTAATCTAATTAATAGGTACAAAGGCTCATTCAGGAGATTTTTCTGTGTCCAAAAAAACTGTAGCAAATTTATCGTCGTCCGATTTAGCTGGCAAGCGGGTTCTAGTCCGCGCGGACTTCAACGTACCCCTCGATGACCAAGGTAATATCACAGACGATACTCGCATCCGGGCAGCTCTGCCAACCATCCAAGAGTTGACCTCGAAGGGAGCCAAGGTAATTTTGTGCAGCCACTTTGGACGGCCCAAAGGCGTAGACGACAGCCTCCGTCTGACTCCTGTGGCTAAGCGTCTCTCCGAGTTGCTAGGCAAAACCGTAGTTAAGACCGATGACTGCATTGGCGATGAAGCTGCGGCTAAAGTCGGTGCCTTGCAAAACGGTGATGTCCTGTTGCTAGAGAACGTCCGCTTCTACAAGGAAGAGGAAAAGAATGATCCTGAATTTGCCAAAAAGCTAGCTTCTCTAGCCGACCTGTACGTGAATGACGCTTTTGGTACCGCTCACCGGGCGCACGCTTCCACGGAAGGTGTGACCCATCACCTCAAGCCTTCCGTCGCTGGCATCCTGATTGAGAAAGAACTCAAGTACCTACAAAACGCGATCGAAAATCCTCAGCGTCCTTTGGCGGCGATTGTGGGTGGCTCCAAAGTTTCGAGCAAAATCGGCGTCATCGAAACCTTGCTAGACAAGGTAGACAAGCTGTTCATCGGCGGCGGCATGATCTTCACCTTCTACAAAGCTCGGGGTCTGAGTGTAGGTAAGTCTCTGGTCGAAGAAGACAAGCTAGACCTCGCTCGTGCCCTGGAAGCGAAAGCCAAAGAGAAGGGAGTTGAGTTGTTGCTGCCTACTGATGTGGTTGTAGCTGACAACTTCGCGGCTGATGCCAACGCCCAAACCGTCAGCATTGAAAATATTCCCGATGGTTGGATGGGTCTGGATATCGGCCCTGACTCGATCAAAGTGTTCCAAGACGCTTTGGGCCAGTGCAAGAGCGTAATCTGGAATGGACCGATGGGTGTATTCGAGTTTGATAAATTTGCTCAAGGCACCGAAGCGATCGCCCATACCTTGGCAGGTCTGACCAAGCAAGGCGTAACCACCATCATCGGCGGTGGCGACTCCGTGGCTGCGGTGGAGAAAGTAGGTGTTGCTGACCAAATGAGCCACATTTCTACCGGGGGTGGTGCCAGCTTGGAACTGCTCGAAGGTAAAGAGCTTCCTGGTATTGCCGCACTCGATGAAGCGTAAAGCGCAGTCACCATCATCTTAATGGCACCTTGATGGCGTTCTTCGTGCGGGGCAGGCTCAGGTCTGCCCTTTCTTTTGTGCGATCGCTTCTGCACTACTAGCGCCCATAAAAAACTGGCAGCTCCAAGGTTGTAGTCGGGAGTGCCAGCCTAGCGTGCATGGATTGATGTGAACTCTTTTTACAGTGTGGCCCACTCACTGAGCAGCAACATCCTCCAGTCAGGTGGTTTGCTTAGCCTCCTGCAAGATTGGCTGAAGTAGGCTGGACGTTATGGCGCTCTTCTCGAAATAATCTGAGCGCGTAAGCAGCGGCTGGCATGGCCTGTAACTTTGCAACTTGCACTGCCATCTCCGGAGGTAACTCCTCAAATTCAAACAGTGTGACGCCATACTCTTTCGGCATTAAGACAGGAGCCGCGAGAGCCGCAAAGGTTAAATCAGCAGCCGTGAAAGTATTGCCAACTAGATAACGACGACCATCCGATAGCCGCTGGTTAACCATTTCAAAAATATTCTTGGTTTCGCTGAAAGCTGTTGTTTCTGACTCAGCGTTGACATCTAGCGCCTGCGTGATCAACTGGCGAGTCAAGGGAAACAAGGTGCGGGATAAGCGCTGCTCTAAGGTAGGCGTACCTTCACACCACATTTTCAGCGTCAAATCTTTCCTGGGTAGCAAGTGAAAGTAGACCCAGCAGCGCAGAGACACTCCTAAGCGGGTGTCGAATAATTCCTCCAGCTCCTCAACCTCTCGTCGCAAATCTGGGTCGTTAGGATATAGCTTGTGTTCGGAGGCAAACACGTGATCCGAGTACTGCAAAATTCGGGTTGAGTCAGCCACAACTTCTGTCTGTGTGACTAAAACTGGAACTTGGGCTCCAGCTCCTAACTGCCAGGTAGCAAGGCGACTAAATAAGGGAGCATGAGCTTCTTCCACGTAATCTACCTGAAGCCGATCTAGAGCCCACCGAGCTTTCTCACAATAATGGCTCACTGGAATCGTAATCAGACGGAGGGTGGGGCTTTCAAGGGAGGGGTTCATGCGATTGATACCTGATGCCAACGTCAGCCGCCTATAACCTAGCTGGTTTCAGCCATAATTGCCATTAGTCCCTGATTCAATCTAAAGGCGATCGCGACCAGAACAGTACCGTCCCATCTAAAACTATGCGAGTGGTGATTCAGCGAGTTAAATCTTCTCAAGTTACGGTTGCAGGTCAAGTGATCGGCAAGATTGGCCGAGGATTAAATCTTTTAGTCGGGATTTCTAGCAGCGACACGGAAACCGAACTCGATTGGATGGCCCGAAAATGCTTGGAGCTAAGATTATTCCCTGACTCGGAAAGTGGCAATGGCCGCTTTGACCAATCAGTGCAAGAAATCGGGGGCGAGTTGCTAGTCGTGAGCCAGTTTACGCTCTACGGAGACTGCCGCAAAGGCCGCCGTCCCTCTTTTGACCAAGCTGCCGCTCCTGTGATCGCGGAACAACTCTACGAGCAGTTTGTGGCTAAGCTCCGGGGAAGTGGCCTCAAAGTAAAAACCGGAAAATTTGGAGCCATGATGGAAGTCGCGATCGAGAATGATGGCCCGGTGACGATGTTGTTGGAGCGGGAAGCTACTTGAACAAATGAAAGAACCGATGTACCAAATTTAGTTTTTTTGATACATCGGTTGAGCTTCAATTGAGGAATTAAGCAGGTCTACTAAGGCAAGCGATTAAACAATCGTGAAAGAAGTGCTGGTGATGGTATTAGCTTGCACCCAGTTCAGTGATGCTAAGAGTTCATTACTGTTTTTATCTTTGACTAAGGTAAAGAACTCGTTGTTGTTGCCTGTACCCTGGCTAATTTCTAGTTGATCAAACGTGATCCCGTTGGATAAGGCCAAGAGGTCTTGACCGACTCCAAAGTTGATAATGGTATCAACGCCTGCACCAAGGTTGAGGACAAAGTGATCGCGTCCACTGCCGCTGTATAAAGTATCGTTGCCCAAGCCTCCGAAGATAATATTGTCACCTTCGCCTGCATAAACTAGGTCGTTGCCAACTCCAGCATCAATCCAATCATTGCTTGCACCCGTGTAGATAGTGTCGTTGCCAGCTCCAGCAGAAATTGTGTTAGCTCCTTCTCCAGCGTAGATCACGTCGTCTCCAGCACCAGCCGTGATCGCGTCATTGCCTGCTCCGGTGTAGAGGAGGTCGTTCCCTGTACCCGTGATCAAGACATTCGCGCCTTCCCCAGCGTAGAGGATGTTGTTGCCGTTACCCCCGTCTAAGATGTCGTTGCTAGCACCGCCATAGAGGACATCGTCGCCTTCGCCGCCGTAGAGCTTATTGTTACCTTCACCGCCGTAGAGGATGTCATTACCAGCGCGACCATAAAGGGTATCGTTGCCATTGCCACCGTAGAGGGTGTCGTCACCAGAGCCACCATAAATGGTGTTGTTGCCGCCCCCGGCGTAAATCTGGTTTTTGCCTTCGCCACCGTCTAAGATGTCGTCGCCGTCCCCAGCAATCAGAATATCGTCACCGTCTCCACCGTATAGCTCGTTATTGCCTTCACTGGCGGAGAGAATATCGTCACCATCGCCACCAATGAGGATGTCATTGCCATAACCAGCGTACATAGCATCGTTTCCAGCCCCACCGATGAGGGTGTTGTTGCCGTTGTTGGCATAGAGGGTATCATCGCCGTTACCGCCGTCCATCCAGTCGTCACCATCCCCAGCGGTAAGTAGGTCGTTGCCATCGCCGCCAATTAGAGTATTGCTGCCATCACCCGCATGGAGTTGGTCATTGCCACTGCCACCATCGAGGCGATCGCTTCCTGCTTCCCCGTAAAGCAGATCGTCTCCGTCGCCTCCAGTGAGAGCATCATCGCCAGACCCACCGCCTAAGATGTCGTTGCCAGCATCGCCTGCTAGAGAGTCATTGCCATCGCCGCCTTGGAGGTGGTCGTCACCAGCCCCGCCAATTAAGGTGTCGTTGCCGTCTTGCCCCAAGAGCAAATCATTGCCGTCGTGTCCTTCGAGGTAGTCATCTCCGGAGCCACCCTCCAATTGGTCATCGCCTGCTTGGCCTAAGAGAGCGTCGTTATCATCGCCACCTAGTAGCAGGTCGTTTCCAGAGCCACCATCAAGGTAATCACTCCCGGCTTGGCCTTGGAGTTGGTCGTTGCCTTCGCCACCTTCTAGGCGATCGCTACCAGAACCTCCCTCCATAATGTCGTCGCCTTCGCCACCTAGCAGCAGGTCGTTACCGTCTCCGCCATTGGCGTAGTCGTTGCCAATGCCAGCATAGACTTCATCATTGCCCCCTTCGCTAAAAAGGGTATCGTTGCCAGCTTCGCCATATACCTTGTCATCGCCGTCTCTAGCGGCAACATAGTCGTTACCAGCCCCAGCCGTGATGATATTGGCTTTGCTATCACCAAAGATGGAATCACTAAAGGCAGAACCGACTACGTTTTCAACTTCATAAACTCGGTCGTACCCACCAAAACCGTCACTGGCCTCACTCTTTTCTAGACTGACGTAAACACCATTGGCATCGCGGCGATAGGTAACGGTGTCAATTCCTTCATTACCTTCTAGAAGGTCATTGCCGCCTGTGCTAACCAAGATGTCGTCTCCAGTACCACCTTTAATGTAGTTAGCAAGGGTGTTACCAATCAAAATATCGTTGTAGTCAGACCCAATAATGTTCTCTAGGTTGCTGAGGCTGTCGTTGTTACCAAAGCCATCTTTAGCTGCCCCAGATCCAATTTCAAAAGTTGCTTCGAGGTCGAAGACTCCCGGTTGCTGTTGATTGCCGTAGCTGCTGGTCTCATCAATGTTGGCAATTACGCCGTTGGGAGAGTTGCTGTAGTCTACAGTGTCTACGCCTGTGCCACCATTGATGCGATCGTTGCCACTTTCCCCTCTAATGAAGTCATCACCAGCATCGCCGTTGAGAACATCATTACCTTGTTCTCCAAAGAGGGCATCTTGGCCTTCATTGCCATTGAGCAAGTCATCCCCTTCGTTGCCATGCAGGATGTCTTGGTCTAACCCACCATTGAGGGTGTCGTTGTCAATACCTCCAATCAACAGATCATCACCAGTATCGCCATTGAGGACATCATTGCCTTCGTTGCCTGCAATGAAGTCGTTGTCACCTCCGCCGGAAATTTGATCGTTGCCTAAATCTCCTGCGATGTAGTCGTCGCCTGCATCACCTGTAATGGTGTCGTCATCATCACCGCCGGAGATCGTGTCATTATTGTCACCACCAGAAATCTGGTCATTACCTAAGTCACCGAAGATAACGTCGTTACCACTCTCTCCACGAATAGTGTCGTTGTCATTACCTCCAGAAATATAGTCATTGCCAGCTCCACCTTCTAGAGTGTCATTGCCGTCATCCCCCCAGATACGGTCGTCTCCATATCCACTATCACCCGCCACAAAATCATCACCACCACCAGCATGAATCTCATCATCTCCATCTCCACCTCGGATGTAATCGTTACCTCCTTGATCGATAGCACCCTTTTGATCGCCCCAAATAGTATCAATTCCTTGATTGCCGTAAATACGATCAGCTCCAAGCCCCCCAATTAGAGTATCGTTGCCAAATTCTCCGTATAACCAATCATCTCCGCCTTGTCCGTCAATTTGTTCATCCCCAAAACCACCAGTAACTTTATTGCTTTGATGGTCGCCTATTATTTTGTCCCCACTTGCGCTTGAATCAGATCCAACCACGTTAGATATGTTAATGAGGGAGTCTTGACTTCCCCAGCCATCAATTGCTTGGCCTGTTAATAGGTTGACTGAAGCACCTGAAGGATCAAGACGGTAACTAGCGGTGTTAATACCTGCTCCGCCATCAAGCGTATCGTTACCTGCATTTCCAATTAAAAAATCATCCCCCCCAAGCCCTTCTATCCTATTGTCAAGAGAATTTCCAATAAGGACATCATTATTTGGGCTGGCCAGAATATTCTCGATATTTCTTAGAGTATCAAGACCACCAAAACCGTCCTTTGCTTGTCCAGCATCAATAGAAAAGGAAGGGGATAAATCAAGATAATATCCAATTGGATTTTTTGAGTCGACAGAAGAAAGTTTTCTTTGCCCCTTTCCATCCGAATATGCTACGGATTCATCAATGTTGACGACTACGCCATTAGGTGAGCCAGTATATTGAACTGTGTCAATTTCCGTGTTGCCATCAATGTAATCATCCCCACCCCAACCCTGGAGAATATCATTGCCAGAGCCACCATCAAGGGTATCTTTTGCGTTGTCTTCGTTGCCACCATCTAGGTAGTCATTACCGTCTTCTCCATAGAGGCGATCGCTGTCAGCTTGTCCATAGAGGCGATCTACATCATTCCCGCTACGATCTGTGTCACGCCCTCCATAAATTAAATCTTCTCCATTACCACCCCAAATTTCATCACTACCATCCTCACCTCGGAGATCATCATTTCCTCCCCAGCCGCTTAAAGTGTCATTGCCATCGCCACCGTACAAAAAGTCTGCTGAGTTATCTTCCGTACCACCATCTAAATAATCATTCCCACCTTCGCCAAACAGACGATCGCTGCCACGCTGCCCATATAAATCATCTTTTTCTGAACCCCCATTAAGTGCATCGTTACCATCACCTCCATAAAGTTTATCTAGTCCTCTTCCACCTTGCAATTCGTCATCAAATAAGTAGCCTGTTATAGTATCGTCCCCACCGCCACCAACGATAAGATATCTAGCATCTGATGGTAGAGATTTATTGAGTAAAAGAGAGGAACTAAAGCCATCTGCACGACTTATCGTAATATTAGGATCTACTTTCTTTACATTGAATTTCGACTTATCAAGGCTGTCTCCTTCATTAGTACCATAAATTACGTTTAAGCCATTGCGTTCATAGGACAAAAACACATCTTTCGTTTGGTTGACGAAATCACTTAATTTAGTTGAAAGTTTTGCTCCACCGATATATATATCAGGATCATACCAGTCAGTACTCACATCACCTTCCCTGTTCTCATCAGCCAAAAAATCTTCATAAGTATAGACTGGATAAAACTTTCCCTTTTCACGAGGAGCGGAAGTCTGTCCCAGCCTTGTTCTGAATTGAATTGGAACCTCTTTTTTATTAAGATTGTAAGGATCAAATATTGATTTTAATGCAGCATTGACTGGACCTACAAATGGTATACCGCCCCCACTTTCATAATCAAAATCATCATCTCCAGCCCTCACCTCCATTCCTGTAATCTGTCTATTGGATTTACTATATCCATCCAATGGATTTCCAGAGTCAAATACTACAAACTTGGCATTAGTAAAGTCAAGAACAAATCTGCCAGTACCAAAAATATATGAGCGCTCAGCATAATCATTACTATTAATATCCGTTCCATATTGATAAATAGTGATCTGAGTTTTAACACTATCTAGATCAGTAAACTCACTCTCTATGTCTTGAAGACTATAGCCTTCTTTTCTGGGCTCAATGTATCTACTTTCAAAAAAACTTTCGACAATACCAAAAAGTGACGGATAAGCGTAACGTCCAGCTCCTTTGCTCATAAAGTCAGTCATGTCATAGGTAACTGTGGCTGGCTTATTACCATCTCTAATGTGTGGATTATAGTCAGGTGATGTTGGATCAGTCTCTCCGAATACGAAAAGATTAGTAATTTTAGTGGGAGTAAGAGGATTACTAGAAGAATAGATTCCATCAGACTTCTCGCCAACAACCAAACTATTACCTAAATTAAAAACGAGGGAATCATTCTCCTGCTTTATCTGCCATGTTTGATGCTCATCAAGGTTAATGCAACGCACTACTGACGAAAATAATTCTCCTTCATCTCCAGAGGTGTCAATTGGATTCACTTTCCAATCTACTGAATGTCCAAATTCCTCAATTAAGACACTAGCGATCGCTTGAGGATTATTGGCATTTTGATTTAGAAAATCCTGAGAAAAATAGATAGTATTCGTTGCGCCAGCATAAGCAGCATTCGCACCCTGTAGTTCTGCACCTGTACGAATTTCAATTTGAGGGAATGCGTCAAATTCACCAGCCTGCCATGCATTCTTTAAACTGCTGTATTCATTGCCTTCGCCAAAAGTCAACGCCATTTTATAGTCAAACTCTGGATCGCTAGCGAACTGTTGTACAGATTGCTTGATAACCTCAGCCATCTGAGCTGTAATCACCGAATAGTTTTCAGAACTGTTAACGAGGGCTTCCCAAGAAAAATCTGTAGTAATCCCATCAACCAAAGCACCATCGATCGCTTGAAATTCATTATTGGTAGACATGGCTTAACCCCTATAAAGCAAATAGAAAACAGCAGAAATTGGACAACAATGTTGCCGAAAAATTGAAAACACCAAAGCCCTAGCTAGGGATCGCCCATTTTTAAAGCCCTCTTAACGCGGGTAGCGATCGCTGTATGAACTTCTCTTACTAGAAGAATCTCTAGCCAAAACCGAACGAGATCGCTCTCATATTTCTCTCATGGTGAAATAGGCAGTTTTATGCAAAACATAAACTGTCGAAGAATAGAAGTAGATGAGAAGCGATCGCCATCTCTAGCCACAAACCAATGCGATCGCCCCTTCAGCTTGGCTGTCAAATCTAATCACAATAGGGAACTCGAAAAACAGAAGCAACAAACTGATTACTTACGTAAGCTTCCAGTTTTTACAGTTTCTGCAAGATACCACGTAGAAAATACTGAAGTAAAGTAATTTACAATACTTTCAATTTTATTAAAGTTCCAGTAAAACGGCTGTGAAATCACTGACAAAAGCTACTTTTTCTGCTCGGAGGAATCTCTGTGATTTGTGTGAAACATCACTTTTGGTCCCAGTAGACTCGTGTTTACACTGACTAAGCAGTATTTAATTAGTAGATAATTACTAGGCTTGAACAAGTAAAAAATCTAACTACTGCTGAGGAACATCTGTCATGTAAACTCTGCCACTATTGCAACCAGCGCCCCAAATAAAAAGAGGGCAAGCGATCGCCTCCCCTCATCTCACATCAGCTAAATTCAAGCTCTACCAGACGGGGCTAAAAAATAGCACCTGTGACCATTCCTGCGAGCAAGATAAAGCCTAACCAGACGTTTTGGCGGAACATTTGGCCGTAGGCGATTGGGGGGAGGTGGTTTTGGCGGAGGCGGATAGATTGCCAAGTCCAACCTGCAACAGCGATCGCCCAGGTAGGCCAAAAGCTGAAGTGCAGTTGCATTTCTAGGCCCAGCCAAGCCAGCAATAGCGCTGTGCCAATGTAGAACAAACCAATCGCTGAGGCAGTTCTGGGGCCAAAAAATAAGGCACTGGAGTTGACTCCAATGCGACGATCGTCTTCGCGATCGGGCATGGCGTAAACGGTGTCAAATCCTAGCGTCCATAGGACTGTCGCTCCCCACAGCAACCACGCAGGAAATTCCAAGCGTCCTGTGACGGCGCTCCAGCTAATCAGCACCGCAAAACCCCAGGCGATCGAGAGAACCAGTTGGGGGACCGGGAACACCCGCTTGGCCGAGGGATATAACAGGATGACTGGAACGGCTGCAACGCAGAGCCAAAAACTCAAAGGGTTGAGGTACAGGGCTAAGCCCCAGGCACAAAGCAAGGAAACCAGTAGCACCACGAATCCCGTTTTAACGGAGAGGGCACGGGAAGCTAGGGGACGGTTGCGGGTGCGCTGCACTTTGGGGTCAATATTGCGGTCCCAGAGGTCATTCACCACACAGCCAGCTGCACTGGTCGCCAAACTGCCTAAGATGATCACGCCGACTAGGAGAAGTGGGGGTGTACCCCGTGCCGCCAGAAACACCGCCCACAACGCCGGAAGCATGAGGATCAAGCGTCCTTCTGGTTTATCCCACCGCAAAAGCCGAATCACAGTTAGCCAGGTGGGTTCAGGTCGTTGCTCAGGCTGGGTCAGCATGGGTTGAGGGGTAAAACTTGTTACAATTCCTAATCTTTTAGAATATCGCTGTTCTAGGTGCAGCAATTCGCTTTTATTAGCGAAAAACTGCCGCAATCGCCTACTTCAACTCTTAAACCAAGGAAAAACATCAGAGGGCAACGTGCCGCGATAAGATCAGGGCGATCGCAGATTCAGCGCAAAAGGCAGAGGCAGTCCGGTGAGCGTTCCCATTTCGGCTGAGCAAGACCGCATTCTTGCGGCCATCGATATTGGCACTAATTCTATTCACATGGTCGTGGTCCGGGTTCAGCCCACCTTGCCCGCCTTTAGCATCATGGCTCGCGAAAAAGACACGGCTCGGCTGGGCGATCGCGACCCTGAAACGGGAGACTTAACCCCTGCGGCAATGGGACGGGCGATCGCAGCGTTGAAGCGGTGTAAAGATATTGCCACTTCGCTCAATGCCGAACAGATTATTGCCGTGGCCACCAGTGCGGTACGAGAAGCGCCCAACGGCAAAGACTTTGTTAAGCAAGTGGAAGCGGAAGTTGGCATCATCGTCAACTTAGTTTCGGGGCAGGAAGAAGCTCGACGCATCTACTTAGGCGTGCTGTCGGGGATGGAGTTTGATAATAAACCCCACGTGATTATTGACATTGGTGGCGGCTCTACCGAGCTAATTTTGGGCGATGGCCATGAGCCGCGCACACTCAGCAGCACCAAAATTGGAGCCGTTCGCCTCACTGCCGAATATGTCAGCACTGACCCAATTAGCAATGCTGAGTTTCAATATCTGCAAGCCTACATTCGCGGCATGATCGAGCGTCCGGTTGAGGAGCTACGCGCTCACCTTAAGCCTGGCGAAGTGCCGCGTTTAGTTGGCACCTCTGGCACTGCCGAGACGGTAGCGATGCTCCATGCTCGTGAAAAGCTCGGCATCATTCCCGATCCCTTAAACGGGTATCAAGTCTCGCTTGCTGATCTGCGAGAAATTGTAGCGCGGTTGCGGCGGCTCAGCTTTGCAGAACGGCTGACACTACCGGGAATGTCTGAGCGTCGGGCTGAAATTATTCTGGCTGGAGCCTTGATTTTGCAAGAAACAATGGCTTTCTTGGAAATTGATGCTTTCACTATCTGCGAGCGGGCTTTGCGCGAAGGCGTGGTCGTCGATTGGATGCTGACCCACGGACTGATCGAAGATCGGTTGCGCTACCAAAGTTCGGTACGGCAGCGGAGTGTGAAGCGGGTAGCGCGCAAGTACCAGGTAAATCTGGACTATAGCCAACGCATTGCGGCCTTTGCCACCAGCTTATTTGACCAAACTCAAGGCTGGTTGCATTTGTGGGGTGAGGAAGAAAAAGAATTGCTGTGGGCTGCGGCCATGTTGCACAACTGCGGCCACCACGTGAACCATGCCTCCCACCATAAGCACTCCTACTACTTAATCCGCAACGGCGATTTACTCGGCTATACCGAAATCGAAGTTGAAACGATCGCGAACTTAGCTCGCTACCATCGCAAAAACACGCCGAAAAAGAAACACGAAACCTATCGCAATCTCACCAGCAAAAAACATCGACGGGTGGTAGAACAATTGAGTCCTCTATTGCGCCTAGCGGTCGCCCTCGATCGCCGTCAAATCGGTGCAGTGCAACAGATTCGCTGTGAGTATCGAGCCGAGGCGAAAGAATTGTATCTCTGGCTCCAACCGACGCAACCAACCGATGACTGTGCTTTGGAATTATGGAGCGTGGACTACAAGAAGGGTGCCTTCGAAGCAGAGTTTGGCATCAAGTTAAGCGCCAAGCTGGAATCGGCTCCTGTGCAAGTTCCTTAGCGATCGCCTTGCTCTTTTTAAACCCGTACTGAGTCAAAAATTTTACTAAATCTATTTAAACATACTCAGTTATCCTCATTCTGCTGGGGCATCCTAAAAGATAGCCATTACGACCCAGCAGGATTTGTATGCAAGGCCCCAATCAGCCGCTAAATCAGAGTTGCTGTTGCTACATCCATTGCTGTAGAAACGATTCTAGAGACCAAGTGGACCTGCAAGCGATCGCTGGGACAAAACAAGCTCAACCGGACGGCGATCGCACTCATATAGAAACAGCTTTACGAGAAAGCGAAGAACGGTATCGCCAACTGGTAGAGCTTTGTCCTGACGCTATTTTTATTCAGCGTGGTGGCAAATTTGTGTTTCTTAATCCAGCCGCTGTCCAGTTCTATGGCGGCACCTGCGCTGAAGATTTAATCGGCACTTTTGTATTACAGCGTGTCCATCCCGACTACCAAGCTTTAGTTCGAGCTCGGATGCAGCAGCTCCAGCAAAGTGAGATTCCTGCGCCCCTAATGGAGCAAAAACTTTGCCGCTTGGATGGCACAGTAGTGGATGCTGAGGTCACGGCTATTCCACTGACCTACCAAGGTGAACCTGCAACTCAAGTAGTGCTGCGAGATATTACAGAACGCCGAGGAGTTGAAGCTGCCCTCAGAGAGAGTGAAGCTCAGCTCAAGCTAGACATCCTTGAGCGGCAACAGACAGAAGAGCTACTGCGACAGCAAAGCCAGAGAGAGCGGTTAATTGCGAGCGTTACCCAGCAAATTCGCCAATCTTTGCATCTCGATACCATCCTCAGCACCACGGTTGAAAATATTCGTCACTGCTTAGAGAGCGATCGCGTCACCATCTACCGTTTGGATGGTAGCAGTCAAGGGCGATTTGTAGCTGAATCTGTAAACCGAGAGTGGCCTTCGCTACTACGCACTACCATGCGCCAAGCCTGGTTGAAACACTATCTCGATCAGTATCAACAAGGATTGGTTTCTGTCTTCGTAGATGTGCAACAGGCAGAGTTTTCGCCGGGCATGATGCGGTTTTTGCAGCGCTACCAAGTGCAGGCGGGTCTAGCAGTCCCAATTCTGCAAGGGCAAAAGCTCTGGGGATTGCTCATGGTGCATCAGTGCCGCACCTCCCGTGATTGGCAAGCCCACGAAATCGATTTGCTGCAACAGTTGGCAGCCCAAGTCGCGATCGCCATTCAACAATCAGAACTGTTTCAGCAGGTGCAGCAGTTGAATGCTGTATTGGAAGATCAAGTCCAGGAACGGACCGCTCAGCTTGCCCAAGCCCTCAACTTTGAAGCGCGGTTGAAGCGAATTACCGATAAGGTGCGCGACAGCCTAGACGAAGACCACATCCTCACCACCGCAGTACAGGAATTGGCTTTGGGTCTAGAGGTGCGTTGTTGTGATACTGGAATCTACAATGCTGCCCACACGACTTCTACGATTACTCATGAATATAGTGATAGCTTGTCAGCCGTTGGTCAAACTATAGAGATGACCGCTAGACCAGACATTTACCAGCGGCTTTTGCAAGGCCAGCATCTGCAATTTTGTATCTGCGATGGCGTGCTCATTCGATCGATCCAAAATTCCTCAATGATTCTGGCTTGCCCCATCGTTGATGACCAAGGAGTACTGGGAGATCTCTGGCTCTTTCGCCCCAACACGGATACGTTTAATGAGCTGGAAATTCGCTTGGTGCAGCAGGTTGCTAATCAATGTGCGATCGCGATTCGCCAAGCGCGGCTGTATCAAGCGGCTCAAGCGCAAGTTGCCGAGCTAGAGAAATTGAATCGGCTCAAAGATGATTTTCTCAGCACCGTTTCTCATGAATTGCGGACTCCAATGTCCAGCATCAAAATGGCAACTCAGATGCTAGAAATGAGTTGGGTCAAGGCAGGGAAACTCGTTTCTGATCCGTCCGATCGCACCTCACGATACTTTCAAGTTCTCAATGACGAATGCGATCGCGAAATTAAACTGATCAACGATCTGCTCGACTTAACTCGCTTAGATGCCGAAACCGAACCACTCCTCTTCACTGCCATTAACCCGCATTGTTGGATTCCCAGCGTAGTCGAGCCATTTTTAGAGCAGGCGCGCCAGCAAGAACAACAATTGCAAGTGCAGTTGCCTGCGGAATTGCCAACTTTGCACACCGATCTCGACATTTTGGAGCGCATCCTCACTGAGCTGCTCAGCAATGCCTGTAAGTACACGCCTCGGCAAGCGGCGATCGCAGTGACAGCTCAGGCCAACTCGGAATTCTTTTTGCTCAGTGTGCAAAACTCTGGCGTGGGAATTGCCGCCGTAGAATTGGAGCATGTCTTTGATAAGTTCTACCGCATCCCCAACCATGACCCTTGGAAGCACGGTGGCACAGGCTTAGGACTAGCTCTCGTGAAAAAACTAGTAGAGCATTTAAGCGGCACCATCCAAGCCACGAGTCAGGAAAACCAGGTCAGTTTTACGGTACAACTGCCGATCGCACCTCCCGTTTTAACTGAAGGGCCGTAATCCTTACTCTGTCTTGCCCAAGCGTCGTTGCAGTTGCCTGAAAGCTTGATACATCTCTGGCAACCGCTTGTAGATCGCTGAAGCTTTCAAATAGATTTTGTTGTCTACGGCTGGACTGCCCGACACGATCGCCCCTGGCTCCACATCCCCATGAATGCCAGATTGCGCCGTCGCGATCGCCCCATCTCCCACCGTAGATTGGTTAGCAACTCCCACTTGGCCCGCCAAGATGACACGATTGCCAATCTTGACTCCGCCTGCCATCCCCACCTGAGCTGCCATCGCGCACGCTTCTCCCACGTTACAACCGTGAGCGATATGCACCATATTATCGAGCTTGGTATTGCGACCAATTCGGGTTTCTCCAACAGCAGGACGGTCAATTGTGGAGTTGCAACCTACCTCCACGCCATCCTCTAGCACTGTGTAACCCGACTGCTCCATCTTGTACCAACCTTCTTTCGTCGGCACAAAACCGAATCCTTCTGAGCCGATCGCCGCGCCAGAGTGAATTACACAATCATCACCAATCTGGGTGCGCTCATGAATCACACAGTTGGCATGGAGTGTGGTGCGATCGCCAATCTGCACCTCTGGATAAACCACCACATTCGGATGAATGCACACATCATCCCCAATCTTTGCGTTTGCCTGAACCACCACATGCGGCCCGATGTATGCGTTCTGTCCCACCTGTGCCGTTGGATGAATCACTGCTGTAGAGTGAATTTCGGAAGTAGGGCGAAAGGGTTGGTAGAACAAGGTGATCGCTTGAGCAAACACCAATCGCGGTTGGGATGTGGCAATCCAAGCAATGCCACGCTCGGTCGCCTGCGCTTGCAAAGTCTCGTTGGGAGGCAAAATCAAAGCACTCGCCGCTGTTTTACCTACTTCAGCCGCAAACTTGTCGCCCTCAATGTAACTGAGCTGACCAGCCACCGCTTCCTCTACTGCCGCAACGCCTTGCAGCTCTGGGTCGCAGGTAGGGTTGCTGGTCAAGCTATTACCAGTCGCAACAGCACTGAGGGGTTGAATAATTTGACTAAACTTCATCGCAAACAGGCAACAAGAGGTGGCGTAACGCATGGTAAGCCGTAATTGAGGCGATCGGCAACTTTTGCAACAAGACTCATACAAGCCCAAAAACTCGAACCCCCTCTAGTGGCCAGCTAGAAGGGGGTTCAAGTGATTAACCTAGGTTATTTATGTGCGATCGCTTCATGAGACTTTTAGTCTTCTAATCTTTTTCTGTTATTGGTAGAAGAGGATGACATCACCACCGCTGAGGACATCAACCGCTACAACTTGCCCGATTTCGACGTTGTTATTGTTCAGTACGTTCTTGATAATTTCGTTGTTGTTTAGCGTGTTCTGCAGAGTCAAAATCTCTACTTCATTGCGATTCAACGCATTATTGAATGCTTGAACGTTATTATCGTTAAGCACATCTTCAACATTCACAACCCGTACGTCTTGAACGGTTAGGCCGTTCAAAGCTTCCAAATTGGTAATTTGAACTGCAATGTTATTCAGGGCAGCAATGAGATTGCCGACAGTTGCTTGTCCAGCTAGCTGAGCGCTTGCGGGCTCTTGCATGAGAGTAACTGCGGGAACGCCTAGCATGAGGATGCCAGCACTCAGCATAGAAGCCAATCGTACTTGTTTGTTCTGCATATGGAACCTCCTGAGGTTTTTTGCCTAAACTAGAAGTTTACGCAGTCAACTGAGCAAAACACTGCCTGTAGGGTCAAGCTTAGGAGCTGAACTCTACTTGTAGCGTTTTGGTGTTGAAGCACGCAACTGTCAACTACGTTACAGTTTGATTTTTTTAGCCACGTCTGTCATATGAGTTACTTTTTTCTATCCAGATAAATACGCCTTTGGTCTGAAGGATAAACAGTTCCCCAAATTGGAAAAAACTTTAGGACAGATGCAGAAGGAAGCTTTGGTCGTTAAGATTTACGGTCATGTGTATCTAGCGCCGTGAGTCTATAAGCCTGCAAACGCAGAGGGATAAATTACTTTGCCTGCGTATCCCTGTCGTTCGGGTTGCAGGAATGTCACCATATAGAACTCCGCCGGAACTGGAAAAGGAGATTCAATTCCATAGGCTACAGATGGCTCAAAGCCAAAGCGGCTATAGAACGGAGGATGTCCTAGAACGATCGCGATCGCCTCTCCTCGCTCCTCCGCTTTCGCCATTCCTGCCTGAACTAAAGCACTGCCAATTCCCTGGCGTTGATATTGTGGATGTACCGCTAAAGGAGCTAAACCTAAAACAGGCAGTGTTTCCGCACCTACCAAGTCGATGTAGCTAAAAAGGATATGTCCGACGACTACTCCCTCTTTTTCTGCCACTAAAGCCAGTTCAGGGATATAGCGATCGGATAATCGAATCTTTTCTACTAGACGGGCTTCCTCTCCCTGCTCAAACGCTGCAAGTAAGAGGTCTGCGATCGCCGGATAATCTGCGGGAGTTTCAACTCGGATCTGCATCGATAGACATCAAGATTGACGTTCTAGAAATGCTGCACATTCTACATGAGCCGTTTGCGGGAAGAAATCGGCGGGTTGAGCTTTCACTAAGCGATATTTGCCTTCCTGACAGAGGATCTTGAGGTCACGGGCTTGCGTGGCAGGTTTGCAGCTCACATACACAATCCGCTGGGGCTGGATTTGCAGCAACGTCTCTAACACCGCGCGATCGCAGCCTTTACGAGGCGGATCGAGCAGTACCACATCCGGTTGCACAGACAGCGTGCGTAACACCTGTTCTACTGGACCCGCTTGAAACGCCACATTTGTGATGCCATTCAGTTCTGCATTCAGTTGGGCTTGCGCGATCGCTTCCGGTTGCAGTTCTAGACCGATCGCCTGCTTCACCCGTTTTGCCAGGGGTAACGTGAATGTTCCCACCCCGCAATAGGCATCGATCAAAGTTTCATGGCCTTGCAAATCTAATTGGCTAATCACTTTTCGTAACAGCGCTTCTGCTTGCTCGGTATAGACCTGAAAGAAAGTCGTGGCATGAATTTGAAACTGCAAACCCCCAAACTTTTCATTCAAGTAAGACTGGCCCACAATGCAGCGAGTTTCATCCCCAAAAATTGCGTTGGTTTTCTGTGGGTTGATATTGAGGGAGACACCAACTAAGTCAGGGTAGCGATTCAACCACTCCTGCGCTTGATCCTCTAAACCAGATAAGTTGGCATCTTTTGCCACCAAAATTAGTGAAATTTCCCCAGTGCGGCGACCAATCCGCAGTCCTAAGTGGCGAACCTTGCCTCGGTGCTGCTTTTCGTCATAAATGCCCCAACCGCGATCATAAATATCTTGCTTAACTTCGGCTAGTAAAGGATTCAAACGAGCATCTTGAATCGGGCACTGATTTAGATTAACCAGATGATGACTGCCTTTTTGGTAGTAGCCTGCCTGGACTTGCCCTGCCTGCGATCGCCCCAAAGGATACGTCGCTTTGTTGCGGTAAGCCAAATCTGCTTCCGCGCCTAAAATTGGCTCCACGGGTGGCTCACTAAACCCACCAATCCTTTCTAAGGCTTGAATCACTTGGTTGCGTTTGGCTTTGAGCTGATAGGCATAGTCAATATGCTGCCATTGGCAACCGCCACATTTATCCGCCACAATGCAACGAGGCCGAATGCGGTTGGGCGATGCTTCGATGATCTGCATCAACTTGCCTTGAGCATATTGCGGCTTCACTTGCACCAAGCGAACCGAGACGCGATCGCCAGGAACGGTATCGGGCACAAATACCACTCGCTCACTAAAGCGACCCACACCTTCCCCACCATCGGTTAGGTCATGAATTTCAATTTCTACCAACTCCCCTTGCCGCCATTGTTCGGTCGTAGGATCAGTGGCATGGTTTGCAGACGTGGTTCGGGGAGTAGACACAATACTTTCCTTAATAAGTCAAATCGCTGCGATCGCAGCAACCTTTCTATTTTGACGTGTAGAAACCCCGTTGCGTGCAACCCACTTGAATTGTAAAAGTGCAGGATCGCGATCGCTACTGTTTTTGTGCTTCTGCCATAAACCACGCCCCCACGTGACTATTATCCATTTGCCGACTGCGCTGTAGTGCTTCTTCTAGGAGAGCGATCGCGAGTCCTGGCAATACCTGAGATTGAGCAATGCGTTGGCTGGCACGCTCAGGCAAAATTCTAAAAGCTGTAATGTTTGCTTGCTGCACATCTACCACCCAATATTCCGCCACACCTACATCTTCGTACAGCAGCCGCTTCACGCCTAAATCATCAGCTAAAGACGTATCAGCAATTTCGATCGCTAAATCCGGAGCAGATGTGCTGTCCAAATCCACCACCGAACTTCCTTGCGGCGATAGTGAGGCGCGATCGCTAATGTAGTAGGACAAATCAGGCTGACACTCTCGCACTCCCCGCTTACGGTAGGAGCAATTCACCAACCCCCGCATTGGTACGCCTTTCGCAATCCCAAACAAGTTTACCAAGAGTGCAATAATGCCGTTGCTATCTGCATGATTTGGTCCTACAGGTGACATTTCTATCCTCATTTGCCCATTGTGATAGTAGCCCTTAGCCTTCGTATAGTCAGGACTCGCGATCGCCTGCTCATACTCCTCCCAAGTCGCTGGCACCCAAATATCGGTTGGTAGCGTTGTCTGCACACTAATCATCAGCTTGGCTCACAACAATTTGTAATTGGTAGCGATCGCAAATCCAGAATTACCATAGGCATTACTCATTGAGCATAAATTCATCGCTTAACGCCTGCTCCAGTGGATAAGGGCAGTCTTCAGGAAAAGTTTCGTAGGGTAAATTAGTTTCTCGAACTGCCAAGTCTAAGCCGTCTTCATACCCTTCTTGCAGAGCTTCCTCCAGATAGGAAGACAGGCTGGGGTTTTGCTCAAGTAATCTTTTAATCTTGCGGCGTTGTTCCCGAATCGTAGCCTGCCAGCTACTTCCTTGAAGGTCGGGCTGGTACTGCCACTTCAGCAGATGTCCCAGTAGAACGCTTAGACGATTGACTAGCTCCCGTCGTTCTTGCCTGCCCAACGTTTCAATTTCCTCGATCAAATTCGCCACGTCAACCAGTTCCCACTGCTGCGCCCTCAGCAGTTTGGCTTGCTCTTGCGTCCAAGCATAGAAATCAGCTTCGTAGAGTGTGTTCATAGTCTTTGGGTCGGCTTCTAACACTCGTTTGTCACTCCTATACTGAGACTCACAATCTAGCTGGTTCTATTTACTCAGTGTAGCGATCGCCCCTCTTGCAGACTCATGGCTTATATTGCTCACTTAGACCTAAGCTGCTCTTTTGCACCGTAAGAGCATTAAAATTTACAAAACTTTTTACTTTCTCATAAAGCTACAAGTTAGGCTCTTCATGGCAGAGCCTATCCCTTACATTGGGAGACTCCTTGCTTTATTTGCGTCCCCAAGAGTCGCTAAACTACGAAGTGATACCTAAGTACCGCAACAATTATGAGTGTAGTTAGCCAAGTCATTCTTCAAGCAGACGACGAACTCCGCTACCCCAGCTCTGGTGAACTCAGAAACATCAGCGAATTTCTCAAGACTGGTGCCCAGCGGATGCGTATTGCTGCCGCTCTCGCTGAAAATGAGAAAAAAATTGTGCAAGAAGCCAGCAAGCAACTGTGGCAGAAGCGCCCCGACTTCATCTCTCCAGGTGGTAATGCTTACGGCGATCGCCAACGTGCCCTGTGCCTACGTGACTTCGGGTGGTATCTGCGCCTTGTCACCTACGGTGTGCTAAATGGCGACAAAGAACCTATCGAAAAAATTGGCTTGATCGGCGTGCGGGAAATGTATAACTCCCTAGGTGTTCCCGTTCCTGGCATGGTGGAATCCATCCGGTGCTTAAAGCGGGCCTCTCTAGCGCTGCTCAGTGAAGAAGACGCTGTGGAAGCGACTCCTTACTTCGACTACTTGATTCAAGCCATGTCCTGAGCATTGAACTCCGTTTTCAATATCAGCACGGTTGTGAATCTAACGTTTTTTGTGAATTTTAGTACGCGTTTAGTTTGATTCTCAGTTGGCAAATTGGCTTCCCCGCAGTTGGTGGAAGTTTCTGGCTTACAAGGTCGGAAATTTCGGCGAACTGTGGGGAAATTTTCATTTTCACAACAGTCTTGCAGAAGGGGAGAGTCTAGATGCAACTCGGCAAAGTGGTCAAATCCAATTCCCATTGCGACTACGTGGTACAGCTCAACGACGAAATGGGCGTGCAAGCGCCGCCGAGGCCAGAGGATTATGGTTTTGGTTGCTTTGTCAAGCTTGAAACCGAGAAGCGCCACTGGGCTGTCGGGTTAATCTACAACTCGCAACTCTTCAACCCCAACTTCCTCAATTCAGGGCCACGGCTTTCGAGCGAACCCGACCCGATCTTTACCCCCGATCTAATTAATGAAACGCGCGTTCTCCTGGGCACTGTCTTGATCGGCACGATGGAGCGCCAAGACGACGGGCTTTATGGACAGCATGGCATCCCCAGCATTGTGGTTCCAGTCAATACTCCCGTCTATAAAATGACTGAGAGTGAAATTCATTGCTTTCACCTTAGCCAAGAGGGCCGACCACAATTTCGATACTACAGCCATCTTTTGCGGGCGGGTGGTGCGTTTGCTTCCCAACTAACCCATCAAGTTTTAGAAGCTTTGATCAAAAGTGATTTCTTTACGGGACCAGACCAACGGGCACTGCAAATTCTGTGTAAGGAGTTGTCCTGGAAAAATACGATGGGTGCGATTCGCTAACCATTCATCAATTCCAAAGCAATAAAAAACCGACAGCTTCCAATGGATTCTGTCGGCCAGTCGTGTGTTCCCTGTTGATGACTCGGCTAGAGTTGAGTCATTCATAAGTATGTATGTTGTGGGTTGAAACAAGCGCGATCAAGATCATCTAAACTTGTGATCTTCATCACAGATTAGTTAGTCCAAAATTGATCCAGCAATTTTTATGCTGAGCTAACTTCAAAACTGTTTGTTTTTAGGCTTCGGCTATGATGAAATGCAGTCTTGCAGCTTCTATAAAGCTTGCTCTAGAAGCATTAGGTGCACTATTTGTACTTGCATAGGTAGGGTATGTTGCCTTGGTTTGACTGAATTTGGTATTTCTCAGATCGGTAGTTAGCACTTGCGTTAATGTATTGATTGCTACATTTAACTTTAAAAATAATCTATCGAGAAATTGGATTGAATGCGAGCGCTCACTCATTGCGGAAATAGCGACTAATCAATGAGTTGGGTCTAAATTAAGCTGTGTCAGCAGGGCCATGATATTGCAACCGACGTAACCAATCACGAGGGGAGATTGCTCTTTTAGAAGTGGCAAAATTTGCTGCAAGACGGATGGGAGGGCTGCACCATAAATACGCCACAATTCTTCTCGTAGCTGGCTCAAAATGCGATCGCCTTTAATATCGTCCGTCCCAGGTCGCATCAGCCAATGAGTTCTCAGCAGTTTGAACCCACGAACATCATGGCTTTGCAAGACCTGTTCAACTTCCTGGGTTGCTTGTGCAATCAACGCTTCTGTAACCAATTTCATGATTAGCGGCTGAAGGGTAAAGGCAGGTTCGTTGGTACTAAACCATTTTTCTAGAAGCGAGCGCCGTTCTAGATTTGCCAAGGCTTCTAACACTAGAGACAGGTCAGGGGAATGCAGGAGATGAGTTTGCAGGCGACAGAAGGAGATCGGTTCCTGCCAAATTGCCAGCCAGTAGACGAGTTCTCGCTCCAAGTCCGAAAGCTGGTCGAGTTGCTGATTGAGGACAGCTCGCAGGCGATCGCCTAGAACTAAGGTCTTTTGGTTGAGGAAGGCTGCGATGCTGCCACCCAAAATAAATTGAATCACTGGTGTCACTACTTTGAGGGCGAGAGGATTGCCACTATAAAGGCGGCTTAGGGCTAACAGCTCCATTTGATTGCCCGTGACGCCACCTGCTTTTAATAGCTCCACAGCTTCCGCATGCGGCAAACCTGGCAAAGTCATGCAGCGTACTGAGGTTCTATGCCGCGACACTTCCTCCAAATCAGCTAAACGTTCTCGGCTAGTCAGCAGGATACAGCTTTGATGAGTTGCAGGTAGGAGATAGGTGAGGAGAAACAGAGTATATGTGTTCTCCTGCTTCAAGACAGTTTCTAGCCCATCGAGAATAAGTAGACAGCGATGTTGCTGGAGCTGCTGGATGAGTTGGTGGACCCGCTGCTGAAAGGTTTGGGGGATAGCTGGATCGAACGGCTGAAGGATACTGTCTAGCAGGTGGTGAAAAGAAGGCGCAGATCGCAGCGATCGCCAAATTACAAAGCTAAACTCCGTTTGAACTCGTTCTGTCAAAGCTAGAGCTAGAACCGTTTTGCCAATGCCTCCCAGACCTGCGATCGCCACAATTTCACAGCGATCGCTCACAATCCATTGCTCTAACTGTTGGAGTTCTGGCTGTCGTCCGTAAAAAGCTTCGATATCGGGGGCTTCGTCAAGGTCTAGGTGAGGAGTGGGGAGTGAGGAAATAGGAGGTGGAGAAGAGAGTTCTAGAGGTTCTGCGATTGCTTCCCAGTCGCTAATTCCTACAGCTTGACAGAGCGCAATAAAGATATCTGGTTGAATGCGATCGCCTTGCCAAAAACGGCGGAGGGTGGCTCTAGAAGTATTGGCGTCTTGCCACCAGCGAGCTGTGCTGGTTTTAGTCCAACCACGACGCTGCCGTGCCCGATCTACGATCGCCAATCCTTCACTCGATGCCCGTAGCGACTTTGCCATATATCCATCGCATCATCACATTGTTTCAATTGTGGCTCAGCTTGGATGAGATGTAGCCAAAGAAGTAAGAGACGCGATCGCCCAGCTTGAACTAATGCTTTCTAAGGAGCTTCAAATAGCTTCTGCATAAAGTATCGATTAAAGCCTCTAGGATAGTTTTCTTGCACGCCAAACACGCTGTATCCAAGACGTCCATAGAATTCCTTGGCCTGGAAATCTAACGTTTCTAAATGAATGCCAACACAGTTTTGCTCTCGTCCTACTTGTTCTGCCGTTTCTAAGAGCCGAGTACCAATTCCTTGATGACGTAGATCTTCTCGAACCACAAGAACTCTAATATAGAACCAGCTACAGCCAATTTCCCCTAGCGCTCCTCCAGCAATTACTCCTGAGTTATCTCTAGCCATAATAGCAATCGACTGCCACTCGGATGGAGTAAAAAACTGGTGATTAAACTGCCGAATTAGCTCCACTAGTGTCATTCGGTCTTGTTGAGAAACATCGGGTTCTAGCTGAACTGTAATCATTTTGTTGCCTGATGAGTAGTGAGGCCCGATGCTACTTATTTAATGACACACAAATAATAAAGCCACATATCCGAATTTGAGCATAGCTCTTCTTCATTTGTGATTGGCAGGCCAGTTTTCCATGAGTAAACTTTAACTCCACTAAAGTCAGATTCCAACTGCTGAATTTGTGTTTCGGGTCTGATGTAATAAGTCTTTAATCGAAAGTTATGGGACTCATCTCTCACGATTACATGACTGGAAGCTTTTAACTGCTCCAGTGTGAATGAATAATTAATCAGGCGCAGAATGGCAAACATCACCAGATTGACATAGGTTGTAACTGGGTTAAGACTCAGGTGTTTTCTCAAATCAAATTCTTGTTCCAATCCCTGAAGATTGTGGCTGGAGAAGAAGAAATATCCTCCGGGTTTTCCAACTCTACGAATTTCTTGAAAAACCTTTAAGCGATCGCTGTGGGAAACAAAATCAATTCCGTTGAAACTAAACAGAATAAAGTCGAAAGAGTTATCTTCAAATCGGCTCAGATCTCTAGCATCCCCTACTTCCAATCTGAGGTCGGGAGAAGCTGCAAATCGTTTTTGGCAAGCCGCTACCATTTCAGCGGAGTAATCGATGCCAACATATTCTGCGGCTAATGGAGCAAAGTGTTGAGTTGTGCGCCCGCCGCCAACGCCGAGATCAAGCATTTTCATGCTCGACCAGCGATCGCGGAAAAGCTCCAGAATTGTTTCTTCAGCAGGTTGGAGCAGCTTTAACTGGGCATAGTGCTGCACCACGCTAAACGCTGCGTAGGTTTTCTGATTAATGCCGTCCATCTTTATCTAATTTGCAATACCGTGCGATTGCGGCATCTGAGCTAAAAAATCCTTCACTAGGATATCGGGTTTTTGTCCTTAGCCAGAGCGTTGACGATGGATTTTAGCCCGATTGAGCCAATAGCCTTTGCGATCGCCCGCCGCCCCTTTAGCCAAAGTTATACTGAGAGCATTCCCTTGATTCTCTACGGATGGCTGTGTTTACAATCAGTCTGGAGCCAGTAATTCACATTACGGATGAGCAGTTTTATGAGCTGTGTCAGGCAAATCCGGATGTGAAGCTTGAGCGGAGTATGGCTGGAGAACTGATTGTTATGGCACCCACGGGAGGAGAAACGGGCAGTTATAACTCGGAAATTAATGCTGATTTTGTGATTTGGAATCGACAAACTCGGCTAGGTAAGGTTTTCGATTCTTCCACTTGTTTCAAATTGCCTCAAGGTGGAGACCGATCGCCCGATGTCGCTTGGGTGACGCTGGAGCGGTGGAATACTCTAAGCCCGGAACAACAGCGCAAGTTTCCTCCCATTGCCCCAGATTTTGTCCTGGAATTGCTCTCTCCCACGGATAGCCTTGAGAAAACTCAAGCCAAGATGCAGGAGTATATGTGTAGTGGTGTGAGATTGGGTTGGCTGATTGACCGGGACAATCGTAGGGTTGAAATCTATCGAACAAGTGAACCAGTGGAAGTTTTGGCAGCACCCAATCAACTCTATGGAGAAGATGCTTACCTGGATTTGTACTGGATTTAGAAACAGTTTGGTAACAGGCGATCGCCCCATTACTAACGTCCGCTCCATGAACGGATTAGCCTAATTCGCTCAGGTACTTCCGCAGCGATAACAGAAACTGGTTTTTGCTCTTTGCTCATATTGGTCTAGCGAAAAGGATCGTTGATGGTTAACGATTCTGGTTAGCGATCGCCAACCACACTTCTTACACAAGCGATCGCCTCACTCCTAACGAGCGGCATCAGCGGTGTGTACGGATTGCCTAAGATAAAATAATTGCTGAGGTGCGCATCCGCTGCATGCCGTTGTTGGACCGTTACGGTTTCGGATGTTAAGCCCTTCAGTCTAGAAACTCACCCGTCCACTCTACAACCCAGAAGTTCTGCCTATCTTCCAACAGCCTCACCCGGATAATATCACCGACTTCAATAGTTCCCTTGTCTGGAATCAGCATCTGCCCAGAACCGCAAGAGATCGACTCTGTCTCTTGCAACCGCATCGTAACTAGGTCTTCCTCGATCTGTGTCACTGTAGCATAGCAGTACACCCCAAGCTGGAATAGCGATGCTTCTCTGTCTTGGAACATCAAGCGCGGGAACGGTTCACTCTCATCAGGAATTCGCACCTGCTCGCGATCGGTAGGAAACAGTTCGAGAATAATTGCAGGCCACTCCCTATTCCCGTAGAACCCCACAGTGGACGACACGGAAGGATGCTGTGCCATCTGGTGGATACGAAGCGTATACCATCCGCTGGGTAGCGTTTCTTTAATAAAAACCGCCTCCCGCAAGTCGTTATAGCTCTCGAAGAAGGTCATCCCTTCGGTGAATGCCAGGAGACCGCTCGGTAGGTGAAGAGATTCTTCGAAGGTCTGAACAAGTCCTGCTTGCTCTTGCTCATTAAGGGGAGCATCCTTGATCCGCACCGAGAACGTGCCCTCCCCGCAGAGAAGGAGAGCGAATTCGGCGTTGGTGCACGTCCGCCGAAGTTCGGAGACCGCCTCGGACCATATCTTGGGCCACATCCCTGCTTCGTAGTAGCTGCTGAGGCACGTTTTTCCATACGGATCGAGAACGTGATCTAGTATGTAAGTCCACTCTTGATCAGGTTCAAAGCCGCCTTCTAGGTCAAAGAGCAGAAAGCAGCCGGAATCACTGAATTGTCTAAAAGCTATGTCCATACTAGATCCCAGAATGGCTAATTATGCTGACTCAAGAGGACATTCGTAGAACAACGGTCTAAAAACTATTAGACCAAGTGTGAGATGCTGTTCGAGTTAAGGCAAAGAGCGATCGCCAACATCAATCAACACAGGCGATCGCCCTACCTTACCGCTCAAGTAATTGGAGTGGAGGTAGATAACAAACCACCCATTCTGGCATAGAGAGGTTGGGTTGGGGCGATCCACACTTTGCCAGTGCCTCGGAACGTTTGGAGGAGACCTTCACCGCTAGTAAGGGCACCCAAAAAAGAAGTAGAAGCTTTCTCCACACTAAAATGCACCTCGGCGGTACGGAGGAGCGCAAAGGAGCCATCTACCTGGAGCGTTTCATTATTCAACGTCAACTCTAAGATTTCGCTGCGAGGTACGGGGATACGAAAAACAACCACTCCAGTACCGCTGACCTTGGTTTGGTAGCGTCCTTCACCACCTGCCACTCGCGCCGAAAAACTCTCAACCTTGTGGGCGTCTACTTTAATCGCATCTTCGCAGCAGCAGAATAAACCTTGGTCAGCAAACAAAGTTTGCCCCTTCAACTGCATCAGCCAGTAGTGTCCAAAACTGGGTTCTAAATAAAGTTCACCAGTGCCTCGATACAGTGGCTTAAAGATCGTTTCTCCGGTGCGGGCTGCGGCGATCGCTCCTTTCATGAACCCGCCAACTCCTCCTCCTGCTCCCGTTGAGCTTTCCATCTCAATGTTGCCCTTGAGGAACTGCAACACCCCTGGCTCAGTTCGCACCGCATCATTCTGTAGTCGAACCCGGAGTTGACGCAGATGCACTCCCGCCCGGTTGAGCGAATAAACCTGTTCTGCGATCGCCAGAGAGTCGCTCCCAGCCAAAGGTTTATACTCTAGAAGTTCAAAGATAGTACCGCCACGAGTTACGCTCTCTGTTACCTGGAAAGGGAGATGGTTTTCGGGAGTATTCATACCTGTCGAACCCCTAAAGCACTACTGCTGGCAGCTTAACACGCAGGTCTAAAGAGACATCTGACTATAAACAAACGTGTCACTCTGGGTCTACTTTGGTAAACAGTTCTAACAAACCTACAGTGCCAACAAAAAAAGTGTAAACCCCGTATTGCAGCGGTCTTTGTTGCCGAGAAGATGCAAAAACAGCCGCAACAATTCCCTCTACAAGATGTACCGCAACCGCAAAGCGCTCAATCGCAAACACTATGTTCAGGCTGCTGGGCACAGGGATATTCGCTAATCCCGCATAAAAATTCCAGGATTCCAAAGCGATCGCCCCTGTAATCAGAACGATAGAGATAACCTTGATCCAGGCAGACAAAGTTTTCTTGGCATCATTGAAATTCATGCAATTCGCTCAGAGCTTGGGGCAGTTCTTATTAAAACCGATCCTTAGCACCTTGATTGGAGCCGATAAGCTGCAATGGTTGGAAACGATTGATTGGCAGCAGGAGAGCGATCGCTTTTGCCAAGCCAACCTCACCTATCCCCACTACTACAGCAGCCAAAACTTTCACGGCATTACAGGCGGTTATCTCAACGCGATCGCAGCCATTACTTACGATGCTGTCACCGCTTTTGCCTCTCCGCCCAGTGAAACTTGGATTCGGCAGCAATTGATCCAGGCGATCGTAGGTCAACCTACCAGAATTTTGGATTTAGGCTGCGGCACAGGCTCAACCACTTTAATGCTCAAGCAAGCCTTTCCTCAAGCCGAGGTAATTGGGTTAGATTTGTCCCCCTACATGCTGGTGATGGCAGACTACAAAGCGCAACAAGCAGCGCTAAACATTATCTGGCAGCATACCTCAGCAGAAGATACTGGCTTTGATGCAGGCACTTTTGATTTAGTCACAGTTGCTTTCATGTTTCATGAAATGCCACCCAACGCTTCACAATTAGTTCTGCAAGAATGCTTTCGTCTGCTGAAACCAGGTGGACAACTGCTGATCCTCGATGGGCATCAACCCAAATTACGTCGGACCAACTGGTTAATCACCCTCTTCCAAGAACCTTACTCCAAAGTTTATGCCGCCGAAAGTGTCGATGATTGGCTGCATGCAGCTTATTTCGAGGCGATCGCCACCAAATCTGTAGGCTGGATTAGCCAATTGACCAGCGCTAGAAAACCAAAGGCAGAAAAACAGTAGCCTGAAGGCGATCGCCTAACAACCTAAAGAACTAGGCCAAAGGTACTAGTGATAAAGCATGCCTCATGGTAATGACTACGGCTTGATAGAATAGTTTGATGCAATCAGACGATCCTTTTCTGGGGAGCAAACACCCTTTTAGGAAGAACACATCATGGCGCAGTTGACCGAGCAGACCCCGACTGAACTGAATATTCCTAGCCTCGACACAGAGCTTTCGACTCAAAGCCCACAAAAAATTCTGGAACGCGCCTTGAGCCTATACGACAACATTGCCATTTCTTTCAGTGGCGCAGAAGATGTTGTCCTGATCGACATGGCGTACAGAATCAAAAAAGACATCAAAGTTTTCAGCCTGGATACAGGTCGTCTGCATTCCGAAACCTACCAGTTTATCGATCGCGTCAGAAAGCATTACGGCATCACCATTGAGATGATGTATCCCGATACCGCTCAAGTAGAAGCTTTAGTCACAGAAAAAGGTCTCTTCAGCTTCTATGAAGATGGGCACAAAGAATGCTGTGGTATCCGTAAGGTTGCGCCTCTGCGTCGGAAGCTAGGCACCTTAGATGCTTGGATTACCGGACAGCGCAAAGATCAAAACCCATCCACTCGCGCAACTGTACCAGTGATTCAAGTCGATACCGCTTTCTCTAATGATGAACGCCAATTGATTAAATTCAACCCCTTGGCGAACTGGTCATCGGCAGAGGTTTGGATGTACATCCGGGCCTTTGAGCTTCCCTACAATCCTCTGCATGAGCGCGGCTTTATCAGCATTGGCTGTGAGCCTTGCACTCGCGCAGTCCTCCCCAACCAGCATGAGCGGGAAGGCCGTTGGTGGTGGGAAGACCCAAATAGCAAAGAGTGTGGCTTACATGCCATCAACCGCACCCAAGGTTGATCGAGAACCATACCATTTTTGTAGGGGCAGGTCTTGTGCCTGCCACTGCTTATTTAGGACACTCACCAGAGCTATCCCTACAATCGTTTTGAATTCATTGGCAGGTGGCTTAAAGACTGACGCAATTGACCATACTTTTAGCCTTTGGCATTTTTCAGTAGCAGCTGACAGCCACAGGAAAAAGGATTAGCACTTTCAATGCGATCGTCAGCCAAAACCTCGATCGCTAAATTGTTGTGATAAATCAATTGGTCGTAATCCATCAAAGCATTCCACTTGACTTTGCCAGTGGGAAAGCCCAACTGGGAACTGGCATCAGAGATCAACTCCTGCCATTTCTGGACTTCAGGATCGCGCGACTTGCAGTAATCCACAATCGCAATCAGGGCACCAGGCTTCGTCACTCGTAAAATCTCTTGCAGCGATCGCACAGGATCTGCCACGACACAGAGGGTAAATCCAGATGCTGCTGCATCAAAGCTGTCGTTAGGAAATTCGAGATTTTGTAAATCCATAATTTTGAGGGCGACATCTGCCTTGACCGACTTTTGCCGAGCTAGCTCCAGCATCTGCTCCGACAAATCTACACCTAACACCTGCACTCCAGCAGGATATGCAGAGAGATTCAGCCCAGTGCCCACGGCGGCATCGAGGACGCTCTGCCCCGAACTCAACTGTAAGGAAGCAATCAGCGGTTCGCGATCGACGTGCCAGTAGCGCTGCATGATGGCATCATAATCAGCCGCTCCTTGATTGTAGGTTTCGATTACCTTATCTGTTTGCATACAGTTTTTACTCAGTGGAATTGTCTGCAAATCTCGATCGCCTCAGATCTTTAGCCAAGATAATTGGCAGTTTCTTTATTTACTACCATTAGAGAAATAAATTTACATAGTCAGAAGCTTCAATTAACTTGAGCGGAGATGACATCTACATCACCTTCCACTTCGCCTCTGCGCGTGCCCGCACCTGGGACCGATTGCTTGATCTCGCGATCGCCAAAGAACAGCTCAATTTGCCCCCTAAAGCTGAGGTTTTAGCACAACAAGTTCCTTTATTTATGAGTTACACGCAAATATGGCGTGTCCCATTGTTTACAGAAGCCAAGTCTAGAGGCACCAAATGACCGAGAAAAATGTTGAACAACAAGCTGCGGAAATTAATCAGGAGGTACAAGCCCTCGTGGAGAAAACTGACGAATGTGCCGCTCAGATTGATATGGAAGAAATGCTCAAGGTAGGAAAGAAGACAGCCCAAGAGTTGCAACAGCCTACTGAGGGCTAGTTGATTAACTTCTTGCTCTGAAATCCCTGAATCTGCTTAACAAAGCTTAACTCTCTTTGTCAGATTGCTCTGATTGCTCTGGCTCTGATAGTTCTGCTTGCTCTTGCTCTCTTTCGGCTTCCATTTCTTTCAAAGCCTTATAAATCCAAAGCTTAGACAACTCCAGGGTGCTGATGCAATCGGGGATAACTGACATGCTCAAAGACTCTGTAGGGTTAATACTTTAAGCATAGCGAGAGTGTGGCGTTCGTTCCTGAAGATATATACCTAAAGTTGTACAAAAAATTGAGTTTCTTTGCCTGAGGCGATCGCAACCCTAGGAGCGTGTATCCATGAAAACAATGGAAGCGGGTTTAACTCTCGTCACTGAAGGGACGCAGTTCCGTCACAGCCTTGCTCTTACTCAGTTTAGACCTGAGCGACCGAGGGCGCAGAGACAGATGCGGTTGCTTCCACCGGAGAGGACTTGATGGGTAGGGCGATCGCAAACTCAGTCCCGACTCCAGCAGTAGAGTGGCATTCCAACGTCCCCCCGTGCTTTTCAACAATAATTTGGTGGCTAATAGCCAGCCCCATGCCAGTGCCCACGCCTCGCGGTTTGGTAGTAAAGAACATATCAAACACCTGAGCTTGCACTTCCGGTGGCATGCCCATGCCGTTGTCGATAATTTTCACCATCACTCGGTCGGTGTCTAAGCGCTGGGTGACAATCGTGATTTGCCGACTGCCCTGCTCAACAGGCTTCTCTTCTAGGGCATCGATCGCATTGCTCAACAAGTTCATAAACACTTGGTAGAGCAAACCTGCAAATCCTTCTATCATAGGCAGATCGCCATAATTGCGCGTCACCACAAGATCTTTTTTGATCCGGTTGTTGAGAATTAAGAGCGTGCTGTCGAGACAATCGTGCAGATTGACTGGATGTGTTTCAGTATCGTCTAGTCGAGAGAAGTTCTTCAAGCTGAGAACAATCTGGCGGGCGCGATCGGCTCCCAGTTTCATTGAGTCCAAAACTTTTGGCAAATCTTCGGCCAAAAAATCTAAATCAATATCTTCAATTTGGTCTTGAATGGCTGGCGGTGGGTCAGCAATTTCCGTTTCGTAGGTGCGGAGTAACTTGAGCAAGTCTTCCATGTAGTTGTGAGCGTGGCTCAAGTTGCCATAGATAAAGTTGACGGGGTTATTAATTTCATGGGCTACTCCTGCCAGCATGCGCCCTAAACTAGACATCTTCTCGCTCTGAATGAGCTTGGCTTCCTGCATTTCCCGTTCCCGCTCTAGGGCAGCAGCTTGTTCTTCGAGCAACTGCTTTACACGCTGCACCAGTTGGTTAAAGGAAACCGCTAGCAGTCCAATTTCATCCCGCGTGGTCACAGGCGCTTGTAAGTCGAAATTTGATTCTTCTGTAATCTTCTGGGTGACGCGCGTGAGGGATTCGATAGGACGGGAAATGGTGCGGCTGGTCAGAAATGCCAGGATGGCCGCGATCGCAATGGATAATCCCACACTAGCCAGGATGATCTGGGCTTGTAAGACAGTGGCACGGCTTTGCTCCTCGTCAGCCGCTGTCTGTTTTTGGCGCACTGTCCTGGCATATTCTGCCAGTTCATGAATAAACTGATGGAACTCTATCGTCTCTGGAGCCGCGACTGTACCTGAGAGCACCTGCTGGACTCGGGGGATTTCTTCTGGTGGTAGATTCGCTAAATCGATGCGGCTAATTTGAGCTTCTAGGTAGCGGGTGTAAGCCTCAACCGTATTGCCATACTGCTGTAGAAAAGCACTCAATTTCACATCGTTGTTAATCTGAGCAAATTCTCTCAGCTCAGCTAATAGCTCCTGAACCCCGCTGACATGACCCAACAAGTCTTGATTCGTTTGTTGAAAAGCTTGCGGCTGTGCGATTTGGAGGGCAAGCTCTCGTTGATGGGTCTGGATTTCTAGCAAGCCACCTTGCAAACTACTCAACATGCCACCTTCATCATCCGCCACATCCATTTGATGCCTAGCTTGCTCGTAAGCGCGATGGCCCTGAACTAGCCCGACTGTCGTGCCAATCACGGCAATACTGAGCGCTAAGGCATAACCACAGTTGATTTTGGCGCTCACACTAAAGAAGCGATTCAATCTATTAAGAGGCGGAGCAGACAAAGCTGGAGCTGAATTGTCGTCCGCTTTAGCAAGATTGGTGGAGTTAGGTTGAGTAGCCATTGCAATTGGTGAAGTGACTAGTTCTACTGGTAGAGTGCCCGCCGCTTTCTATAACTACACGCGATGTTTCACTCTTAACGGCAACCTCTGAACTTTTAGCGATCGCTGACACAAGTCAACTTCGCCATGCTGAGCATGAGTGAGCACCTAAGTGAGCACTAGAGTGAGCATAAAGCTGAGCATGGTTAGCGAATAGACGTAACTACGCTGAGAATAACAAACAATAGCGTCGGAGGTTGCCGCCATGACTCAGACAACAGAACGCCAATCGGGTGGCTTATATGTCCAGACTGCCGAGCGTCAGCAACTCGCTTTCCCACTCAAGCACACCGCAGTGCAGGCCAAGATTGCGGGGAATCTTGCGCGGGTAGAAGTGACGCAGAGTTTCGAGAACCCCTTCATCACCACCCTCGAAGCGGTTTACATTTTCCCGCTACCTGATGAAGCGGCAGTGGATGACATGCTGATTCGGATTGGCGATCGCACCATCCAAGGCAGCATTAAAAAACGCCAAGAAGCCCAGCAAATCTACGAGCAAGCCAAGCGACAAGGACGCACGGCAGGGCTGCTAGAACAGGAACGGGACAACATCTTTACGCAATCTCTCGCCAACATCAAACCAGGCGAACAAATAAATGTGGTGATTTGCTACACCGAGAGCTTAAAGTTTACTGGCGCTACAGCTCCTGAGACGCTGGGAGGGAGCTATGAGTTTGTATTTCCAATGGTGGTGGGTCCGCGCTATGTCCCTGGCAACCTAATTGAGGAAAACGCGATCGGCAGCGGTTCGGCAGCAGCGCCGATGATGTTAAACCAAGATACTGATTTAGTACCCGATGCCTCTCACCTCAACGCTCCTATTTTGCCACCAGGGACGCGTTCTGGGCATGATATCAGTGTCACTGTCGAGATCAATGCTGGTGTTGCCATTCAGGAGATCCATTCTCCTTCCCATCAAATTCAGATTATCCCTCAGGGAGCGATCGCCCAGATTAAACTTGCAGGCGGAGATACGATTCCCAACAAAGATCTAATTCTGCGTTATCAAGTTTCCGGAGCCGAAACGCAAACCACTGTTCTCACAGAAGCGGGCGATCGCGGGGGTCACTTTGCGGTCTATTTAATTCCAGCCATCCAATACCATCCAGATCAAATGGTGCCGAAGGATATGGTGTCTCTAATTGACACCTCTGGTTCCCAAGCGGGTGCTCCTCTAGCTCAGTGTCAGGAGCTGATGCGTCGCTTCATACAAGGTCTGAACCCTGACGACACCTTCTCCATCATCGATTTCTCGGATACCACGCAGCAACTCTCTCCCGTGCCGCTGCCCAACACACCCCAAAACCAGCAGCGAGCGATTCGCTATGTCAATCAGCTCACGGCTGGGGGTGGCACCGAGATGTTGCGTGGCATTCGAGCCGTGCTGAACTTCCCGGTCACTGATCCGGGTAGATTGCGGAGCATTGTTCTACTCACCGATGGCTACATTGGCAACGAGAACCAGATTTTGGCTGAAGTGCAACGTCATCTCCAACCGAGTACTCGTCTCTACAGCTTTGGCGCAGGCAGTTCTGTGAATCGTTTCTTGCTCAATCGCATTGCTGAAGTCGGTAGAGGCATCTCTCGGGTTATTCGACATGATGAGCCCACCGATCAGGTAACAGAGCAGTTCTTCCGCCAGATCAACAATCCTGTTCTCACCAATATCCAGTTGCAATGGGAAGGAGCAGGCAGCGAACCTATCTTTTATCCCTCTGCACCACCGGATCTCTTTGCTGAACAGCCCTTGGTCTTATTTGGTCGCAAGGAGGATAAACACTCTGGCAAGTTGCATATCTCTGGTATAGCGGCGGGAGGAAAGCGCTATCAACAGACTTTTCAACTCCAGTTTGCAGAAGCAGGAAATCCCGCGATCGCTCAACTTTGGGGCCGTGCCCGCATCAAAGACTTGATGAATCAAATGCTCAGCGGTGACACCAAGGCAGGAGTAGAAGCTGTGACGGATACAGCCTTGGCCTATCAACTCCTCTCTCAATACACTGCTTTTGTAGCGGTAAGTGATGAGGTGAGAGTAGATGCTACAGAAGCTTCTGTCTCCGTCCAAGTCCCGGTGGAGATGCCTGAAGGAGCCAGTTATGAAGGAGTCTTTGGCAATGTTGCCTACTCTAGTCCACCCGCACCAATGGCCGCACCTGTTAGCAAGATGAGACGACAAAGACCTGTTTTTGACATCCCAGCACAGGATTATGATGTCACCCTAATTTCCCCCAATATGGTGGGAACTGAAGAGGATGACTTCTTACTTGCTCCTCCTGCTATGTCCCGTCCTTCTATACCTTCTCCTAGGCTGGCAGATGACGAAGGATTTAACTTAGGAGTATCATCCCAGAAAAGTTTAGGCTCGATACCTGAGCAGCAGCTACAAATTATTGATGCTACTGGACTTGACGTAAATGCGATCGCCCTCCTTACGCAACACTTAAACTCTAACCAATTCCTAGCTCAGCACCTTGAGTCAGTTCAGCTTCTCCCTGACTTTAGGGGTGGTCAGGTAGTGTTTGAACTTCAAGTTAACAACGGTCGAGTGAGACAGGTCATGCTTAATGAAGAATCATCGTCCCTTAAGGAGCAGGCAGTAATTGAGGAAATTCGGCGATCGCTACAAGCTTGGCGACCTTCTCAAGAACTAACGGCTACGGTTCACCTAACGCTACGAGTGCAGTCGTAGAACTTCAGCTCCTAACACAGAGAGATTACAGGGATACCTCACCCAGGTATCCTTTTTTTGTTTGTAGTGCTGCCTGTCATGTTTCCCAGCTTTCTCCCTCGGACTGTGCGATCGCTCAAAGACCCAACGGCGATCGCCTTAGCTCAGCAAATTCAACAACAGGCAATTCCTACACCGCTAACAGTCCAACCAATCTCGACAGTTTATGTGCGGAAAGGGAACGGAGGTAGCCCCATTCTCTTATTACATGGGTTTGATAGCTCAGTGTTGGAGTTTCGAGCGATCGCACCTCTTTTAGCACAGCAGCAAAAAACATGGGCAGTTGATTTATTAGGGTCAGGCTTTACGGAACGAGTGGCTGATCTCCCTCTCAATCCCAGCACCATTAGAACTCACCTATATAGTTTTTGGCAGACTTTAATTCAGCGACCCGTGATTTTAGTGGGTGCGTCTCTAGGGGGTGCAGCGGCGATCGACTTTACCCTCGCCTATCCCCAATGCGTTGAGAAGTTGGTGCTGATCGATAGTGTGGGTTTCAGTGGCACCTTTCCCCTAGGGCAGTTCTTGTTTGCGCCTCTCGATATGTTTGCGGTCGAGTTCTGGCGACAGCGTAAACTTCTACCGCTGAGTTTCGGCACTACCTTTGGTTTCAGTGCCACAGACCTAGAAGCAATTCGTTGTGCGGGAGTGCATTTAGACATGCCGGGATGGGCCGAAGCGATCGCTAGCTTCACCAAAAGCGGTGGCTACAATCTGTCAGCTCAGCAAGTCTCCCAAATTCACCAACCGACGCTGATCCTCTGGGGCGATCGCGATGACATGCTAGGAACGGCAGATGCTGAAAAATTCAGAGAGGCGATCGCGAACAGTCAGCTCGTTTGGATACGCGATTGCGGTCATGTGCCTCATCTAGAACAACCAGCTTTCACTGCTGAGCAGATTTTGAGATTCAGTCAGATTTAGTGAGTAGGAGCGATCGCCGTTAAATCTGGTGAACTTCTAGAAAGACTTTGAGAGGGAGTCCACTACTATTCAATGGAGAAGACAGATCGAGGTCTTGGCATGAGTAGCAGTTCGGTAACGTCTGAGCAACGGGTTGTACTAGACAAAATTAGCTGGCAAAAATTCGAGAATATATTGGCAGAGCTAGGTGCAGAACGTGCCACTCGCTTCGCCTACTATCGGGGGCGGATGGAAATGATGAACCCGCATGAGGAACATGAGCGCTATCGCAAACTGATTGAATCGTTTCTGTTGGTTCTAGCCGATGAAACGTATCTAAAAGTCGTTGGATTCAATTCAGCTTTGTTACAGCAACCCGAACTGCAATGCGCGATCGAGCCGAATGCTTGTTTCTACATTTCTCATGCGCCTGAGATGATGGGTAAATCTGATCTTGATTTGTCCCGTGATCCAGTTCCCGATTTAGTTTTAGATATTGCCTTTACCAGTAGCGCGATCGATAAGCTCCCAATTTATGCGGCTTTAGGCATTCCAGAAGTTTGGTGCTACACCAGCAACAACAGCACCCCTGCGCCAGAACATCAACTCTCAATTTATCAGTTACAAAATCAACAGTATTTCACTACTGAAACCAGCGCTGCCTTTAATTTCTTGCCTGCGGCGAGAGTGCTGGAATTTATCGAGCAGAGTGATTCTCTGGGTTTAGTCCAGTCCTTGCAATTGCTACGAGCTTGGGTGCAAGAAAGAATTTAAGACAAACAATTTGGGGAAAGGAAACGCGGAAAATATCGATAAAATTGAAACCTGTCCAGATTCGCGCAAGGCTTCTATGTCCGCCATTTCCTCGGCTCCGTTTTCTCCGGAAGAAATTGCTTCAGAAGGTATAAAACCAGAAGAATACGAAGAAATTTTCAATCGCTTGGGTCGCCATCCCAACAAAGCCGAGCTGGGCATGTTCGGGGTGATGTGGTCCGAGCACTGCTGCTATAAGAACTCGCGACCTCTGCTGAAGCAATTTCCTACCGAAGGCGATCGCATCTTGGTTGGCCCTGGAGAAAACGCTGGAGTCGTGGATTTGGGCGACGGGCTTCAGTTGGCATTTAAGATCGAATCCCACAACCACCCGTCAGCCGTGGAGCCGTTCCAAGGGGCGGCAACCGGGGTAGGCGGAATTCTGCGCGACATCTTTACAATGGGTGCTCGTCCGATCGCGATTCTCAACTCTTTGCGCTTCGGCTCCCTGGATGATGCCAAAACTCGGCGTTTGTTCAACGGCGTGGTATCAGGAATTTCTCACTACGGCAACTGTGTGGGTGTGCCGACTGTAGGTGGTGAGGTTTACTTTGACCCTGCCTACTCTGGCAACCCTTTGGTCAACGCGATGGCCTTGGGGCTAATGGAAACCCCAGAAATCGTTAAATCGGGAGCTAATGGCCTTGGAAACCCCGTGTTGTATGTCGGCTCCACCACGGGACGCGACGGGATGGGGGGAGCCAGCTTTGCCAGTGCCGAACTTAGCGATGAGTCAATGGACGATCGCCCAGCCGTACAAGTGGGTGATCCTTTCTTAGAAAAATCTTTGATTGAAGCTTGTCTAGAAGCCTTCAAAACAGGGGCAGTAGTTGCAGCTCAGGATATGGGTGCAGCGGGCATCACTTGCTCCACCTCCGAAATGGCAGCAAAAGGTGGCGTGGGCATCGAGCTAGATTTAGATCTCATTCCGGTGCGCGAGACTGGCATGGTGCCCTACGAATATCTACTCTCCGAGTCCCAAGAGCGGATGCTGTTCGTAGCACACAAAGGCCGCGAGCAAGAATTGATTGATATTTTTGAGCGTTGGGGCCTACACGCTGTAGTCGCAGGCACCGTGATCCAAGAGCCGATCGTGCGGATTCTCTTCCAAGGAGAAGTCGCGGCGGAGATTCCTGCGACTGCCTTGGCCGACAACACCCCGATCTATCACCGGGAACTGATGGCCGAAGCTCCAGAGTACGCCCGCAAAGCTTGGGAATGGACGAGCGATCGCCTACCGCCTTGCTCTGCCGCTGGCATTGAACTAGCAGGCAGCACCAAAACCTGGAATGAAATCTTGTTCCAACTGCTAGAAACACCGACGATCGCCTCGAAGCGTTGGGTCTATCGGCAGTACGACCATCAAGTACAGAACAACACCGTTCTCATGCCCGGTGGTGCCGACGCGGCAGTAGTGCGCGTGCGTCCCGTTAACAGTTCCCCTGCTCAAGCTAACACCGGAGTTGCCGCCACTGTAGACTGCAATCCCCGCTACGTCTATCTGCATCCTTACGAAGGAGCCAAAGCCGCTGTCGCTGAAGCCGCCCGCAACCTCAGTTGTGTGGGAGCCGAACCCTTGGCAGTCACCGATAACCTCAACTTCGGTAGTCCCGAAAAACCGATTGGCTACTGGCAACTCGCCGAAGCTTGCCGAGGTCTTGCCGAAGCTTGTACCGAGTTCAAAACCCCCGTGACTGGCGGCAACGTCTCGCTCTACAACGAAACCCTCGACTCCGAAGGCAAACCCCAACCGATTTACCCAACTCCGGTCGTCGGGATGGTTGGCTTAGTCCCAGACTTAAACCGAATTTGTGGTCAAGGTTGGCAAGCTACAGGCGATCGCATCTATTTATTAGGACTCCGCTGGGATACTCAGGAAACCGCAGCCGTCACATTAGGTGCATCCGAATATCTCGCTGCCGTTCACAACACCGTAGCAGGCAAACCACCCGTCGTTAATTTCAATTTAGAACGTCAAGTGCAAGCTGCTTGCCGGGAAGGTATTCGTCAGGGTTGGGTGCGCTCCGCTCATGACTGTGCTGAAGGTGGCCTTGCGATCGCCCTTGCTGAAGCTTGCATTAGTGGCCAGAAAGGAGCCGAAATTGCTCTGGATATCTCCGACTCCCAACCTTCCTCTCTGCGTTGGGATCAGCTCCTATTCGGGGAAGGCGGAGCCAGAATCCTGGTTTCTGTAGCTCCAGACCAAGCTGCAAATTGGGAAACCTATCTGCAAGAGCACTTGAGAGAACACTGGCAAAATCTCGGTCAGGTGGGTAATCCGAACGCTGGTTTACGGATTTCCACTAGACCCTCTGTTCCGGTTATCGACGTTAGCATTGCAGATATGAGCGATCGCTGGCTCAATGCCATTGAGCGTCGCATAGCAGTCTAAAACAGTAGCGCGGCAAGTGTAGTTGTAGCACAAGATACAAATTCCTTGGGTTAAGGCCAAGGAGTTGTTCCGTTTAAGGTTTTTGGTGGGATTATTAAAGAAACGTTAAGTCTACTGCTGGCTGTTCAAAGTTTCGATCTCAATCCCGCCCCATCCGATTCAACCTACTAGGAGCTGACCGCAGCATGATTCCCACCCATTCTGATCTTGCGTTCCCTGACGATTCCTTGCCTTTGACTAGTGATAGCCAGGGCGAAGGGAGCGGCGACGCTCGACCCGACAAGCCAGAGGAAGCCTGTGGTGTTTTTGGTGTTTATGCCCCCGAACAAGCTGTTGCGAAGCTAACCTACTTTGGTCTATATGCTTTACAGCATCGGGGCCAAGAATCGGCTGGGATTGCCACCTTTGAGGGCGACAAAGTCCATTTGCATAAAGACATGGGCCTGGTTTCCCAGGTGTTCAACGAGTCGATGCTGAGTACAATGCCTGGGCATTTAGCAGTCGGCCATACCCGTTACTCCACCACAGGTTCTAGCCGCGTCGTTAATGCTCAACCTGCTGTAGTGGAAACCCGCTTGGGTTCCCTAGCTCTGACTCACAACGGCAACTTGGTCAACACCGAAACTCTGCGCCAAGAGCTGTTGCAAAACAACTTTAATTTGGTCACTACTACCGACTCAGAATTAGCTGCTTTCGCGATCGCCGAAGCTATCAATAGCGGCAAAGATTGGTTAGAAGGCACCATCAGCGCTTTGCACCGTTGCCAAGGAGCCTTCAGCTTCGTTATTGGTACTCCCAGCGGCATCATTGGTGTGCGTGACCCCAATGGCATTCGCCCCTTAGTCATTGGAGTAATTCCCAGTCCTGACGAAACCACGCCAGAGCGCTACGTCCTCTCTTCCGAAACTTGCGGCCTCGACATCATTGGCGCTGAGTTCCTCCGAGATGTAGAACCCGGAGAACTGGTTTGGATTTCTGAAGCAGGTTTAGCTTCATTCCCTTGGGCACCACAGCCTCAACGGAAGCTTTGCATCTTTGAGATGATTTACTTCGCTCGTCCTGATAGCGTCATGAGTAAAGAAAGCTTATACAGCTATCGGATGCGGATTGGTCGCCAACTGGCCCAAGAATCCCCGATTGATGCGGATATTGTAATTGCTGTCCCCGACTCTGGCATCCCTGCCGCGATCGGATTCTCTCAATCTTCTGGTATCCCCTACGCTGAGGGCCTGATCAAAAACCGCTACGTCGGTCGTACCTTCATTCAGCCGACCCAGAGCATGCGGGAAGCTGGAATTCGCATGAAACTGAACCCACTCAGAGACGTGCTAGAAGGCAAGCGAGTGATTATCGTAGACGACTCCATCGTCCGGGGTACTACCAGCCGCAAGATTGTTAAAGCTTTGCGAGATGCTGGGGCGACCGAAGTACACATGCGGATTTCCTCGCCACCCGTTACCCATCCTTGCTTCTATGGCATTGACACCGACAATCAAGACCAGTTGATTGCAGCGACCAAATCTGTTGCAGAAATTGCTGAACAGATTGAGGTAGACTCCCTGGCTTATCTCAGCTGGGAAGGCATGCTCATCGCCACCCGTGAAGATCCCAACAGCTTCTGCTCCGCTTGCTTTACAGGTGACTACCCCATCGCCATCCCTGAACCCGTGAAGCGCTCCAAACTGCGCCTAGAAAAGGAGAAAGTCGGCACGACCCCTTAAAAGTCGTAAAAAGTCGTATCGTCACCGATTCCCCCTAACCTGACAAAGTTGGGGGGAATCTGCTTAAAAGCCCTCAAGTCTGGGGAATCAAAGCTCTTACAGGTATGCCAGAAAAGGAGCGGTGCAACGAAATTAAAGTGTGTAAGTAAACCCTTCCACCAACATCCCTGGCACCCAACAACCTCCTAACTGACGGCCTCCATAAGTGCCCACCTCAGGGATAAACTCCTGAAAATTAGTGCAATCAATCAGATTCTCACCCCAAAAGCGGTACAAACTCTCGTCAAAGCGTAGATTTTCGATGGGGGCGACAATTTCGCCGTTTTCTACCCAGAAACAGGCATAGCGAGTCATCCCCGTAATCCGACCCGTCGGGCGATCGCTCCAATTTAAATAATGCAGGTTCGACACATATAATCCTGTGTCCAACTCCGCCAATATCTGATCGCGACCGAGAGTCCCAGGAGTGATCTCTGGCGATCGCAAGCCCTCTGAACCACTAGCTCCATTTGCTGCCAAGCCATACTCTTTGGCGGTGCGATCGCTCACCAGCGTATTCACCAGTTCACCCGCCACAATCAGCGGCAACTCTATCGGAGCTGTTTCTCCCCACTCATTGAAGCGAGGCACCAAACCGTGTTGAAAATTCTCCTTCAGTGTGAAGCGGGGAGATAAGCGCTTCTGACCCCGCCGCAACTCCTTCAAAGCACTATTGCCTTGCTGCAAAGCGGCTTCACTAATGCCACCCCAAGACAGCATCCCAACCAATTCCGCGATCGCTGCTGGGGCAAAATAGGTGCGGTATTGTCCGCGTGAGAGTTGTTTAGGGGAAGTAGAAAGCAATTGCAGTTGGGCTTTAGACTCTTCAATTTGAGTTTTGTAAGCCTCTGTATCCCAAGTGCTCCCCGCCAACGTGCCTTTGACCGCCTCGCCGCCAGTGCCAAACAAAGAATAGTCCAGAGCAAAAGAGTCTGTGGCAAACCAATGCTTCTGACCGCTAGAGTCGGCATAGCCCCGCACTAGCAAGCCTGCTGCATAAAGTCCCGCGAAATCCAACTCAGCCACAATGGGTAGCACAGTGGAGGTGACTGCTTCAGGCGCGAGCAGTTGCCCTAAGTGCACATCGTGGCTGGTACTGGTGCCCGCTGGAATCACTAAGTAGGGGTCAACTGGGAGCTGAGAGACTTCTTGCCGCAGATCTGCTAAGGCAAGTTGAGCTTGCTGCAAGTCCACTTCCAAATCGCCCGTAAGCGGAAAAGTGCGATAACTGGTGCGCTGGTCGCGAATCAAGGTGAGCTTAAGTGAGCCATCAGCCACATTCCCGATTTGCCGTACTTTCGCTTGATTGAACCGAACAAATTGGCTGCGTTCGCTGCTAAGTTTTACCGTTAAAAATTCACCCGATTCGGCTTGGCGCAACAGTGCCTCGACCACCTGTGCAAAGCTGGATTCTAAAGCAGTTAACTCTGCGGAACTCAGGGGAGAAATTACAGATGAACTGATGGATGAACTCACGCACCACCTCCAAACACCTCAATATTGGTAAAGGCACAAACAGGAGCGGCATGCCCCACCCAAATAGTCTGATTCGGTTCGCCCTTACCGCAAACCGGAGAACCATATAGCTTCCAGGTCGAGCGATCGCCGAGTTGAGACAAGCTGCGCCAAAATTGCGGTGTCGTTCCCCGGTAGTTGGGATTGCGCAGCGTCTTGGTGAGTTGACCGTTCTCGATCAGCTTGGCGTATTCGCAACCAAATTGGAATTTGTGCCGCTGGTCATCAATCGACCAAGAGCGGTTGGATTGCATATAAACGCCCTGCTCAATGTTGCCGATGATCTCCTCAAAGCTGGCGTTGCCCGGTTCTAAATTCAGGTTAGCCATGCGATCGATCGCCGGGCGATTCCAGGAAGTAGCCCTCGCACAAGCCACTCCTGGGAGGCCGAGGCGAGCTTGACTTTCTAAACTACCTAGACCCCGCTCCAACACGCCCTCGCGAATCACATACTCACGAGTCGCGGGCACACCAGTATCGTCGAAGCTATAGCTAGAAAACTCACCCGGAACGGTGGGGTCAAAGGTAATATTCATCAGCGGCGAACCGTAAACCAACTCCCCAAAATCTTTTGGTTTGACGAAGCTGCCCCCTGCGTAATTCCGCTCATCGCCTAGGATGCGATCGAGTTCTAGCGGATGCCCTACGCTTTCGTGAATTTGCAGCAGCATTTGGTCTGGGTCCAGAACCAGCGTCGTAGCTGTAGTGGGGCATTCCTCGGCGCTCAGCAGCTCCACCGCTTGCTCCCCCACCTGCTTGACTTCAGCCCATAGTTGTGGGGTTAAAAACAGCTCCATGCCCCCTTGATGGCAATGGGCTAACCAGCCGTTGTGACTGCGGCGTTGCACGATCGCGCCTGCTTGGGCGGTAGCAGCGTAGTCGGTCGCCAAAGTTAGGAATTTCTGATAAACCTCAGAGCCATTGCTGCTGACAAACCAAGTTTCGATTTCTCTGGTATGAGCAGCGGCACTAGTCTGCACAATCTGATCAGACACCTTCAAGGTTTGGCAGAGCTTGACCAAGACCTCGTTAATTTCCCCAGCCGTCAAAGACTGCAAGGGTTTCAGAAATGGTGAGCTGTACTGCCCCACCACTTTAGGCCGCTCTGCCACAGTAGTCGGGTGAATCGACCATTGGCTGGCGGTAAGGGCTTGCTGGTAAGCGGTTTTAGCTGCGGCTTGCAGACTTTCCAACTTGAGCGAATTGGTGGCTCCATAGCCCAGTTGCCCATTCACCAGCACTTCCACCATGACGCCCTGCGTCAGAGATTTACCATTAGTTTCAGGTTTGCCATCCCGGACAGCGTAGGTTGAGGACGTGTCTTTTACGGCTCGCAGACCCAACCAATCAGCGGGAAGATCCAGAGCCGCGATCGCCTTTGAGAGTTCAGATATCATCGTTCGTTGTCAAATAGCGCGAGCTTTGAGCAAAATCACAAAAGCAATAGATGAAGAGAGGAAACCTCATGGCTTCCCCTCCATTATCGGCTTTAGCGCTGGTTGTTAGGGTTTCACGAGTCTCATAAATCCCTAACCAGCAAAATTAACTAGCTGCGGTGCCAGGTTGTGACGCCACCGGGTTGATCAACTAGGGTGATCCCTTGAGCTTTTAACTCATCTCGAATGCGATCGCTCTCTGCAAAGTTTTTGGCCTTGCGAGCCTCCTGTCGTTGTTGAATCAGCGCCTCAATCTCTGCATCACTTAATCCACCTGTGACAGTGTCTGACTCTGGTGCCGCTTCTAGTCCTAGAACTTGTGCCAAGCAAACCAGCGTTTGCCATTGAGCGCGTAGTATTTGAGCATCCACCTCAGTTTTGCCTTGGTGAACCAAAAGGTTACCTTCGCGGATCAGAGCTTTTGCAAGTTCAAACAAAACGGCGACACCGCTGGGGGTGTTAAAGTCGTCATCCATTGCTGCCTGAAAGCGTTGCACAGGAGCGCTCTGAATATCAATCCGCATGTTGGCGGAATTCCCAAAGTCGGAATCTTGGCGATCGGGCCAGTTCAGTTGCTCCCCATATTGATAGCCAAATAGCAGTCCTTCTTTCAGCGTGTCCCAACTGTTATTAGCCGAGGCGATCGCTTCGTCGGTAAAGTCGATGGGTTTGCGGTAGTGGGCCATCAACACAAACAGCCGTAGCACCATTGGATCTAAACCATGATCCAACATTTGTCGAATCGTGGTGAAGTTGCCCAAGGATTTGGACATCTTCTCGCCGCCCACGTTCACCATGCCATTGTGCAGCCAGTAATGCGCCAAGGAATGACCTGTGGCCGCTTCCGACTGGGCAATCTCGTTTTCGTGGTGCGGAAACACCAGATCTGATCCGCCTACATGGATGTCGATTGTGTCGCCTAAGTGCTCCCGAACCATTGCCGAGCACTCGATGTGCCAACCCGGACGACCTTGACCCCAAGGAGACTCCCAAAATTCCTCGCCTGGTTTCGCCGCCTTCCACAGGGCAAAGTCGAAAGAGTCCTGCTTTTTCTGTTCCTCTACGGATACCTCAACGCGGCCACTTGCTCCCGCTTGCATGTCGTCTAGCTTGCGACCAGACAGCTTTCCGTACTCAGAAAACTGCCGCACCTTGTAGTAAACATCGCCATCCGCAGCATAGGCAAAGCCTTTTTGCTCTAGCTCATGAATCAGACGTTTGATGCCATCGAGGGTATGCGTAGCACGGGGATACTCATCGGCTTCGAGGATATTCAGCCGCGCCATGTCCTCAAAATAGGTTTGGGTATAGCGATCGGCAATTTCTCGTGGAGAAACACCCTGCTCGCGGGCACGATTGAGAATTTTATCATCGATGTCAGTGAAGTTTTGCACGTAGCGCACATCAAAGCCACGCCACTGCAAATAGCGCCGTACCGTATCCCAAACAATGTAAGAGCGAGCATGACCCAAGTGGCAGTAGTCGTACACCGTTACGCCACAGCAATACATCCGCACCTTGCCAGGTTCAATCGGCTCAAAAGGTTCTTTGCGACGGGTGAGGCTGTTGTAGAGCGTTAGGGTCATTGTGAACTAGGAATATTTGAGGAACGTAGGGCTAAACATTTCGATTCTACTAGGGTACTAGGCACAGCCTCCTTTTTATTTCACCTCTTTATTTCAGTAGATACAGGTGCCAACCCCAAAGTTTCGTAGGGCGTGTTTTGAGAAAGGCGATCGCACAACCAGTCATTAACCAGAGCGATCGCCTACTATAGGAGATGGCCCAACATCGGCTTGAGACTTCGTTACACTCCTGCGGATTGTTGAGGTTGCTTCGACTCCAAAAAACTCTTGTTCTAGCAATTACTGACTAGTCACACTATGCAATCAGCCACTGATCTCGCTCAAACTCAGGCAATGGATGCCCCCAAGCATGGTCTGCCAGTCACGATCATTACTGGATTTCTCGGTAGTGGGAAGACGACCCTTCTGAACCACATCCTGACCAACCAGCAGGGCGTGAAAACTGCGGTTCTGGTGAATGAGTTTGGTGAAATCGGCATTGACAACGAGCTGATTGTGAAGACAGGCGATGACATGGTGGAACTCAGCAACGGTTGTATTTGCTGCACCATCAACAATGACTTGCTAGAAGCGGTTTACAAAATTCTAGAGCGGCAAGAGCGCGTAGATTACCTCGTGGTTGAAACCACCGGATTGGCCGATCCCCTGCCTGTGGCGCTGACCTTCTTGGGGACTGAGTTGCGCGACCTGACTCGTCTCGACTCGATTGTGACGGTGGTTGATGCAGAAAACTACAGCTTGGATTTGTTCAATAGCGAAGCGGCTTACAACCAAATTGCTTATGGCGACATCATTCTGCTCAACAAAGTGGACTTGGTGGATGAAGCCGATGCAGACTCTCTAGAGCTGAAGATTCGGGACGTGAAGAAAGACGCTCGAATTCTCCGCACCACGAAAGGCAATGTCGCCTTGCCGCTGATTCTGAGTGTGGGTCTGTTTGAATCAGATAAATATTTCAACCCTACTGATTCTGAGCCGAATCCAGATCATCACCACGACCACCATCACGATCATGACCACCATCATGACCATGCTGAGCACGATCACCACGATCATCAAGGTCATGACGATCACTCAGCTTGCGATCATGATCATGGGCAGTGCACTCACGACCACCACGATCACGACCATCACTCGCACCACCTGGAGAATGATGGCTTTACCTCTCTGTCTTTCCAGAGCGACAAACCCTTCGCGATTAAGAAGTTCCAACACTTTTTAGACAACCAATTACCCGCTGGCATCTTCCGAGCTAAGGGCATTCTCTGGTTTGACGAAAGCCCCAAGCGTCACGTCTTCCACCTCAGCGGCAAGCGCTTTTCGCTGGAGGATGACACCTGGAACGGCGAACCCAAAAACCAATTGGTGCTGATCGGTCAAGACTTAGATCACGATGCCCTGCGATCGCAACTAGAAAAGTGTCTCTGCATCCCTTCCACCAGTCGCGGTCGTGGCTTTGGTAAGTAATTAACGCCAGTTGGTGCAGTTGGCGATCGCTAACTATGTAGAATCCTCGTGCTTTTCCCTAGGCCAGAGAATTCTGGCTCTTTCTAGAATGGGAAAACAGCACGGGGATTTTTTAGTTGGAAGATCCGGCAGGTCAGCGTCAAGTTTTAGTTTGTCAATACCAAAACTGTCTAGCTAGAGGCTCAGCTCAAGTTTTGGCAGCGTTTCAGTCTCAGCCTGTTCCGGATACCAGCATCAGTGCCAGTGGCTGCTTGGGCCAGTGCAATATGGCACCCAACGTGCGAGTGGTACCCGATGAAGTTTGGTATTGCCGAGTCCAACCCAGTGATGTCCCGGCTGTGGTGGAAGAGCATTTGCAGGCAGGACACGCCGTTGAATCTCTATTGCATCCTCGCTTTCATCCCAAAAGGTTTTAAGCTCCTCGTCCGTGACGCATTGGTCAATTGCAATCTGTGGTGAAATCTATATTTTTCCTAGCAGGGTGCTAAGAAATTGCGAGAATTGACCCAAAATAGCTGAGGCCATCTTCAGCGATCATATGGGCATCCTGAAGGTGATGTGAGTTTGTTACTGCCAGCCCAATTTTTCCCTTGGAGTGCCAGGAGTTCCGGTGATCTACCCCCGCTTGCGTCGCTACTGCTTAGCTGCCTCTGTAGCTTTATCTACGGCTTTAATGGTTGGTGGCAGCGCCATCAAAGCTGCGGCTATCCCTGACGATATTTTCACACCACACCTCGCTAAAATCAGCCAAGGGTTGCCACCCAATTTGGTGATGCGCCTGCCATCGCAAATCAGGTTGAGCGGCCCAGGGGATCGAGATTTTATTGATGAACTGATCGTCAAAGTTTTTCCTTCCCAGTCGCCTCCTGGCATGACCGTGGGTTTGTTTACGTGCGATATCAGCCCCCAGCCTTGCTTAATCGGTAGCTTCTCGGTAGACAGTAAAGACTCAGAAAGCGCCCAGATGGAACTAAAAAAACATCAAGCTGCGGCGGCTCCGATCAAGCTAGCAGAGGGGGTACGCGGTTATTTTCTGCCAGGTCCCAGCCTTAAACCCGCCTCGCGATTTTCTTCTGTGATTTGGGAGCAAAACGGCTTAGTGTACACCGTGAGTTTCTTTTCAGGAGAGCGACAAAATATTCTAAATATGGCTTACTCTATGGTCAACAATCCACCGATTAACCGCGTTGTCACCCGTCAAACGATGGCTCGTTAGGGGTAGTAGGAGTCTGGGATTGTAAGGTCAGATTGAGCTGATAACGAACAATGTCGGGTGAATTGGAAAGAATCACAATTTCGTAATAGCCAGGACGAGGTAGCGTGCCCGACCAACTCGTTTTGGGTGTGTCGTTGATCAGCGCTTGAGCCGCAGCAGAACGGCGCTCAGGAGAATAAATGGACAAGCGGGTGCCTTGGTTAGGAGATTGCAAGGCGACTCGGATCGTCTGCCCTTGGCTTAAATTAGCCACATAAACTTTTCCTTCCCCAGGCTTGAGCGTTGCGGTCAAGGTTTGGCTAGGGTTTTTAGGGCCAAGCTGAAGTGGGGAGAAAGCAGTTCCAGCTTGAATGGCTTGAAAGGTTTCCGCCGCGATCGCATACCAAACCTGACCAAAGGTGTTGGGGTCTAGATAGCGCTCTTGTTGCTCTGGAAACAAGCGATAGAACTTGGCATCCACCAACTGAGCAAAGGTCGGGCGGCTAAGGTGCTGCCGCTCTAGTTCCATCACCCACTGGTCGTAGTCTTGCTGGCTGTAACGTCCCAAGCGGTTACGAGACTCTTCACTCAGAGGTTCTAGCTTATTCAGTAGCTTTTCTGCCGTGGCATTCCACTCACGGCGCAAAGCCCGATCGTCTGAATCGCCGCTGAGACGACGGTTGTCGAGTTCGGAATGTTCTGAGTAAAAAACCGTATCGACTAAATCCACAAAGAGGTCGTAGCTGATGTTTAAGCGCCGACGGCGATCGCGTAAAGCTGCGTGGGTGCCATTTTCCGACTTGGGAGTTGTGCTGGCAGCGGCGGAACCTTTGGCAGTACGAGATTGAGCTGCTGCTTGCACCACCGTTGCAGAGCTAGATGAATCTTGCTGAGCCTGCTGCATTTGTCGTAGCGATCGCCAAGCAGCTCCAGCCAACAGACCCAGCACGAGCAAAGTGAGTCCAAGCGCGGCAACCGCTAAAGCCGAACCCATCCAGGTAATATCACTTTCTGGTTCTACTTGCTCTGGCTCTAAGGCCACTACAGGCTGCGGTTTTGGCGCTGGCTCTAATTCTGCCTCCAGGTTTAATTGCGGTTCTAGCTCTGCTGCCAACTCCAGTTCTGGCTCTACCACAGGCGAATCTGCGACGACAGGAGGCGGGTTGTTATGTTGGGGAGCCAGTGCCAAGGCAGCAGTGGGAGGAATGTAAGCGGGTTGGGCCAATAGAGCTTGCAAAGCGCGAATCACTTTGCCCGCTGAACCATAACGATTTTGCGGCTTGGCACTCAGCATCCGATTGAGAATTTGGGCCAATCCTGGTGAAACCGTCGCCCAAGGTTCCCAATACCACAGTTGTCGTCGCGGATTGTAGAGGGTTTGAGGCTCCTGCCCAGTCAGTAAAACAACTGCGGTGGCAGCTAAGGCATAGAGGTCACTGTTGCGGTAGACTTTGTCAGATTGCAACTGCTCTTTGGGGGCATAACCTAGCTTGCTCAGATGTTTTTTCGGACCCGGATAATAGAGTTCTAGATCAGTAGCAATCTCCTGAATTAAGCCAAAGTGAGTCAGCATCGGCACTCCATCTCGCTGCCGAATCAAGATGCTGGCTGGCGAAAGATTGCCATGAATGATGCCCCGACTGTGAATATGCAGCAGCACAGGCAGCACATGCCAGAATAACTGCATCACTTCTGCCTCAGAGAAAACTTGATGCTGAGTTAAGCGCTCCTTCAACCAATCCCTGCAGGTAACACCCTCAACATACTCCTGCACCACAAACAAGCGATCGGCGTAAGGAATAATGCCCCGAAACCGAGGAATCTGAGGATGCTGTAGCTCATACAGAATCGCCGCTTCCTGTTGAAAGACTCCTCGAATAACTTCTAGTGAGTAAGCACCAGGATGGCGGAGGCGGAACTCCTGTAAGAGATAGAGCTCATTAAACCGAGTTTGGTCTTCGGCCAAATAGGTACCTTGCTCCAACAAGTCGATTAGATGATATCGACCTGGCAAAATTGTGCCTAGAGAAAGGGATGGCTGCATAGCTCAGAGGTAGACTCCAATCAAATCATAGAGAGTCTCTTGTCTCTACCCAACTAACTGCTGGGAGGATCTTAATCTGATCGAGGCTTTATTTCTGCTTTTGTAGAATTATCTGCTGAAAACTTAAGGTGCTGGTGGAGTTGGCTCTGAGTCGGGTGAGGGTGATGGTGACGGTGGCGGTGAGACAGGGCTGGGAGGTGTAGAGATGACGTTATCCGCTGCGAGGTTCAGTTGAAACGTCACAGGCGCAGTGGCTGCTGAAACCACCACAAATTCGTAATAACCATCTTGAGCCAACTTTCCAGACCAAGTGGTTTCTGGGGAGTTTTCTAGCAGGGGTGGCTGAGAGCTAGTAGGCGGATAGATTGACAGCAGCGTTTTCTGGTCAGTTTGCAAACTCAGCCGAATTAGTTGGTTTCGGGACAGTTGGGCGATGAAAGCCTTGCCTTCTCCTGGAGCTAGTGTGCCACTCACTTCTTGACTAAAGGAGCCTTGAGCAAACTGGACTTTTTCTAGGCTGGTTCCTGCTTGCACGGCTTTGAGTTCGTCAGCCGCGATCGCGTGCCACACCTGACCGATGGGTTGGTTGACAAAATCTTGGCCCTGTTGGTCGGGAAATAACTGGAAGAATTTGGCATCTGCGAGGGTGTAAAGCGCACGGGTGCTGAGGTTGAGTTTGTTGACGCTACCCCGCCAGCGATCGCGATCGTTACGGTCATATTTACCCATCTTGCTGCGAGCTTCTGGGCTAATGGTTTCTAGCTGGTCGAGCAGTTGGTTGGCGGTTTGGTCCCACTGGGTGCGTAAGTCAGCATCTTCTGCCCCAGCACTAAGTTGGCGGTTTTGCAGTTCGGAATGTTGAGCGTAAAACACTTGATTTACGAGGCGCACGAAGAACTGGTAATCTACGCCTAAGTTACGGCGGCGATCGCCCAACGCTTCCTTGCGGTTTTGCTCCTCCTGGGACAATTCGGGAGCTGCGGGGGGTTCGACATTGGGCACCACAACAGGTTGCTCGTTTGGCGGAGCAGATGGGGTACGATCGGCCAAATCACCCAGCCAATTACTACTCAACCACCAACCTCCAGTAGCGGCTCCAGCCATCACCAACAACAGCAAGAGCACTTTACCAAACCCGAACGAGTTGCCACGGCTAGGGGGAGCGTAGGCAGGTGGCGGAGCCACGGTGTAGTTGCTGACGGCAGCTTCAGGCGGAGCAGGTGGGCGACCTACGGCCACGGTCGCAGCCGTGGTTTGGATGGGTGGCGGGTAAACCGGGGCAGGCACGGGCGGAGCATAAACCGGAACATCGTAGCGGTTGAGGTCGTGCAGTACCTCGCGCACAGATTGATAGCGATCGCTGGGACGCTGAGCCAACATGTGGTCTAGAATGGCGCTGAGCTTGGGGCTGAGGCTGACTTCCTGCCGCCAAGTCCAACTCATGTTATAGCTATCTAATAGATCGGGTGGTTCTTTGCCCGTCAGCAATACCAGAATTGTGACGGCTAAGGCATAAAGGTCGCTGTGGGGAGAGGCAACGCCCATCTGCAACTGTTCATCCGGGGCGTAACCAATTTTGCCTAAGCGGGTCGGAGAGCTAACGCCATTACCCACGGACTGAGCCAAAAACTGTGAGGCCACCGTAGCCGCAATTTGTTTGACACCGCCGAAATCGATTAAAACTGGCAGCCAGTCAGCACTCCGCAAAATCAGGTTGTCTGGAGAAATATCGCGGTGAATGACTCCTAAAGAGTGAATGTAGTCTAGAATCGGCAAGATTTGCAGTAGTAGCTGAGTCACTTCTGCTTCATTAAACCGCTGCCCTTGCAACTTACGGGTATCCAGCAAGGCTCGATAGGTTTGGCCCTCGACATAGTCTTGCACCAAAAATAAGCGGCTGCGATCGGGGAGAGCAGCGCGAAAGAGTTCTCGAAACCGGGGAATTTGCGGGTGTTGCAGCTTGTAGAGAATGCCTGCTTCTCGCTCAAACAATTCTTCGGCTTTTTGCAGGGCGTAGGTGCCTTGAACCTGAGGCGCAAATTCTTTCAGGACGCAAGGTTCGTTAAAGCGGTTTTGGTCTTCTGCCAAGTAAGTTCGCCCAAAGCCTCCATGCCCCAATTCCCGCACTACTCGATAGCGATCGCCAAGCAGCAGCCCAGCATACACACCAACGCTGACAGGTGCTTGCAACTTTTCGCCGCAGAGATGGCAAAATCGGCTGGAATCCGGGTTTTCGTGTCTTTGACTGCAATAGAGGGGCATGGTAAACCTACAGCACTCCCATTAAATTTCGCGATCGCTCATCGATTTACTAACTACGCGCTCGGTCAGGCTTGATCCAGATTACCCTTTCAAAGCTAAAAAGTTTGGTGTCTAGAAAAGTGTGCTTATAGTACAATTGAACTATACCTTCTAGCTGTTAATAGCTTGATTGGTACTGAGAAGAATTGCTGCGAACACAAGTAGGTAGATGTCCGCCTGTGTTAACGTAAATTAACGAAAGACATCCAAACAGTTTTTTCTTTGCTACGATAAAGGGCTTTTTGAATCGCTGTTGAAATTAATTATGGTCAGCTGTCTTGATGTTGCCCGCTATTTCATAATTAGGGCTTACGAGGACGGTAGAGAAGCTGAAATGACCAATATGAAGGTTCAGAAGCTTCTGTACTATACTCAAAGCCTATATTTGGCACTACATGATGACCCGTTGTTTGATGAGGAAATTCAAGCATGGCGGTATGGCCCAGTTTGTCCGATTGCTTATAGGTTTTACAGCAACTTTGAAGCAGAACAACTACCTGTTCCCGATAAGGATTCCCTGGAATATCTTTCAACAGAAACAAGGAAACTGCTAGAAGAAATTTGGGAGTATTTTGGTGAGTACCACGCCTACTATTTGAGTGGTATGACTCACTTAGAGTTCCCCTGGAAGAAGGCTCGTAAGGGTTTACCGCCTGAAGCTAGCTCCATTGAGCCGATATCGCTAGAAGACATGAAGGTATTGGGCTATCAAAAACTTGATGAGATTGAGCGCAATCATCCCATATACAAACCGCTAGTTGCAGAACTATTAGGACAAGCATTTGAACAACAGGTCTCATCAGAACGTGTAAACAAAGGAGAAGTGCGTGACTGGCTCAACTCCCTTTTCGATTGAGAAGTCCGAGAATTTTGCACGTTCTCTAAAAAAACTCAGCAAAGCTTACAACAAAGAATTTATAGAAATTGTTGTGAACATACTGGAGGGTCTGATAGATGCTCCATACCCACCTAGTTCTCGTGACGAACCTTTGCCTAGCAAAATAAAACTTCCTGAAGGGTGGACGTTCCACAAGCTTGAGTTTCGCTGCTCCAAAGGTGCATCTGGTCAGATCAGGCTCATGTATTTAGTGAACGAGGAAGTTTCTGTTATCAAACCCCTATGGATTTACAGCCACGAGCAATTTGTCAAGCGCCCTCCTGACAAAGATATAAAGAATTCAATTCAAGAAGCTCTAGATCCTTGATAAGCGGATGCACTCAATGGGTGAGGCAGAAATCGGAGGAGTGAGCATGAACTTTGCGTTAAACATGGTTAATATCTGCAAGTAGGCATTCGGTACAACCATAAATGTCAGCGCAATTATAAAGGCGATAATGAGAGCGATCGCCCCACTTCCCTACGTTTTTCCAAACTGGCTATGCAGATCACCAAATGTCTTCACACCGCTTTGCTAGTTGCTGATTTGGCGCGAGCTGAACATTTCTATGGCACAGTCTTGGGTTTGCCGAAAGCCGAGCGACCTCTAAATTTTCCGGGGGCTTGGTATCAGGTAGAAGATTATCAAATTCACCTGATTGTGGCTGACAGCGTTCCTGCTGATTTGGTGGACTCGGAGAAGTTAGGACGCAATCGCCATCTGGCTTTTTCAGTCACAGATTTAGCCGCTGCCAAAGATCAACTTTCGGCGCATGGTTGCTCCATTCAGATGAGCGCTTCCGGTCGCCCCGCCCTCTTCACCCAAGACCCCGACGGCAACGTCATTGAGCTAGGCGAGGTATGAACCTCTAACTGCTAATCGCTATTCCAACTCCATGAAAATCATTGCCTATGTTTATAGCGATCCGTTGCTAGAACCTGTACCCGATCCAGAAATTTGGGGTTGGGAAGTCGATCGCATCTATCAAGACTTAGGCATGCGAGATGCCACCCTTAAGGAAATTGCCTTCCCCAAGGGCAAAGCGGCTCAGCAACAAAAGCGGCCTCAATTGCAACAGTTGCTCAGCGATTGCCAACAAGAAGCGGTTGATTATTTACTGGTGCGCCGACTGGAAGAGTTGGGAGATTCGGTGCAGGAAGTCAGCGATCGCCTCGCTCAACTGGAAGACTTAATCGTGCAGTTGGTAGTTTTAGAAACCGCAGTCGGGACTGGCAATCAAACACCCCTGAAGCGCTCTGATTTGCTCAAAGTATTGGAGGAGGTGCAGCAAAGCCAGCGGAGCCGTTTAATTCGGCAAGGCCATGCTCGCAATCGCATCAAAGCTTTGCCGCCGCCGGGAAAAGCCCCCTTTGGTTATCGTCGGGGCAAGGATCGTTATGCGCTCGATCGCAGCCAAGCTCCGATTGTAAAAGATTTCTTTGAGCGGTTTTTGCTCTACGGCTCCTTGCATGGAGCAGTGCGGTATCTAGAGAAAAAACACGGTAAGAAAATTTCGGTTTCGACGGGGCAGCGCTGGCTCAACAATCCGGTGTATCGGGGAGACTTGGCTTACAAAAATGGGGAAGTAATTTCAAATACCCATGTGCCGATCATGTCGCGGGAAGAAGCCGCCCAGGTCGATCGCTTGCTGCGGCGTAATCGTCGGCTCCCACCCCGTACCGCGAGTGCTCCTCGTTCTCTGGCAGGTTTGGTGGTTTGTGCTGAGTGTCAATCTGGCCTGACCGTAACACGGGTGACGGCTCGCCGTAGCGACCAGGAATATCTCTACCTCCGCCCGATCGCTTGTCCCCGAAAACCTAAATGTCGAGCCATTCCTTACGAGCAAATTCTAGAGCAAACCATTCAGACCATTTGCCAGGAGTTGCCACGAGCGGTGGCCCAGGTGAATATGCCAAATCTCGGCGGGATTCAAGGCTCCATAGAGCAGGCGATCGCTAATAAACAAGCAATACTCAATCAACTGCCTGAGCTGATTAAACAAGAGATTTTAGATGCCGAAACTGCTGAACTGCGAGTCTATAAACTCCGCACCGAGATGTCGCAATTGCAAAACCAACTGGCTCAGCTTCCTCCATCCAATTTGCCCGCGATCGCCCAAGCCGTTTCTATTCCCGAATTTTGGCTCGATCTCTCTGAATCAGAGCGACGGTTCTATTTCCGCGAATTCATTCGGCAAATTCAACTGATCCGCCAAGAGCAAACCTGGCAACTTCAGTTGGTATTTATTTTTTAGAACGACTAACGACTGAAGTCGCGGCTACAAGCGCAAAGACCGCCTTCGCGGCCTCATTCCTGAAGAAGTGATCTTAGCCTACGCAGGTACGCTTGGTTCCAATAGTCACAGGCTTTAGCCTGTGGGATTTTAATGGTGTGTACGAGAGGTCTAAACACCCAAAGCAATAGGTTCACCTGAGCCACAATTCTGCAACTGACTGAGCGGTTCAGTTTGCTGAAGCGGTAATTCGATCGCGAATGTCGTGCCTTCTCCCGGAGTGGAGCAGCAATAAATGCGGCCTTGATGTGCTTCGGTAATAATTTGATGCGAAATAGATAGCCCTAGCCCCGTTCCCACTCCTCTCGGCTTAGTGGTAAAAAATGGCTCAAACAAATGCTCTTGAACATCAACGGTGATCCCAGGACCGTTGTCCGAAATCCAGATGCCGACTCGATTCACGCCCACGGTGTCAGTCTTGATCACAATCTGCTTTAGTTCTAGCGAACTAGACAATGGAGATTGAGTAGAATCAGGGCTAAGCTCTCCTTCTAGCAATGCATCAATTGAGTTGCTCAGTAAGTTCATAAACACTTGGTTGAGCTGATTGATGTGGCATTCTACGAGAGGAATTTTGCCAAACTGCCGCACAATCTCAATTTTCTGTTTATAGCGGTTTTGCAGCAGCACCAAAGTGCTTTCAATCCCAGCTTCCAAGTCGGCTGGCTTCATTTCTGCCTCGTCGAGGCGGTAAAAGTTGCGTAGGTTCAGGACTATTTCTCGAATTCGCTCGGTGCCCAACCGCATCGAGTTCATAATCCGAGGCAGATCTTCCACAATGAAATCAAGTTCAATGTTAGGTGAAGCGGCTTCTACCTGGACGGTTTCTTGCGGATAGCGATCGCGGTAGGTTTCGAGCAATGCCAACAAATCCTCCACATGCTCCTCCATGTAAGGTAAGTTGCCGTGGATAAAATTGATCGGGTTGTTAATTTCGTGAGAAATCCCAGACACCATCTGGCCTAACATTGACATTTTCTCGGTTTGCGCCAAATGCAAATTCATTTTTTGCAATGCGGTTAAAGCTTCGTTCAGGCGTTGGTTTTGGGTTTCTAGCTCCTGAGTACGTCGATCAATTTTTTTCTCTAGTTCGGCGTTGCGCTTCACCAATTGCTTTTGCGATGCCAAAACTTGGGTCGAGCCAATCAGGAGACTAGATCGCCGCCGCAAGCTCAGAAACGCAATCGCCGGAATCACGGCAATGGCATCAAAAAAAGTTTGTCGACTAAGCGCTGCATCCAGCCCCGTGATACTCATTGCATGAGCCGCATGACTCCAACTGCCACTCCAAAAAATCCCAGCGGTAATAGCAGCAAAGGCATCAATGCCAGTGCAACGATTACGCCATAAGCCCAGACTAATTAAGCCAGCAATCATTAAGTAGCAAGCTGCAATCACCAAATTAGCGGCCCCATCCAGCCACACCAAATTTAGTCCTGTCAGATTCAGCCACTCAAGATGTAGATTTGCTGAGAAAAACGCCATATATAAAAAACAGGCAGGTATCATTTCCGCATTGCATCAAACCGAGTGTTTACCATCACGTTTGTTATTGCAGCCTCGTAAATAGCTACAAAATTTTTGCCGATTCATCTACCTAGGCTTGTATGTCACCTACGTTCTCCCAGGTAAATATTCACGATTTTTTCACCTAACTGTCGAATCTCTGGCCAGACGTAGCAGCTTATACGATAGCCAAGGCATGATAGAAACCTTGTAAAGTTGCTCAGCGCTCAGGTCAAGATATGAAGAATTAGAGCCAAGAGGGATCAAAATTGCCAAGTACGATCGATCGAGTTCAACCGCCACTGGAATTTATTCCACCCGCTTTTAATCCCCTAGTGCTTCGGGTTGCTCAAGGACTGCTGCCACTTTGGTTGCGATCGCGGACTGCGATTACCCAAATTCAGGCCAGCAATGTTGAGGAATTGGTAGACTGCTATCGCCAATTTCAAGCGGGTAAAATTCGCTTTCTCATGGCGTTTCGGCACCCCAGCACTGATGATCCATTCTGCATGGCACATTTGCACTCCTCAATTCTGCCGCGCGTGGCGAAACAGCAAGGAGTGGCGCTACAGCACCCGATTCACGCCCACTTTATTTACGATCGCGGCATTCCGCTGTGGGCGGGATCACAAATCGGCTGGCTGTATTCCCGCTTAGGGGGTACGCCGATTCATCGTGGCAAAGTCGATCGGACGGGTTTGCGATCGGCCCGGAGTTTGTTTGTAGATGGCAAACTGCCACTCGCAGCGGCCCCAGAAGGTGCAACCAACGGCCATAACGAAGTGATTAGTCCTTTGGAACCCGGTGTGGCTCAGCTCGGCTTCTGGTGCGTGGAAGATTTGCTCAAGGCCGATCGCTCCGAACAGGTACTCATTGTGCCAATGGGCATCCAATATCGCTATGTGACACCTCCTTGGCAGCAGATTGAGCAGTTGATGAGCCAGCTAGAAGCCGATAGCGGTTTATCGGTGGCTGAGAGTTCTAAAGGAACTGAAACTCCCAGTATTAAAGGTCTTCAGGGCCGAGAAGCAGCACTCTACCACAGGCTCTATAGCCTAGGCGAGCATGTTTTGACGTTGATGGAAGAGTTTTATACTCGCTTCTACCATCACACCTTGCCTAAACAGTCCGCTCCGCCTTCTGGAGCAGAAGCCTGGCCGGAGCAGAACATTTTTCAATCGGATCAGCCTCCTGTTTCGCAAGCCGATCAAGCTTTTACCCATCGCCTCAGAGCCTTGCTGGATGTGGCCCTACAAGTAGCAGAACAGTATTTTGATTTGCAGGCTAAAGGGAGTTTGATCGATCGCTGTCGCCGACTAGAGCAAGCAGGCTGGGACCGCATTTACCGCGAAGACTTCAGAAATCCTGAGGGAGTGTCTCTCTTGGAACGCGGTTTGGCCGATCGCGTGGCGGAAGAAGCCAACCTGCGGATGTGGCACATGCGATTGGTGGAGAGCTTTGTGGCGGTGACAGGGCGCTACGTCCTAGAAAAACCAACGGCAGAGCGCTTTGCCGAGACAACGTTGCTCATGTGGGACATGATTTCTCGGATTAAAGGCAACAGCCCTTTTCAGCGGCCTCAACTAGGTAAGCAAACGGTACAGATGACGATAGGGCAACCGATTTCAGTCACAGACCGCTGGGGTGCCTATAGCGCCGATCGCCGCGGGGCCAAACAAGCGATCGCAGACCTCACTCAAGATCTGCAAATCGCTTTAGAGAGCATGATTCAATAAAACGCGACTCTTACTTCGCCTGAGTTTTCTCTGGGGGCTTGCCAGAATTCCGCACATTCACGACCTTGCCTAACAGGTCAAACCAAAAGGATGCCCCCATTGAAATGGCAATTCCGCTTACGATCCAACCCAGGAAGCTTTTGAAATAGGCTAGAGGCGGCACTCGACCCCCATTGCTTAAAAACTGCTGATCTCGATTAGTTTTATCCCACCCAATGGGTAAGGGTAAAGCTTCTAAGTCTGTTTCCAACCGATTTCTCACCTTTGAGAAATCATCTGGAGATTGCTCCACCACCTGGGTGGCATTTTCAGCGATCGCATTTCGCAATACTGTGTTCTTGGATAAGCGGTTAACAATATGAAAGGTATCTGCATTGACAGAAATGGCAATTAAAGAGCCCAGTAGAATGGCAACACCTTTGGCATTACGCTTATAAACCCCTGTAGCCCGTTCCATTGAGCGATCGAACCAGGTTTCAATTTCAAACTGAAGCTGCTTAACTTCATTCTCTAACGTGGTCGATTTTTCCTGAGCGCGTCTTGCTAAGACAGAAAGGCTGTCTTTAATTGGCTTGGGCAAGCGCGCGATCGCCATAACCACATCCGTATAAGTATTAATATTTTTGTCTTTGATGAGGCTGGAGATCTGTTGATAAATCTCGGTATTTTGCTTAATCTCCCAGTCAAGTTCCTCTGGAGCTGCACCTAACCAAGCAATCATCGCCACATGATTGCCAAAATTCCAGAAAATAGTTCTTTGCTGCTCGTCCACACTCCTGAGGAAATCTTTGTTCTGCTTTGGTGTGTTAATTCGTCGCAACAATTTATCTCGCTGCTTCACAGGAATCTGAGCTTTCGCAACATATTGACTGGCATCATCGATATAAGCATCGCGCGCGCCTAGCATTTGGTTAATTGCAAATAAAAGCTGAACTTCTTCTTGCTCAAATTTAGTGGTCACACCTTCTAAGACTTGACCCAAATTCTTTAGACTGGTAGGGGGCTGAGTTCCTAGCTTGATATCTCGAAAACTGTCTAAAACTGCATCTAATTCGCTAATGAGCTTTTCTTTAAATCTCTTCAAAGTCTCCAAAGGGATCTGTTTTAAGTGCTCAAGCTTCTGTAGAAAAAACTCATCTGCTACGTAATTCCCAGCATTGCTAATATAGCCATTCCGTAATTCCAGCATTTGATGCACCAAATCAATATGGCTCCTAGCTATGCTTTTATTCTCAGTTGTGGCTTCGCCAGAGTTAGCAATTCTGTTCAAGTTTTGCTGGAGCATCTCCAACTCAGTGTAGAGTGCCGTGCCTTGAGTGATGACATTAAATTCTTCCAAGACAGCTCTAATTTCCTGCACCAACGCACAGGCTAGCTTTTCTGGGAGCAAGCTATTAATTTTTTGTCCAATAATGCTGGAGAGCCTGCGATAAGTTGGACTGTCTTGGTCAGTCACCGCCTCCACAACTTCTATCAAGGTAGGCTGAACGAGATTCTGTAAGAACGGCTTAACTGCGATCGCACCACTAATCGGATCATTTTCAAAAAGTTCTTGTCTCAGATCCTTTAACTCCTCAAGGAAGTCTTGAGCTCTATTATTTTTAGGACAGGTTTGCTGACATGTTTCAATGTAACGGTCAAGCCGATAAGCAATCCGTTTGAGACTCACGTCTAAGGGAGATTTATTCGATCTAAAGTCTTCAAAAATACTGTTGAGATGATCTATTAGTTTCTTAAACCCAGCTTCTATGGGCTCTGGCAGTGATTGTCCTGTTTCTATGCTAGGAGTAGCTTGGCTAACTTCAAGCTCAGCCGTTGATGATGCTATACCTGCTTCAGCCTCGGCTAGTTCAGGGCCGATTAAAGTTGGTAGTAATGAATTTTGGCGCTCTGCCTGAGCCACTGCATATAAGTTCTGAGCTTTTTCGATCTTTCCTTGAATCTCTTTTTGAATAAACTCTTCCAGCTTTAACTCACTCAGCTTCCTTACCAATACTGGAATCCCGGAGGTTTCTAGAAGGGTTGTGGTGAAAGTCTCAGCATTGAGATAGGAAGGGCCACTATGTCTAGAACCACCGAAGGTACTTCTGCCTCGCCCCGTAATTAAACCTTTAATCTGGCGGTAAATTGAGCCAAGACCCCAAGTAATACTTCGTAGAGAAGTCTCGAGCCAACCTTTTGCCTCTTGATTAATATTTTTAATTAGTGGGTTGGAATATAGGCGATCGGAAAATTCCTTGACTTGGTTCTCTGCTTTTCCTTCCCCCCCAGTCAGCAAAACTTCAATTGATTTCTTGAGGTGGACTGCTCGCCACTGCAAAAGTGTAGCTAATATTTCTTGAAGTTCAGAAGCTAATAAGCTCAGAATTAAGTAAATAAAGATTAGTCCAATGGCTATATCTAAAACTAAGGGTAGGCCCATATGCCGCTTCGCTCCAATTCGAGATACCTGATGATAGCGCTGTAAGCGCACTCCAATATACGACGCCCTTCTTTTAGCGCCTGAATACCTTAAAGATATTTAAAGCAAAAAAACAGCGATCGCCTTTTTTAATTTCAGAGGCGATCGCTGTTTTTTGAATTTGTCTCTTTTATCTAACTTAAAAAAAGAATTGAATCGGTTTAGTTAAACAGCAATTTCTTGAAAAATCTGTTATCCCTTAAACTCTTGCTAAAGGGGAGCTATAACCACCTAGTAGACGCTCAAGCTGCTGCCGATTCTGCTGTTTTGTCTCCATCAAAGAAGTCAAGTCAGGCATTTCTTGCCAACAATGAGTACAGAACCAATAAACCTCATTGTGACGAGCATGACGTAGGAGACGATCGGAGCAGCAAGGGCACTTATGCATATAGTTAGCAACCAATTTGAATTTTTTAATTCTGTAAAGAAAACGGGTAAGTAGGCTTTGCAGCTCTCTTATTAAACTTAAGTTACGCCTAGGAGGAAAACAATGGTTTAGTTACCCAATGACTAGGGAGATCCCCCCCTAAAGCTTGTTAAGTTTGATGTGAAAAAATAGTGGTTAAATATTAAAGTTCCATGACTAAATGCTTCAATACATCCGTCGCAAGATGGAGTTAAAGCGAGTCTCATAGGTTGTCCTACGGCTTTGCAAACCGCTACAAAACTTCAACTTATCTCGACGCTGAAGCTATCGGGAAAATTGCAGAGCTCGCAAAGCTTATATAACTTCGATGAGTTGCCCCGTCATCGGTGCCAAATAGGTTTTATAGCTGAGTTCGGCGAAACAATACCAGACTCAAGGCTCTGTCTCGTCAATGCCTAAAGTTTCAGTAATATGGTTCACTACCCCTGGAACTGATGCTTGAGGAACCGCCCAATCTCCCACAGCTGTCAATGTCAAACCTAAAAGCACCACGCTGCTGGCGATCGCAAAAAGAGATGGATATTTGGAAAAACCGAAATCACGCAGAATTCTAGCGAACGGATGGCTTTGACGGCGTAAAGTGCGGCTATCTGCTAGCTGCTTTAGCGTAAAAGGATCACGGACAAAATGGCCACTGCGGCTGACTACAAACCGCTCTCGACAGTGAGAACAAGTTAACAGCCCATTCAAGAGTCGATGCGGCCCAATTTTGCCATCGCGATGGCATAGGGGACAAATGACAGCGTCATGATCAAAAGTGTGAGCATTCATTAGAACTTTCCACTTGCCCAGGAACTACTCAGTACGCTTGCCTGCTAAGGCAGAGAATCTTACTCTAACGGTTCTCTTACAGCTAGTTTTCCGCAAAATGGCATTGCTAACATCGTCCAGTTAGCTGAATTTCCAAGGCTATTGTGGCAATGCGATATCACTCTAACCTAACTAAGCTGTAACAGCCTATAGGATCTATCCATTCGTTCCAGAATTTGATGAATTCTTAGCTTTGGCAGGAGTTTAATGCTTGTCGTCAGGCTTCAAGATCAATCACAATGAAAGACTAGAAATACATAAAAGTTAAGCTTTATCTAATTTTTCTATTGACTCTCAATGTCTTTGATTCCAGCCCCAGATGGGTTGGCTGAGCAACCGACGCCAGCCCCCTCTACTTCTCATTTTGCCCATATTCTCAATCGCTTACAACCCACACCTGAAACGGTCGTGCTCATCTTGGCGATCCTGATTGGTGGCGGTACTGGCATGGGAGTCGTGACCTTTCATTATTTAATCGAATTAATCCATAGCTTGATGCTAGAGGATTTGATGGGAGCGATCGCCCCTTGGGGAGCTTGGACCCTAGCCTGTGTGCCCATGCTTGGGGGTGTCATCGTTGGCTTTATGCGCTGGCGCTGGCAAGACTTTGGCCCTGGCATTTCCTCTCTCATTGCAGCAACGCAGGGGAAGCGCGAAATCTCTCCCATTCGCCCTGTGACCAAGATGGTAGCTGCGTCAGTTTCCTTGGGCACCGGAGCTTCCTTAGGCCCAGAAGGACCGAGTGTAGAAATTGGCGCTAATTTTGGCCTCTTGCTTGGCCAAATCCTGCAAGTATCTCAAGAACGGCAGCGTCTCTTATTAGGAGCAGGGGCAGCGGCAGGTCTAGCAGCAGGATTCAATGCGCCGATCGCGGGAGTATTTTTTGCGCTTGAAGTGGTTTTAGGTACTACGTTTGCCACCTCAGCGGTGAGTGTCGTGCTCTTAGCCGCGGTGGTGGCAGCATTAATTGCTCAGATCGGTTTAGGCGCACAACCTGCCTTTGCCTTGCCCGCTTACGAAGTTCGCAGCCCGTTAGAACTACCGCTTTATATCGGTCTTGGGTTATGTGCCAGCTTGGTATCTGTGGCTTACACCCAAACCATCAAGCTCGCGCAAACTTTTTTCCGGGGTGAAATTTCAGGATTTTCTTGGGTGAGCCGCATTCCCCGCCCAGTTCATCCCGTCATTGGTGGAGCTTGTGTGGGTTTAATCGCCCTCGCTCTGCCCCAAACTCTTGGGATTGGCTACGAAACCATTGAGGCTTTGCTTCGGGATGTAGAATTTTCGTTGCCTTTATTGCTCCTGCTCCTGGTTTTCAAACTCGCCTTGACTGCTCTGAGTTTGGGCAGTGGTTTAGTGGGTGGAATTTTTGCCCCAGCTATGTTTTTAGGAGCGGTGCTAGGCGCAAGTTATGGCAAGATTCTGGCGGCGATTCTGCCTGCTGGTGCGATCGCTATTGCCGCACCCCCTGCCTATGCAATGGTGGGCATGGCTGCTGTCTTGGCGGGAAGTGTGCGAGCACCCTTGACAGCGATTTTACTGTTGTTTGAACTCACACGCGACTATCGCATTGTGTTGCCCTTGATGGCCGCTGTTGGCTTGAGTGTCTGGGTGATCGAGTCGCTGAAGCCTATTTCAAAGCCAGGTTTGAATTTGAAGCAGATGGGAGTCAACGTTGAGCCGGATCAGGGGCAAGAAGCCTTAAAGCACCTGACCGTAGAAGAGGCCATGCAACCTTCTCCGCTCATTCTGCCGTACGCTTTACCTGTGTTAGAAGCTAGCGAGATTTTGCTGCGTGGGCATCTACATAGCGCTTTGCTAGTGGATGAGACAGGGCAACTGAGGGGAATTGTGACGCTGCAAGATATTAATCGAGTGCTAGCAGCCCCAGAGAGGACAGCAAATTCGGTAGCAGAAGCGCTATCGCCGCAACCATCAGCCACATTAGCAAGTCAGCCTGTGGGAGAAATTTGTACCAGTGAGCTGCTGTATGCTTACAAGGATGAGTTGGTGACGGAAGCGATCGATCGCATGGGAGCGAGAGGATTGCGTCAGCTTCCCGTAGTCGATCGAGAGCCTCCTCATCTAGTGGTAGGACTGTTGGAGCAAGAGCGAATTCCTTTAGCATGCAACTTGGCTGCTACTCGCAAAGCCCTACAGCGACACCTCACGGCTCCTTTAAACTCTGAGGAAATTTCTCTACCCACACTAAAGCAGCCCGCTTAGTGACAAAGCGAGCTGCGTCAGAAATTAGTTTTATTCACGACTGCGAATTCAGTTTTTACTTCTTGCTTTTAGTCGTCCAAACACTGGTAAACATCATCAACATACCGCCAATGAGGATAGCGATCGCTAATGTGGCAGCCGATAAATTCATCCAATCGATATTTTCCATAAAAAGAATCTACACAGAAATTACAATTACAAACTTAATGTAAAAGTCCAGCAAGAGTGCCTTAGATTGATTACTCTTGCAGGAACTCTAATTGACGATTCGATGGATTCTAGCTTCATTAGCAAAAATTGCCGCTCAAATCTGAGAGTTTGGCAATAAGAAACTTAAGAAGCCGCTTCCTGGTCTTGCAGATCAATTTGCCGCAGATGAATATGCTTACGGCCTAAAGAAATTTCAAATTCGTCTCCGGGTTGAAGATCCATTTGCTTAGTGTAAGCAGAGCCAATGAGTAAATTGCCATTGGATTGAACACTGATGCGGTAGCTTGCACTGCGTCCACCCCGACCATTACCATTTTGCTTGCCGTCTAACTCAATGCCTTCAGCATCAATCAGAGCATTGAGAAACTTCATCATGTTGACTCGTTCCACACCACTTTTAGTCTGAGTGTAGTAGCCACATGCCTTCGCTTTTTCTTCCTTACTAAGAGTGTCTAACTCTTTGACTTTTTTGAGGAGAGCTTCACCTGTCAGAGGTTCAATTTTTTTCTTTTTAGTCATCAACTTGAGTCTAAAAAAATTAACAAGGGGTCTAGATTACTTCTTGCTGATCGACGCTGAGACATGAAAATCTGAGCTGAGTATCAGCTTGTAAAACTATACTACACTGATAAAGCGGGCTTGTTCACAATATCTATTGATTTTAAGAAGTAATTTATTGATTTAGTACTTATGAAGTATAGGTAATGTCTAGATAAGTCAGATAAGCATTAGAACTGCTGATTAAGATCCAAAGAAAATATCATTATTACAGTCACCTCAAGCTGGTAGAAGCAGAATTTTCAACCCTTGTGAAGAGGCTGGCGAAGCAATTTACAATTAAAGTCCTTGCTCTTATTCGGAGGTGGTTTAGGATGTCTGAGACAGAAGAGGAAAACTAATAAAGCAGAGCTTGCTGAGGAGAAGATGAGGGCAAATTACTGCATTTTACTGCTAAGGGTGACTTTGTAATTTATGGTGCGACATCCACTTTAGATGAGAATGGTTGCGTCTGTTACGGCAACTTTTTTGGGGAGCAATGAAGCTAACAACTCGTGGTCATTACAGTGTTAAAGCCTTATTAGATTTAAGCTTGCAACCGGGTTATGGTCCTACCTCCGTCAATACGATCGCCCGTCGCCAAGATTTGCCTGCCCCTTATCTAGAAAAGCTATTGATTGAGATGCGTCGAGCGGGGTTAGTGAACTCGCTCCGAGGGGCTCAAGGCGGATACCAACTAGCGCGATCGCCGGCTCAAATCTCTCTGGGTCAAATCTTAGAAGCGGTTGGTGAAACAATTGAGCCATTGTCACGCTACGCTCCGGACGCAGAGCAAGCCGAGGATTGGGTGACCTTTACCCTCTGGAATCGCTTACACCAAAAGTTGAAAGAAGCGCTATACAGTATTTCCTTAGAAGACCTTTACTATGATGCCCGAAGCTGGCAAGCGGCTCAAGGAGAATCGATAAGTTTTGTAGTTTAATCTTGGTTCCAAAAAAGGAGGAGCCAACAACCTTTTCGATTAGGTGTTGACTCCAACATCAGCTCTATTAGTAGGCTGGGTAAAATTTAATACTAACTGCGCTTAGAGATGCACTGATCCGACAGCGCTGCATCAGTAAAATATGGACTAAACTGGCTGCCTAAATTGGTTGTGATGATTATGAATTTGGCGGCTAACTTCTCCATAAGCTGTTCCGTTTGCTGACTCATGGATTGGCTCATGGACTTGCCTATTGGCTGTACAGTTGACCTGTCCCTGCACAAGTTCATCAGTTGGGTTTTCCTCGGCCCCTTCTACTTGATTGTTGTAAGAGCACTTAACTGTAATTTTCATGCTGCTTTGGGCTTTGCCATTGGCGATGTAGGGCACGCCTGCGTCTGCACTAAAATTGATGCCAAACTCTAGGGTGACTTCATCAATGTTGCCAGCGCCGAAATTTTTGAAGGCGTTCAGCGTATAAGCGGTGTAGCTGCGGAGGGTATTTTGCACCATCTGCATTGAGCTATGGGAACTCATAGACTTAGCGGCAGCACCAGGCCATCCCTTTCCTCCTCCTCGTTTTTGTTCAACTTCTTCGTTGCCTTCGTAGGATGAAGTGCCAGAAATTGGAGTATTCTCAATGTTTTCCTGAGCTTCGATGTAGATGATTGTGCCGTCGTCAGACTGAATAGGAACGAGTTGATGGGAGGACATAGCAATTAAACTTCCTGCGAGAGTAGATGCATCTGTTGATTGTGCCTAAAAAAGCCAGGTACACTCCGATGGGCCATACCCCTTTTTGACCTTATTGGCATGACTTCAGGAGTATCTTTTTTTAGCCATCTCTTCGCAGCTTTAGAATCATTCACTCAACCATCCACAATCGCCCTTTGGGTATTAGCGATCGCGGCTTTGATTGATTACGTCATCGGAGATCCTTGGGGCTGGCCTCATCCAGTACGAGTCATGGGCTGGGCGATCGCTTGTTACCAACAATTCGTGTTTCGTTACCTCAAGTCAGCTACGGGGCAGCGGGTGGCAGGAGTATTTTTGGGGCTTGGGCTGGTTGTTGTTAGCGGCTGGGTTGGTTGGGCGATCGCCGTAGGTGCCACTTGGATGCATGCAGGGCTCGGAATTGCCGTGCAAAGCATTCTATTGGCATCCTGTTTTGCGGGGCGGAGCTTGAGGTCTGCTGCTGAAGATGTGTTACAGCCTTTATCCAGCGGAGATTTAGCACAGGCCCGCACTCGTTTGAGCTTTTATGTCGGACGAGATACGGAGAATTTATCAGAGCCGGAAGTGTTACGAGCAGTATTGGAAACGGTCACGGAGAATGCCACGGATGGAGTGATGGCTCCCCTGTTTTACGCCTTGCTGGGTGCTGCTTTGCCTGGAGTTGGAGTCGTGCCTCTAGCGATCGCCTACAAAGCTGCCAGCACCTTAGATTCAATGGTGGGCTACAAAGAAGCGCCCTACACGCACTTGGGTTGGTTTAGCGCCCGGATGGAAGATCTCTTGACTTGGCTGCCGTGCCGTCTAGTCGTGCTCACGTTGGCCTTGCTCTCTAGAAAACCAGAATATGTGTGGCGGATTTGTCGAAGAGACGCGATCGCCGATGCTAGCCCTAACTCTGGCTGGAGCGAGTGTGCCTATGCGGCAGTTTTGGGTGTGCAAGTGGGAGGCACCAATTGGTATCGCGGCGTTGCCAAACATAAACCCTTGCTAGGAGAGCCAATTTACGCCATTACGCCAGAACGGATTTACCAAGCGTTGCAACTGACCCGCATTAGCTTTTTGCTTTGGTTAGGATTGGGACTTTTGGGTTTAAGTCTGTGGTCTGAAATGGTTTTCTCTACAGGCCAGTTGCCCTAAACTTTGCCTAAGCCGCTTAGGGTGTTTCTGGCGAATACAGCTCCTAGTAGAAACTTTATGGCCTCCGAAATCATAGAAATTCTTTCAGCCGAGGAATTACGTCGGACTTTGACCCGACTAGCTTCTCAAATTGTCGAAAAAGCGAATGATTTGTCTCAGTTGGTTTTACTAGGGGTTCGCACTAGAGGCGTGCCCTTAGCTTACGCATTAGCGCGACAAATCGAGGTGCTAGAGCAGGTGCAGGTACCAGTGGGAGCTTTAGACATCACGTTTTATCGAGATGATTTAGATGAAATTGGGGTGCGTACCCCCGATAAAACCGATATTCCCTTTGATCTGTCTGGGAAAACAGTAGTCTTAGTAGATGATGTGATCTATAAGGGACGGACGATTCGAGCGGCCTTAAATGCAGTAAATGACTACGGTAGACCGCCAGAAATTTGGCTCGCCGTTTTAGTCGATCGCGGTCATCGAGAACTGCCGATTCACCCAGATTTCACAGGGAAAAAACTGCCCACCTCGAAAGAAGAGAAAGTGAAGGTCTACCTGCAAGACCTGGATGGCCGAGATGGAGTGGAACTGATTCCTCGTAAGCCCGATGGCTGGGGTGGTTAATTGCCTGGATGACTTGATTACTGAACTCGATTGCTGAACCTGATTGCTAAATAGAGGGAAGTGTCTGGAGTGCTGCCATCCAAGGTATTCTGATCAAGACTTCCCTTTTGCTTGACTCATTGGTCTTTTGTGAACGCGCCCCTCACTTCCCCCACCGAAACCCAATCCCGCAAAGCTGATCACATCCGCATCTGTTTAGATGAAAACGTGCAATGTCATCAGGTGACAAATGGACTAGAGCGTTATCGCTTTCCCCATTGCTGCTTGCCAGAGATTGACCGCAGCGAGATTAACCTAACCACTCAATTTCTGGGTAAACCGCTGGCAGCTCCCTTGCTGATTTCCTCCATGACAGGCGGCACAGAGCTAGCCAAAACGATTAATTACCGCTTAGCTACCGTCGCGCAGCACTACAAAATCGCGATGGGAGTTGGTTCCCAGCGGGTTGCCGTGGAGAATCCAGAAGTTGCACCGACCTTCAATGTGCGATCGCTCGCCCCTGATATTTTGCTATTTGCGAACCTGGGCGCGGTGCAGCTTAACTACAGCTATGGCCTAGATCAATGTTTGCGGGTGATTGATTGGCTAGAAGCCGACGCTCTGATTCTGCACCTGAATCCGCTGCAAGAGTGTGTGCAAACTAAAGGCGACACTAACTTCCGAGGCTTACTCGCTAAAATTGCCATGCTTTGCCAGAAATTGCCTGTCCCCGTAATTGCCAAAGAAGTCGGCAATGGCATCTCGGGAGCAATGGCACAAAAGCTGATTGAGGCTGGAGTGCAAGCCATTGATGTGGCAGGTGCAGGCGGGACTTCCTGGGCCAAGGTGGAGAGTGAACGGGCTACAGATGCCAAACAACGACGCTTAGGGGCGACGTTTGCCGATTGGGGCTTGCCGACCGCAGAATGCATCACCAGCATCCGGGCGATCGCTCCTACCATTCCTCTGATCGCCTCCGGCGGTTTGCGCGATGGCTTAGAAGTGGCTAAAGCGATCGCCTTAGGTGCCGACTTGGCAGGTTTGGCCCAGCCTTTCTTGCAGGCAGCTTGTGAGTCAGAAACCGCTTTGGCGGAACTGGCAGAGGTGCTGATTGCGGAGATCGAAACAGTGCTCTTCTGTACAGGCAACCCCACCATCGAAGCGCTCAGGCGATCGCAAGCTCTGGAATTGAAGGTCTAACTCACCTTTCAACCTGAGTTTGGGCATGCTGAAAGGAAAGCGGCTTCGTGATAGAGCAACTAGCATAGAGGAATGTTTTAGGCACCTAGCTAAAGCTTGACCAGTTAGTTTCTCCTTGAAGCCTGATGCTTGCTGAGGCGCTATTCACTTTTGCCAGGGATTCTCTCAATGCGTGACTTTCTCAAATACACCTTTGCTAGTTTGGCAGGGCTGATCCTCTTTTGCAGTTTAGGAGTGGGGGGGCTAATATTTTTGCTCATTGCTGCTGCGTCAGTTGACTCAGGCCCCCAGGTGAGAAACAAGTCCGTTCTAACGTTTGATTTATCCCTGAAAATTACCGATTCCAAGCCTGCTACTAGTACCAGTCAGGCGATTAGTGAAGCGCTATCGAACGACAATAATGATTCGGTCTCTCTCCAGACAGTGCTGCAAGCGATTGAGGAAGCGACTCAGGATGACCGAATTATCGCGCTTTACCTGTATGGCAACATGAGCGCGGGTAGTAGCAGTTCTGGCTTGGCAACTTTGAAGGAAGTGCGGGAAGCGCTAGAGCGGTTTCGGACCAAGGGCAAAAAGATTATTGCCTACGACATGGAGTGGGGAGAGAGAGAGTATTACCTCGGCTCCGTTGCCAACACTGTTGTACTCAATCCAATTGGTTCAATGGAACTGAACGGGTTTAGTTCCCAGCCAACTTTCTACACCGGAGCTTTGCAAAAGTATGGGGTCGGTGTTCAGGTCACTAGAGTTGGCAAGTACAAATCAGCCGTAGAACCATTCCTCCTCACTAAGCAAAGCTCTGCCAGCCGTGAACAAACGGCCAAACTCCTAGGAGACCTCTGGAGCGAATTCTCCACTACTGTCAGCAAAGACCGGAAACTCAAGCCTCAGCAAATTCAAGCGATCGCCGATAACCAAGGCGTTTTGTTAGCCGAAGAAGCTTTGCAACGGCGCTTAGTTGATAAAGTGGCTTACTTCGATGAAGTTGTGGCCGAGTTGAAGCAAATAACGGACAGCGACGAAGACGAGCGCTCCTTCCGGCAAATTAGCTTGCCGACCTATGCCAGAGCGGTTGAATCCGACACGGAAAAATCTTCCAGCAATCAAGTCGCAGTGGTATATGCCGAAGGCGACATTGTAGAAGGGATTGGCGGCCCTAGCTCGGTCGGAGGCGATCGCCTAGCTAGACAACTGCGAGAACTGCGGCTCAACGATGATGTCAAAGCAGTTGTATTACGAGTGAATAGCCCAGGTGGTAGCGTCACCGCTTCCGAAGTGATTCAGCGAGAAGTAGTGCTGATCAAGAAAGTCAAACCGATTGTAGTGTCAATGGGAGATGTGGCCGCGTCCGGTGGTTACTGGATCTCCACCTATGCCGATCGGATCTTCGCCGAACCTAATACGATCACTGGTTCCATCGGCGTATTCGGCCTCTTGCCCAACGTGCAAAAACTAGCCAACGCCCAAGGCATTACTTGGGATGTGGTGAAGACCGCCCGCTTTGCTGATAGCGAAGGCATTACACGCCCTAGAACTTCCCAAGAATTAGCCGTACATCAGCGCGTCGTCGATCGAATTTATGACCGCTTCCTGACCAAAGTTGCTGAATCTCGCAAACTGCCCAAACAGAAAGTAGCAACCTTAGCTCAAGGACGAGTGTGGTCAGGCACATCCGCCAAACAACTCGGCTTAGTCGACGCGATCGGGGGCCTCAATGCTGCCGTCGAAGATGCCGCCAAGCGAGCCAAGTTGGGCGATGACTGGAAATTAGAAGAATATCCTAAGACCCGCAGTCTAGAAGATCAAATTCTCAAGCGGCTCATCGGTGATCCAGCCGCTCAGGTTGCTGAAACAGCTACCGAAAAAGTTGATCCATTCACAGCCGAGTTGCTCAAAGTGCAACAAGATTGGTCCACCCTGAAAGCCTTCAACGATTCTCTTGGTGTCTATGCCCGCCTACCCCTCAACCTACGGATCGATTAGTTCGAAGCCTGAGTTTTACCAATCTTCAGACCAGCTATCGTCACTCTGAGCCCTTCCACCCGGATTGACTGAGGAACCAGAGTAACCCCGACTAGAGCTGCTGAAACCCCATAGAAACTGGAGCAGCGCCATCCCAACCATACCCAGTCCCACACTAAACGCCAGCACAATCCCAAACGGAATTTCCACCGACTTAAACAGCAGAAACTCAAAAGAGACAGGCGTAAAATTCTGCACCGAAACAATGGCGATCGCCACAACCCAGGCAGCCAAAAGTAGCGAGGCGAGTAGATTAACCATTGGTAGGGGGTGAAGAGAAAGAGGAGGGATGAAGGATGAAAGGAGAAGAGGGAGTCAGGAGTCAGAAATTAGGAGACAGAAGTTCCCCAACTAAAGACACCGAAGTTACCTTTGGAGGGGGTCTGGGGGACGCAACCGTCTCTCAGCGGGGGTTTGGGGGCAAGCGCCCCCAAGGCTTTTCTTAAACACCCACAGGTTGAATCTGATGAATCACCCGATCCATATGCTGAGCAATTTGGATTTCCTTCTCAGGAGAATTTGTCTCCATGTAAACCCGCATCAACGGCTCAGTTCCAGAAGGACGTAGCAACACCCAGCTACCATCTTCTAGGTAAAGCTTAATGCCATCCTTGCGCCCAACTTCCTTCACCTTAATCCCTGCCACTTCCGACGGTGGATTCTTGGTGAAAGATTCCAACACCGCTTCCTTGTGAGGGTTTTCCAAGTGCAAGTCGAGACGCTTGTTGTAGAGCGGACCGCCTGCTTCGGCGATCACTTCTGTTACCAACTGGCTCAAAGGCTTGCCTGCATAAGCGATCGCCTCAGCCACCAACATATCTGCCAAAACCCCATCTTTTTCAGGGATATGATCAATGATGCTGAGACCACCCGACTCCTCACCACCAATTAGAACCGTGGTTTCCCGCATTTTCTGGCCGACATACTTGAAGCCAACCGCCGTTTCGTGAATTTCTAAGCCATACTTAGCAGCAAAATTATCTAGCAGATGGGTCGTAGCCACAGTCCGCACGATCGCGCCATTTTTGCCTTTATTCTTGACCAAATGGCGGGCCAACAACAGCAGCACCGTGTTGGGAGTCAAGACATTGCCTTGCTCATCCACAATGCCGAAGCGATCGCTATCTCCATCTGTCGCCAAGCCCAGGTCCGCGTGATCGCGCTTCACGGCTGCAACTAATTCTTCTAGCTGCTCCCCCTTCGGTTCAGGCATACCTCCACCAAACAGCACATCTCTGTAAGTGTGGAACGCTTCTATTTCACAGCCACAGTGCATCAGCACTTCATCCAAATAACCCCGTGAAGTGGAGTAGAGTGCGTCATACTTCACCTTGAGCTTAGCGCTGCGAATCCGCTCGACATCTAAAAGCGTATAGATGAACTTTAAATATTCTGGCTTGGGGTCAAAGGTGGAAATGCGATCGCCATTGCCAGTCGATGCAGGCGCGTCACTCGCTCCTTCAATATTGGCGACAATCGTATCTGTAATTTCGGTCGTGGCAGGACCTGCATAGTCAGGAATATATTTAATCCCGCAGTAAGGTGCAGGATTGTGGCTCGCCGTGAACATCAGCGCTCCGGCTGAGTTGAGGTGACGAGCATTATAGGCAATGACAGGCGTTGGGCAGTCCCGATCCACGATTTTGACAGTCCAACCTAACTCTGCCAACACTTCAGCAGCCGTTTGAGCAAACTCATCTGCTAAGAAGCGAGTGTCATAGCCAATTAAAACCGGTCGATCCTGAGAGTAAGCGGTTTTGAGATAGCTGGCGATCGCGCGTGTTACCCGCCGCACATTAGCAAAGGTAAAGTCGTCAGCAATGATCCCTCGCCATCCATCCGTACCAAACTTAATCGCTTTCGAATTGCTGCCTGCACTCATAGTTGCCACTTTGCTTAATTCACCCTCAATAGTACAAGAACCTTTCGGTCCCAGGTGTAGCAATCTGCGCTAGCATTACGCCTTGCTGTTAGCACACCTAGCCCGGCTTGCGAGATTTTATGTAACTAGAGTGAGACGTTATGGATACAATTTATACCTTAAGGAAGGTAGACTTTTCTCATAAAATATGGGTTAAACGGCTAATTTCTGACTTCAGACTGAATTGAGCTTCCAATTTATCTTCCCGAGATTGAAGATTCTCAACAGTCTGTTTTACTTTTCAGCAAAAATACAGGATACTTGATGTCCAATAGAGTATTTCTCAGAAAAGCTGTAAATATCTAAGTACTTCCCTGCTTGATCATGGGTGCTGAATGACTCAGCCGCCGCTGGAGATGATCAAGTTTTGATTTTTAGCTTCAAAAACCCTGTTGATAATTGTGGATTTGGTAATGACTCATTCCCTGGCATCTACTGCGGCTAAAGAGCAACCGTCTATGGCATTGCCGTCTCAGCTGCAACGGATTGCAGCACCCAGTCCAGGTTCCAGGGGGGCAGTACCAGAATCTAAGGTTCATTCCTTAGCAGCCATTTGGGCCAGAAAATACGTCGTTGCCGTCACTTCTAAGGAAACGACAGAGCAACTAAAAACGAGTGACAACCTGGCGGCGATCAATTCCAAAGAGGGGCGCACTCTCACTGCTAGTAAGCTACTCAAGCAGTTAACCTTAGCCAGCGCTCAGGCTTGGTCCACCACAGAAACGTTGCTCTCCGAAGAAATGGAGCGCCACGATATTGACCCCAGCTTGATCGACCCCTGGCAAATTTCAGCCGATGCTCACAACTTGTTCAAAAAGTCATTAGATGCTTACGCTGAGCGCATTACTCCTCGGCGGTTGTCAGTGGTGGTGGGGAATGACTTTGGCCGAGTGCGGCGCAAATACACAGCTCAAGACCCACGCGCGATCGGCTTTGTCAGCATGCAGTTTCACTACACTGGCAAAATGCTGCTAGAAAAACTGCCGCCGACCGAGCGATCGCTGCTAGAGCCTTACTTCAAGGTTATGGATGACCACATGTATATGCCTTTGCGGGATGCTTACAGAGCAGCGGCAGAGCATGACCTTGGCTCTCCCGTCTTAGAAGCAGTACAGGCTCTATTGCCTGTGAGCACCAAAATTGCTCATGCGGTTTGCAGCCAAGTGGGGCGATCGAATCCGGGTTATGAGAGCTATAGTGGCCTACTCAACTCATCATCCGTTCGAGTTTCCAGCGTCCGTGATGTAGAAATGTTCCAGGTGTACCTCTGCCTGTGCATTTTGGAAGACAGCATTCGCTCGGTGCAACAAGAACTCTTCCCGCTTTGTGTCATGCTTTACCCCCGCCTCAACGTCAGTTGGAAGTTGGTGCAAGACATGCTACAAACGCTGGGCTGGGAAATGCACGATCGCCTCACCCCAGATCATCTAGCGCTATTTTTACCCTACCTCCGTACCTTGACTGAGATGTTTTCCGTTGAAGTCTTTCAGAATTAAGGTTTCAAACAATTCTGAGCTGGGCAAAGGATTTCTACCGTCTTGATCGCGGCATCTGGTGCAAACGCTTGAGTCTCGTTGTATTCCTGCGTGGGTGAAGGGTAGATGCCTGCAAATTGAGCTTTATTTTGGGTCTGAGGGCGGAAATGAATCCTGTCAGCGGGCTGCTGAGCGAACTTCACGTACTCTCTCGACTCGTTGGCCGTATGGTAAGACAGCGTTGCCTGACCATAAATAGTTTCGGCCTGCTGGAGTGTCATGCTAGGGCCAACACCCTCAGCCGTTTGGAACTGAGGATTATCTGTTAGCAAAATTTCAAACTTATCTGTATCCGCTAGTTGGGTGACAGCCGGATACAGGATGTAAAACAGGGTTTCTTTTCCTTGCTGCACCGCGATCGCATCAAAGTCAACAATGTAGGGTGACTCAACCTTGAAAGATGTTTCTGGCCCTAACGCCTGCTTCACCTCTCCTAACGTCATGCCAAATTGAGCCGCTCCAATACCTTTCGCGGAAATCGTCTGGGCTGAGGTAGGCGACTGGGTTGGTGCAGGGCGATCGCTAGGGCTGGCTATAGCTGTAGCACTGGGACTACCAGCAACACTTGCCGGGGGACTAGATGATGTTTGTTGAGGTACTGAATTGCAACCTAGCAGGGGCACCAAAATACCAAGCCAGAGAACGTAAAACTTCGCCGGAAAATGTTTCACAGGGCAATTAATATTCCAAGAACAGCATGTCGAAAGTTTCTGGCTGACTAGAGGCAGTCGGGGGGAGAGATCGTGCCTCTGGAACTATACCTGACCGCATTTGTTGCAAAGTTGTTTCTAACGCCGCAATTTGTTGATCCAGTTGGGTCATTCGCTGATTGATTTGCTGGGTGCGTTGCTCAATTTTTTGCTGCTCCTCTTGCAGCCGTTTTCGCTCTACTACCAGCTTATAGACATCCAGATAGACCGTCGCTTCAGTTTGCGGACGGGGCATTGTGCTGATTTTGGGGGTGATATTGGGACGGATGGGTCTTGGCGGCATCTTCAAATTCCCTGCTTTTTGCTGCTAGTGTTCCCAAACTTGGCGTTTTGCTTGTAACTTCAGCCTATGTTCTAGCTATTACCGCGCATTCCTGCGGGCTTGTTGCCACAATAAGGATTGAAGCTTATGCAGTTTTGCCAGTAGTTCTCTAGAAATTCCATGATGCCCCCCGTTTCTAATGCCTCAGCCGTGACTTACTCCCATCTCACTGCCTTGACCTGGAACTGGCAGGGATTTCCAATTTCTTACCATACCCAAGGCGATCGCGGGCCTGCCGTTGTCCTGGTACATGGGTTTGGGGCATCCTGGGGACACTGGCGCAAGAATATTCCCGCTCTAGCCACTACCTGTCGCGTTTACGCCCTAGATCTGATTGGCTTTGGGGGTTCGGCTAAACCGAAACCTGGCCCATTGCAGCCTGGGGAGCAAATCGAGTACACGATGGAAACGTGGGGACGACAGGTTGCGGATTTTTGCCAAGAGGTCGTGGGTGGACCTGCTTTTCTGGTAGGAAATTCGATTGGTTGCATTGTGGCAATGCAAGCAGCGGTGGATCGGCCAGAAGTTGCCCTGGGGGTAGCTTTACTCAACTGTTCCTTACGCCTACTGCACGATCACAAGCGATTGGGATTGCCTTGGCATCGTCGAGTGGGTGCCCCGGTGCTACAGCGTCTACTGGGCGTGAGTTGGATTGGGCAGTTCTTTTTTAGCCGCCTCGCCCAACGCAAGGTGGTGCGGAAGATCTTATTGCAAGCATATCGAGATCCAGCTGCAGTTTCGGATGAACTAGTGGATCTATTGATGGCCCCTACCGTGGATGCAGGGGCAGCAGCAGTCTTCTTGGCTTTTACTCGCTACTCTCAGGGGCCATTGCCAGAAGACTTACTACCCGTCTTACCTTGTCCCGCGATTATTCTTTGGGGTGCCGAAGATCCTTGGGAGCCGATCGCTTTGGGCCAAGAGTTCGCCAAGTTTCCCCAAGTCCAGCAATTTATTGCGCTGGAGGGCTTAGGGCACTGTCCGCAAGATGAAGCTCCAGAGCGGGTAAATCCGATTTTGCAGGAGTGGATTATGACTCAGGCGGCTCACTCCGAGGAAGCTGTTTCTTAGCGGCTTTGCTGGCGCAGCCAATCCTTACCGACTTGGATCGTGACATCCGATTGCAAAGCTCCTGTGCTCTCGATGCGGACTTCACCAACTCCTAAAACTTGGCGCAAGGCTTCGGCGCTTTCGGCATCTCCTTGTTGGGCCACAATCCGTGTCACATTCAGCGGTTCGGTCCAAGGATCATTGACGGAAACATTCTCATATCCTGCCTGATTTAGCGCACTCATCACGCCTTCTGTAGCCGCAGACTCACGGGTGCTGTCTTGGATCGCGACTCGCAAATAGGCGGGGTTCGTAGGCAAAGCACTACCCACACCAAGATTGAAGTGCTGGGCCATGAGGGATTGGATGCGATCCTGATCAGGAACCCAATAACTTGCTTGGAATTCTCCTGGAGCGCTAAAATCGCCAGGCACCATCAGCATCTTCACGTTAGAGCGGTTGGCCTGAGTGGCAAATCCGACCAAAGCCATTAACTCTTCTACGCTCAGATTTGTGTCGAGATGCGACTGAATCACAGACAAAATCTTGGGAACGCGAGCCAAGGTAACGGGATTGAGCGCTTGCTCCATTAAGGCTCGCATCAGCATTTGCTGGCGTTGAATGCGGCCAATATCTCCATTCTCGTCGTAGCGAAACCGCAAAAACTGTAGAGCTTGGTTGCCGTTTAAGCGACGTTTACCAGCCTTGAGATTAATGTAGAGGTGTTGGCTGTCATCCTGATACTTCATGTCTTTGGGGATGTAGACCGTGACACCACCCAAAGCATCGATTAGTTTTTCAATTCCCTGCACATTGATCCGAACATAGCGATCGATACCCACGCCATCGAGTAACTCGCTGGTAGCTTTGGCGCTGAGGGCAGGGCCACCATAGTAGTTCGCTTCATTAATCTTGGTGACTCCGTATCCTTCCACATAGGCACGGGTGTCGCGAGGAATGGATAGTACCGCTAACTTTTTGCTGTCTGGATCGAAGCGAACCAGCAACATGGTGTCAGTCAAACCATCAAGCGAGTTGATTGTGGCTTGATAACCTAAGTTACGCGCGTAAGCAGGCGGATTTTGGACGTCGGTGGAGAGAACCTTAGCGCCCAATATCAGAATGCTGACGGGACGGGTGAGTTGAGGTAAGCGGAAGTTAGGATTGCTGGAAATGCTCTCGCCTTGCCCAAAGACTGCTGCTTCTTCAGCGCTGAGTTTACTCTGCATCAGCGGGGTAGTTGCCAAAGATACTGCCAGCAAAGCCCCAGCCGTCGCTGATAACATAGCGACCCCAGTGAGGCTAAACAATAGCCAAACCAAACGTGAGTTACTTGATTTCGTCGGTTTCTTGGGCACGGGCTGATGACGTTTTGGCAGCGATCGCTGGTAAGGGATCTTTTGGGTCGACACTGGCTTCCTCAACACACACTAAAGCAAAAATAGCTGATGCTACTGGAGTGACTTGGAAACCTTTGCACCCAAATTGCTCAAACATAGGGCAGCCAATCTCAGGCTGGCAAGCCAATAGTTTTCCAGCCTCTGTCCAGTTCACAGCAGCATGTTAACAGTATTCCCTAGATTCTGTGCCAAAACTGGACATTTGATGCCCCTCTCTTAGGTTTAGCTAAGGAACGAGCCCTTTGGCTTCAAACGCAAGAGAGAGTTATCGCTCATCTAAAAGCAGCTTCCTACTTACGGTAGGCGATCGCTGAGATGACTGACTCCAGGCAAACGCAATGGTTTACGCTGCCACAGCCGCACCATTAACCAGATGTTGACCAAAAAATAGCCAGAGGTGAGCAAACTGCTCATCAATAGCAAGGGTAGGGTGAGAGATTCCGAAGTTTGGGCTCCAGTGCCTAATAAGATATACCCAAACAGCCATCCTAGGGCGAGGGTTACAACCAAGCGACTCAGGGCTTTTCTCTGACGGCCTCCTTCATTGCGATGGAGTGTCCAGATGGCGGGAAAAAAGCCGACGACTGGGATCAAGTAGAAGAATATTTGTAGCCGTTTTAAGTCCTGGCTTTCTAGAGGGTCAACATCTTTCATGCTTACCAACCCCAAGTCCCCGATGCGCCTTTAAACGGGCCAACAATATCTGAGGTGATCCAACCGCCGTAAAAGTTTCCTGGTTGGGGCTGGACCTGTTCTCCATCGACGTAGCAGGCTTCCATCAAGTGGGGATAAAACGCCACATAGTCCTTGATCGGCTCAAAAGCAGGAGTCGGCTCAGGGTAAAACCAAGCAGCATTTGGAGCTTGGCGATCGCCGACTGCAACGGTGTAGTAACCTGCCCGTCCTTTCCACTCACACCAAGATGCTTGAGCAGAAGCAATTAAAGAGTCTGGATTAATATCCGCAGGAGGAAGGTAATAAACGGGAGGATGACTGGTTTCTAAAACTCGTTTTGCTTGATGGGTGTCTGCGATCACGACGCCATTAAAGACTATTTGAATATGCTTAGGAGAATCTTCTAAGCGGGGCGGACGGGGGTAGTCCCAGACTGATTCTTGTCCTGGCCCTGGAATAGTACGCTCACGGTTCACTTACAATCATCTCCTCAGAAAGACAACCTCAGCCAGCAAAATTTGTATCATGAATGATTCCGATTTTTCAGCCGTGCTGGAGCGGCAAGCGCTCAGAGAGGGCGATCGCTCTCCTATGGGCAAGAGGCTAATTTTGTTGGTGGGGCTAACCATAGGCTAACAACTGCTGAGAAATTTCACTGCCAACTCAGTTCCCCGCTCCAGATCGGGAATACTGCATGTGTCTTCCTGGCATCTAAGCTGCAAAGCTGAATCCATGAGTGCCAGGCTCAGAATCAATGGCAAACTCTATCAGTTCTACTTCTACTCTCAGAGGTTTTAGCAGATGCTGAGTGAACTGCTTTTCGGCGCTAACCTTTTGCTGGCAGGCTACTACCTCAGTACTGTCTTTCTCGCGGCTCGCAGAGCGGCCCGACAGCCATTGATACCAGAAGTAGCTTGGTTGGCTCCGCTCTCGAAAGCACTGTCTCTGACTCCGTTGAGCCACCCCACTTTGGTCCTAGAAGCGCCAGCTATGGGGCAGATGACTGAGCAAATGATTCAGCCAACCATTGAGCAAACGGCCGAGCACGATCAGGCCAGAAACCCCCTCAAGATGACTGGTTCCGGCTCTAACTTGACACAAAAACAAACGGAGCAAAAACAAGCGGCAGCAGCGATCGCTAAACGAGAGCAATATTTAGCAGCTTTAGTCGAAGTGCAGCAACAACTCTTGGTCTGCAAGGAAGATTGGCAGGGTTACACTTCAGTCCTCCAGCTCCTAGGCCAGGTTTCTGGAGCTAGCCGAGTTTATATTTTTGAAAACCACTTTGAAAACTCCCATCTGCACAGTTCTCAGTTACTGATGAGCCAACGGGCCGAGTGGTGTACCGCAGGCGTTCAACCCGAAATTGACAATCCCGAGCTACAAAATCTTTCCTATGCCGACTTTTTCCCCCGCTGGGCCGAGAGGTTGTCGCAAGGCGAGATTGTGGCGGGCATCGTGGTTGATTTCCCCGAATCAGAACGAGTAATTTTGGAGCCGCAAGGCATTCTATCGATTTTAGTGTTGCCCTTTATTGTCAATAGCCGATTTTGTGGCTTCATTGGTTTTGATAACTGTGTAGAAGCCCGCGCTTGGGAAACCTCGGAAATTGATTTGTTGCGGGCTGCGGCTGCCGCGATCGCCTTAGCGCAAGAACGCCATCAAGCCGAGGCAGTGTTGCAACAACAGTTTCAGCGCACGCTCTTACTCAAGAAAATTACCGAAGAAATTCGCCAAAGCCTGGATGCCTCCCAAATTTTTCAGACTGCGGTGCAACAAATTGGTCAAGCTTTTGGCGTGAATCGTTGTGTGATTCGGACCTATCTCACGACCCCTACCCCTCGGATTTGCTTGGTGGCTCAATATGCTGAATCCGGTTTTAGCTTGATCAATCAGGCAGAAGTGGCCGATATTTCTGCGGTTAATAATGATTTGGTAGCAGCAGTTTTGTCGCAAGACCGAGCGATCGCCTACACCAATGTCTATGCTGACCCGCTATTAGAGCCTTATCACTTTATTTTTAATCCCTTAGAACTTAAATCTTTATTGACGATTCGCACCTCCTATCAAGGGGAAGCGAATGGCGTAATCAGCCTCTACCAGTGTGATGACTTTCGCGCCTGGACTCCTAATGAAGTAGAGCTTCTAGAGTCAGTGGCCGCCCAAGTGGGGATTGCTCTGAGTCAGGCGCACTTGTTAGAGCAAGAAAAGCACCAGCGCCAAAAGTTGACGGAACAGAATGAAGCCCTAGAACAGGCAAAGCAGGCGGCTGAAACAGCTAACCGAATTAAGAGCGAATTTTTAGCCACAGTCAGTCATGAAATTCGTACACCTATGAATGCGGTGATCGGTCTGGCGGGCCTCTTGCTCGATACAGGGCTGACTATTCAACAGCGAGATTTTACTGAAACCATTCGTAGTAGTGGAGAAACGCTCTTAACCATCATCAATGACATCTTAGATTTCTCTAAGATTGAATCTGGCAAGTTGGAGCTAGAGCAACAGCCCTTTAATCTCTGTACTTGTATTGAAGGAGTGCTGGACTTACTAGCACCCAAGGCGGCAGAAAAAGGGTTGCAAGTGGCTTATGTCCTGGAGACACAAGTTCCTACTTCAATCGTGAGCGACGTCACTAGGCTCCGACAAATCTTAGTTAATCTGCTCGGCAATGCGATTAAGTTTACGGCAGCCGGAGAGGTGGTGGTTACCGTCGCTGCTCGCAAGTTAGGGGCAACCCACGCTTCTGCCAGTTCTGGGGCATCGAAATATTCGATTCGTGTGGCGGTGAAAGATACCGGAATTGGCATTCCTAGCGATCGCCTTCACCGTCTGTTTCATCCCTTTAGTCAAATTGACGCTTCCACTAGCCGTCAGTATGGCGGTACTGGGTTAGGGTTGGCCATTAGTCAGCGCTTAAGCGAATTGATGGGAGGCCGCATTTGGGTGGAGAGTGAAGTCGGGGTGGGCTCTACTTTCTATTTCTCCATTGTGGTTGAGGCGACACCTGATGCTGTAGAGAGCGAGCTATCAATGCGATCGCCCCAGTTTGCTGGAAAACGACTGCTGATCGTGGAAGGCAATGTGACAATTCGCCAAATCTTGGTTCAACAAGCTCAGATGTGGGGCGTCACGGCTGAAGCCGTCGGTTCTAGCCAGGCAGCCTTGGAGCAAATTACGCAAACTCCCGCCTTCGATTTGGTGATGCTGGACCCACAAGTTCCAGGCTTTGATGGCTTGAGCTTGGCGACAGCGATTCGCCAACAGCCGCAAGGTCAAACCGTCCCCCTCGCCCTGCTGAGCTCTGTAGGCAATTCCAAAGCCCAGACCGAGCTAAGCCCGATCAAGATTGCAGCAATCTTGAGTAAACCGATTAAGCAGTCGCATTTCTATGAACTCCTGATGCAAGTTTGGGGACCAGAGGCAGGCTCTGCTTCATCTGCTAGCCTGCGGGCTTCGGAGGTCAAAGCTGAGATTCCTTGGCTGGCGGCGCAACATCCTTTACGAATCTTGCTAGCTGAAGACAATGTGGTGAACCAAAAAGTAGCCTTGCATTTGTTGCAACGGATGGGCTACCGCGCTGATGTGGCAGGTAATGGCTTGGAAGTATTAGTTGCTCTGCGCCGCCAGCGTTATGACCTGATTCTGATGGACATGCAGATGCCCGAAATGGATGGCTTGACGGCAACAAAACAGATTTGTCAGGCTTGGTCGGTGACTGAGCGGCCTCGCATTGTTGCCATGACTGCCAACGCCATGCAAGGAGACCGAGAAGTTTGTCTGCAAGCAGGGATGGATGACTATATCAGCAAACCGATTCGAGTCGAAGAACTAATGCGGGTGCTGCGAGAAGGTCAGGCTATAACAGCCCAGAAAGCTAGTACTTTTGCCTTTGGAGCCCTAGAGACTGTAATTGATTTGGAAATATTGCAGTCTTTGCAACAGGGCGAAGACCTAGCTGCTAGTAGCTTCTACCAGGCGATTGACAGTTATCTAGAGGAATCCGCTGATTTGATGCAAGCGATCGCGCTAGCGGTGACGAATCACGATCCAGCCGCCTTACATCAAGCCGCCCAAACCTGGAAATCTTTGAGTGTGATGGTCGGGGCTTTGCCACTAGCTGAGCTTTGCCAAGAACTGGAAGCGATCGCGTGTCAGGCAACGCTGGAAGAAGCCGTGGTTTTGCTGCCCCGCTTAGACCTCGAATACAGAAAGGTGAGAACGGTGCTCCAGCAAGTTAAAGACTGTTGATACACTCAGCATGGTCATAGGCAGGACTGTTGACTTTAGTGCTAACTGGGTAAGCAGTCATAGCCTCGGCTGCATAAGGCTGAAGCCAGGGTTGCAACTGCTCAGGCTCCCTCACAGTGGGATCAAGCCACAAGTCGTGGCTTTCCGGGGGCAAAATCACTGGCATGCGATCGTGAATCGAGCTGAGTAACGCATTGGCTTGGGTAGTGAGAATGGTACAGGAGTCAAGGCGATCGCCCTCTGGGGTTTGCCAATGCTCCCACAGCCCTGCGAAGGCAAACGGTTGCTGATTTTGCAGTCGGAAGTAGAAGGGTTGCTTTTTCTTCTCTAAGCGCTGCCACTCATAAAAACCATCTGCCACAATCAGGCAACGTCTTTGCCGAAAGGCTGCTCTAAAAGCAGGCTTCTCCGCCACTGTTTCGGAGCGAGCATTAATCAACCGAGATCCCATACTCATGTCTTTAGCCCAACTGGGAATCAGTCCCCAGCGCAACTGACGCAATTGTCTCTGGGGCGGTTCTGCGGGTTCTGCGGTCGCGAGAATTGCCATGATCGGCTGCGTCGGCGCAATATTGTACCGGGGTGCGAGATCAGGTACTGCCGCTAAGTGAAATGTGGCAGCAATGGTTGCTGCGGATTGGCTCTGAGTAAATCGTCCACACATGCCTAAATCCTTCGCCTCTCAAACCTGGGATAGCTTTTTTTCTGAGCAGATTCTCTTACATTGAATGTAGAGCTAGGCCGAACCAGGCTTGCTCTGTCTAGCGAAGAATATTCATCCTTGGTAATACTCTTACTAGAGTTTATTTACTAGATTGGGCTTGACCTCCGTGGCTGATGATCGGTTGCAACTAAAAACTCAATCTGAACCACCTGTCCAGCGGCCTACGCAAGCTCGGCGGCTGTTGAATTGGTGGCAATCTCTCAAGCCGTTTCCGCGCTTTTTGGCGATCGCGCTAGCAGCACCCCTCCTGGTGCTGAATGCTTGGGCGCTGGCGTTGATGTTCGAGTACTTCCACTCCCTGATTGTGATTTTGATTGGCGCGTCTTTGATCGCCTTTCTGCTCAACTACCCAGTCAGTTGGTTGGAGCGGCATGGCGCACAACGGCAGCAAGCAGCAATTTTGGTATTTTTGTTGGCTTTGTCGGTGTTGTTGGCTTTGGGGGTGACATTGGTCCCGTTGGTGTTCAGTCAAGCTCAACAATTAGTCAGTCGCTTGCCCGACTGGATTGACTCTGGGCGGCGGCAATTGTTGATGTTGAATGAGCGAGCCGAAGCGTTGAATTTGCCCGTTAATTTTGATGCGTTGGTAGTGCAAATCAACGATCGCTTGAAGGGACAATTACAAGGAATTGCAGGGCAAGCGCTTAACCTGGCGGTAATTACAGTTACAAGCTTGCTAGATGGTCTATTGACCATTGTGCTGTCGTTCTACTTGCTGCAACACAGCGATCGCCTTTGGTTCAGCGTGGTGGAGTGGCTACCTGCTCCAGTGCGTCAGCCTTTTACCCAGACGCTACGCCTGAGTTTTCAGAACTTTTTCATTGGGCAGTTGATTCTTGCTACCTGCATGGCCTCTGCCTTGATTCCCACATTTTTGTGGCTGAAGGTGCCTTTTGGCTTATTGTTTGGCTTGACCATTGGTTTGATGGCTTTGGTGCCCTTTGGTGGTACCGTCGGCATTGCCCTCGTGACGCTACTGGTAACTTTGCAAAACGTGTGGCTAGGGCTGCGAGTTTTGATTGCCTCCGTCATTGTCCAGCAGATTCTAGAAAACTTGATTGCCCCTCGAATCTTGGGCAGCATGACAGGCCTAAACCCAGTCTGGGTCCTAATCTCTATTTTGGCAGGGGCACGGGTCGGTGGATTGCTCGGTGTAATTGTGGCGGTGCCCACAGCAGTCGTGATCAAAACTGCTTTAATGGCCTTGCGATCGCCCAACCTCGGCCAAGCCGCAAGCCACAATTTTGTGACGGAAGGGCCGAGTCTCAGCGCTCCACGCACGATTGTGGAAACCGCACCCATGCACCCGCCAGAAGACCCCACGCTCAAAGAGGTGCCAGAAGCTTAGCGCTCCACCCAGTTCGAGCCTAGGTCTGAGGATTTACCATCGAACCCATGAACAGCAAGCTACCTGTTTGATTGTCTCGGATCGCGTAAAAGAAGGGGCGATCGGCCACTAGCTTGAATGGCGTTGGTGGAAATTGAGTTGAGGTGACGATCATCTCTACCGAAGTTGCTGCTGTTGCTTCAGTGCCGACTTCATTGACTTCCACAAAGGTTTTGTGTCGCACCTGATCGATTGCCAAATCTGCCTGACTCATTCCCGAAAAATCTGCTTTGCTGCCATTGAAAGCAATGCCCATGCCCAACGTTTTCAATGCGTTGTTGAGATTGAGGTCGTACTCTAGCTTGAACTTGGGAATTTGAACGGAACCGGGACGATTTCGGAACTCCTTCATCCATTGCTCCCAATTAGCGGCGGTTAAATCGCGGTAGAAGGACGGCAGATTAGATTTAGATTTAGGCAAAAACAGATACAAGCTCAAGCGCCCTTCTCCATAAGGCAGGCTTACCGCTTGAAACTTACTAGTTTCGTAATAGTCGTATTCCCCGGTTTGGGTCATCAGGGGGTGCTGCTTACGGGTACCATTCGCCAGCGTAAAGGGACGCTCTACTGTGGCTGCTGCGTCGAAGGCTTCGCTCCACTTGCCTTTGAAGTAGACCGCATTGAGCAGCAACAGCACCAAATTCGGTTGTACTTGGTCCACAATCTGGCTGATTTTACTTCGGGTCTTCTGCTTCACCCAATTGTTGATCTGCTTGGGTGCCTGAGGCTGGGTGAAATCCAGTTCCGTGATTTGGGCTTTGTAGAACTGTTGGTTGCGCTGCAAAAATTCTCGTTGTAATCCCGTGCCTTTTTGGGTCCACAACGAGTTGGCGATCGCTACTTCTACTGCTGGGTCTGCCTTTTGCAATCCTGAGATCAAGGCTGCATTGCTGCGGTTCACGTCTGCTAAGCTTAACCCTTGCAGTTCCAGCGCTTTCGCCATTGCTTGCTGCGTCTCTCCTTTGGCTCCGTTGTAGGTCATCGCTAAGGCGATCGCAACACTGGAGGGTGAGATAAACACATTCTTGCCAGCATCAGCTTTCAGAGCTTGGGCAAATAGCTTGAAGCCAAAGGTGGTGTTGGCAGTCACAAGTTTACGATCAAGGGCCTCTGATTGCGAAGTGGTTGCCTGAGCCTGAGGCCGCACAGAAGCATTAGGCCGTGCCTGGGCAGCGCTAAGCGTCACCAGTTGCCAACCACCGACCAAGCTAAGCAGTAACAGGGTGCTAGCGGTAATCGTGCCAACTCGTTGCAATGACCGTAAATTCATGAGGCTGCTCTGTGGCTCAGGGATGAAAAACTTTCCTCCCCTAGATTAGTCTGGTCGGGATAAAAGCATCGGGTAGTTACCTTTTCCGCAACATCTCATTACGGTTAGTCACTGACGGTTGGCAACTGTGTAATCCAGAAGCTGCTAGGCATGTTGAGTCTATGTGGTTTTATTTGTAGCTCCAGCTCAACATCCACAGAACACTGCTCACCAGCATCACAGTACAGAGCGCGATCGCTGTTGCCACCCAAGGAACAAAAATAAAGCCGATCGCCGCTCCAATCATGGCTCCAACAATAGTACCTAGGACTGCTCCCAGCGCTCCTGACCACAAAGCCCCCGACATGGAACCCGAACTCGGCTGAAAGAAAAAGCTCAGCTGAGAAGCCAACAGTGTATTGAGCAAACCGCCTATCACCCCGATACCCGCTCCATAGCCCGCATAACTTGACCCTGCGGCGATCGCAGCCATTAGGACTTCTGGGGTAATACTGGTAACTGGGAGGCTAATCAGACTGCCGAGGCTACCGACGATGCCCCCTAAGCCAGTGCCATAAACGCTCCAAAAAATCACATTTGGGATTTGGAGCCGAGCACTAAATAAGGAATTGCTTAACGCCCCACCCATGATCGCCACAATCACCGCGCCAATCGACTCAAAATGCGGCAGATTCGCTTGTAGCGGCACGACAGCCTCAGGCAGCAGCCAGCAAACTACCCAGAACAGCGCTGCACTAGTGATACTGCCAATTGAAGTCAGGATCGTAGCCGCGATCGCGGCATTCACAGGCCCCCAGATGGCACCCCCCACCGCGCCTAATAATCCGCCCCCAACTGCCCAAACAATGGCCCAAACAAGTATCCAAACCACAGGCACAATCTGGTTTAACGAGCCGGAACAGTCCACCAAGCCAGCCCATAGGGTTGAGTTGCTTGATTCATCTGCTGGCGATACAGAACCCGGATTTTATACCGCCCCGTCGTAGGAATCGCGTAAAAAATATGCTCAACGCTATCAACTTCACTAACCGAGGCCCAGATACTATCCGCTGGGTCATTATCCTCAGCTCGCATCAAATACAGATCTAGATTATTCAGGCCGCGATCGCTAAAGTTCTCGTTGATATCATACTCACCATTGCGATTTTGGTCTTGTAACTCCACTCGCCGAGCCCAAGCCAAGGTGACAGAGACAAAGCTGCCTTGTTGTAGAGGCTGCTCCAGCACATAGTCCTGAAACGAACTCTTCGCTTGCGCCGCTACAGTTCTGTAATCCCAACCAATCGGAGGAACTGGCGTTGTTGGGTTCCATTGGCCTGGTTGAAATTGTTGGTAGGCGCGAAACGTGTTGAGTTGTCCCGTGCCCATATGCAGGTTGAGGGGAATCGTGCGATCGCGGTAGGCATCTGAAGCGAACCAGTCTTGCTGATTTCGATCCAAGATGGTGCGGCTCATGCCTAAAGTCCAACCGTCGCCGCGATCTCGGACTTTATCCGCTGAGTTGAGCAAAACTGCTTTCATCACTTCATGGCGTCGAGCATCCAACCCCCACTGATTGCTTTTTCGGCGCATCGCGGCATCGCCAAATTCTTGTAACAAAGCCACGCTAGCGGTGACGTGGGGTGCCGCAAAACTGGTGCCAGTGACTCTGGTAGTTTTGCCATCTGGGTTCAGCGCCACGATGTTACTGCCAGGAGCCACCAAGCTAATAGCGCGACGCGGACCCACGTTACTCTCCAGGCCAAGCGATCGCTGGGATGGGGAAATCACCTCGTCACCTAAGTTAGCTGCATCTACCAGAGCAAAAGGCCCATTACTGGTTAAACGGCGAGTAAAAGCGACATTCACCCCATTAAAGTTGTCTGTGGGAATAGAAATGCCTCCTCTCCCCTGATTACCAGCGACAACATACAAAACGTCATGGGCGCGAGTGGACCAATCTAGACATTGGGTGAGTAGGGCATTGCCATCAAGACGGGCTCTGGGGCGCGGGTCTTGTTGTAGCGATTCCCCAAAGCTGAAGTTAATGGCCCGGATGTCTCCCCCATTTTGCTGCGCTACATGCTGAGCCGACAAACATTCTTCTGGTTGGCCGTTACGCTGCAATAAGCCAACCGCAGACGCATAAAGCCGCGCTTTAGGTGCTACGCCCCGCATGGTTGGATCGGCACTAACCATGATGCTGGCCACATTTTGAGCGTGACCATCGACGTGGGTGTTGCCTTTCGCAGGGCCATCTCGAAAGAAGACCCGCAACAGCGCGATCGCCCAGCTTTGATTAACGGCCTTATCGACACCAAACTTGCCCGGACGACCGATTTCTACCTGACCAATCGCAACTTTGTTGCCCGTAAGGTTGTAGGGGGGAGCTTGCAGCCGATAGGCATCAATGCCTGCTTCACCCAGCGAGCTTCCAGCAACCTGGAAGGAGGCAGGCAGAACGGTAACACTGAGTCCTCCCCATAACCCTGCTAAGCTGTTCAACATCCACGGCTGAGTCACAGCCTCTCCTCCACGAAATCTTTACAAGCCAAGGGGGATTTGAGGATCAAATGACAACCTTCTAATTAAATATTTTTTAAACATTTTGTTAAACTGGATACGACAGAGGACACGGGAGAAATCGTTCGCCATGACGCAGCCGCAATCCGAGAAACAGATAGTTATCGCTCCATCCATCCTATCAGCCGACTTTAGCCGTTTGGGAGACGAAATCCGTGCAGTAGATGCAGCAGGAGCAGACTGGATTCACGTAGATGTGATGGATGGCCGCTTTGTTCCTAACATCACGATTGGTCCGCTGATTGTAGAAGCGATTCGCCCCGTGACTCAGAAGCCTTTGGATGTCCACCTGATGATTGTGGAGCCAGAGAAGTATGTAGAAGGTTTTGCTAAGGCTGGAGCCGATATTATCTCTGTACATTGCGAGCACAATGCTTCTCCCCACCTGCATCGCACCCTCTGTCAAATTAGAGAACTCGGTAAGAAAGCTGGCGTAGTCCTCAATCCCTCAACCCCTTTGGAATTGATTGACTACGTTTTAGAAGTTTGTGACCTCATCTTGATCATGAGTGTCAACCCTGGCTTTGGTGGTCAAAGCTTTATTCCTGCGGTCCTACCCAAGATTCGCAAACTGCGTCAAATCTGTGATGAGCGGGGTCTCGATCCTTGGATTGAAGTGGATGGTGGCCTCAAGGCTAACAATACTTGGCAAGTCTTAGAAGCAGGTGCTAACGCGGTCGTGGCTGGTTCTGCGGTCTTCAATGCACCCGATTATGCAACTGCGATCGAAGGTATCCGCAACAGCAAGCGTCCTGAGCTAGCCACTGTTTAATCTGACAGTTACCTAAACTTTTGCTTACATAATTCAATGGCAAGTTACTAGTTCCTAGTAGCTTGCTTTTTTATTGGTCTTTGATAAAAAACGGTAGACGTTAAAAATGGCAAAGCTCTAAAGGATTTTAGCCTTTAGATTGGGCTGGCTCCATTAAATAATTGAAAACCCAAAGGCAGCTAATTACAGGTACCTTTGGGTTGAAAAGTTTTTACAGTTTGAACTGTCTAAATCATGAGCACCATTAAAGTGAAGATTTTCAATTAACCTTGACTCGAATAGTGCTGATTCACTAAAGCTCAGGATTACTTGTTGCGGTTAGAGAGCCATCTAGCAGCCACTAGCCCAAACGCAGCACCCACCATAGGATTGCTAAAGAATTTAACAATACCTGGTTGCTCAGCTAAAACATCGCGGAACAGATCAGGATGATTGTGATAAGCAAAGCTCGCCAGCTTAGTCACATCATCTGCATTCATGCGGCTGGGGTGATGAGTAGAGAGACTCAACTGCCGCTCCAAATCGCGATCGCTCAACCCACGTTCTTTGAAGTGCTTGAAAAACTCACGAGCTACATCGTCCCGCTCATTGGGTTTGATTTGGGCGATCGCTTGCTGCAATTCTGGTTCCATTTGCGCAGAAGGAATCCGCTCTGGATGGAAGGAACGACCAAACAAATGACGACGCTCATCTTTAGAAGAACGCTGAGCAAAATCGTCAAAACTCTGATAGTTCTCTAAAGAAGAGTTATCGTCGAGTTGCTCGGTACTACCATGAGCCAAATCATTCATGATTTGACGCTTGTATTCTTCGCTGCTAGTCACAGTATTAATCTCCTACTAATCATCAGAGTTTTGACAACATCTGAAGTTATAAAAAAAGCTATTTGAAAGCTGCTCGGTAAAATAGCGATCGCTGGTCTACGCCTTGTTGTTCTACACCTTACTGATACTCAACTTGCTTAGAGCCAGCATCGTAGCGAGCAGTCAAAATCAACTGTTTGTCAGGGGCATACATCAAGACCGTCAGATCACGGTTAGGCGCACTCTGGCGGAAGCCTTGTACCAAAGACTTGGCTAAGGGCCGCACTTCGTTAGGCTTAACTTGCTTGGAAATTACTACTCCCAGCTTGTTGTTATCCCGAACATAAGCATCCTGCACTAAACCATGAGCTGTCTGCACAACCCAGTTAGCAAGATTGCCACCTGCAGCTGTGTTACCTCGTTCCAGTTGGCTATAGCCTGAACGATTCTCAATTTGAGTCGGCTGGTTCACCGCTTGAGTGGTTGAGGATGGCCCACCACAAGCGGTTGTAATGGTAAGTACCAAAACCAAAGCTAAAGCCGTGAAAAACTTACGACTATGTTGAAGTAAATTCACGAAAGGTCTCCTCGCAAAATTAGTTAATCATTTGAATTGCTATAACTTCCTACTATTAAAAGTAGGGCTTGGAAGTTGTTTAGCAAATGGTGAGCCTACTACAGATGGCAACTAGATTTGAGTTAGTTAAAAACAGTATTTTTTGAAAACAGATGAGACCTTCGGAACTAATATCGATTTTGTAATTACTTGTAACTAACTCAAATGCAGAAAACTCAAGAAATATAAGTACCTAGGTAATCTGGGTAGCTTGCGAGCTACCCAGCGCTCACATTAGAACTAGCTATGACTAGTCAATTGCTTTCTTGATGTTATCTTTGATGTCTTCTTTGGCGTGCTGAGCTTGAGACTCAACTTGCTTGGCTTGTCCTTCTGCTTGGTCTTTGGGATCGCCCGTTATATTTCCCCAAGCTTCTTGAGCTTTGCCTTCAATATTTTTGCCAGCTGCTTTAGCTCTATCTTCTGCACTCATTTTATGTACTCCGTAATTTTCAAAACTCTAAATTCAAATATCACGTTGAAAAGTGAAAATCTATTCCACTTGACAATTCCTAATGTAGCGACAACTACGATCTGAGCCATCTGCCAGAAGTCGCATTAGCCTTACTCTGGATTGCGCCTTTTGATTTAACCTTTAAGGATTACGGTTTGTGAATTAAGAAATTTCTTATTGATTAATCTCTTGAATTTGATTTTTGATTCAGTAAATGTGAGCTAAGAAAGGTAAAAAATGTTGCCCTATCTTCGGCTGTCTCAAGAGTTTTCTAGGATTGTGCCCAATCACTAATTGATTTACTAGTTAGATATTTGACCGTTCAATATTTCAATATAAAGACCTAGATTCTAATCAGTCCTCAGCTCACAGTTCTATCCGCTACAGTTATATTGAGGGTCACTAATGGTTGTAATTCGCAGTTCAGATTGAAGTGTTGAGATATCCTGGGTTGTTTTAGCTGGTTTCGTCGTGCTTTCAACGGGCGATCGCGAATTTCATCGTGTTCTAGGCGACCAAATGTACTACTTGAGATCGCTACACTAGAGGAGTGGCTAGTTGACTCCGAGCGACCCCAGATTGCTCTCAAGTCACTAGGCGCAAGAGCCAAAACTCTAGTAACTTTGTGCTTTTATTGAGTCGAGATTATGGCGCAATTCCAGATTCAAGCTCCTTTTCAACCCACTGGCGATCAACCCAAGGCGATCCAGCAACTGACCCAGAGCGTGAGGTCAGGTGAACGTTTCCAAACTCTGCTGGGGGCAACGGGTACTGGTAAAACGTTTACGATCGCTTCAGTGATTGAAAACGTGGGGAAGCCCACTTTAGTCTTGGCTCATAACAAAACCTTAGCCGCCCAACTTTGCAACGAGTTGCGAGAATTTTTTCCTAATAACGCCGTCGAGTATTTCATTAGTTATTACGACTACTATCAACCGGAAGCTTATATTCCGGTGACCGATACTTACATTGAAAAGACAGCTTCGATCAACGAAGAGATTGATATGCTGCGGCACTCGGCCACGCGATCGCTGTTTGAGCGCCGGGATGTGATTGTGGTCGCTTCCATTAGCTGCATTTATGGCTTAGGCATTCCCTCCGAATATCTGAATGCGGCTGTGCCGCTACGCGTGGGGATGGAAGCTGACCAACGCCAAATTCTGCGCGATTTAGCTTCTGTACAGTATTCGCGCAATGACCTGGAAATGGGGCGCGGTCGCTTCCGGGTCAAAGGGGATGTGCTGGAAATTGGCCCAGCGTATGAAGACCGCATCATTCGAGTGGAGTTTTTTGGCGATGAGATCGACGCGATTCGCTACATCGATCCCGTGACGGGCGTAACGCTGCAAAGCATGGAAGGGGTCAATATCTACCCTGCCCGTCACTTCGTTACTCCCGAAGACCGCTTAGAGGGAGCCTGCAACGCCATCGAACAAGAGTTGCGCGATCGCCTGGAAATTTTAGAGCAAAACAACAAGCTCCTAGAAGCCCAACGCCTAGAGCAGCGCACTCGCTACGACTTGGAGTTGCTACGAGAAGTGGGCTATTGCAACGGTGTAGAAAACTACTCGCGCCATCTCGCCGGGCGGCAAGCGGGGGATCCCCCCGAATGCTTAATCGACTATTTCCCCCAAGATTGGCTCTTGGTCGTTGATGAATCTCACGTCACTGTGCCGCAGATTCGGGGTATGTACAATGGCGACCAAGCCCGCAAACAAGTGCTGATTGAGCACGGATTTCGTTTACCCAGTGCCGCCGACAACCGCCCCCTGAAGTCTGAGGAGTTTTGGGGCAAGGCGAGACAGTGCATTTTTGTTTCTGCCACTCCCGGAGACTGGGAGATAGAAATTTCGGAAGGTCGAGTCGTAGAGCAGGTGATTCGGCCTACCGCAGTGCTAGACCCGGAAATTTTCGTCCGCCCCACTACAGGCCAAATTGATGATTTGTTTGGCGAAATTCAAGAGCGGGTCCAGCTTCAGGAACGGGTGCTGATCACCACGCTGACTAAGCGGATGGCTGAGGACTTGACCGAGTACTTGCAGGAGCGCAGCGTTCGGGTCCGCTATTTGCATTCTGAGATTCACTCCATCGAGCGGATTGAGATTTTGCAGGATTTACGGGAAGGCACCTTTGATGTGCTGATTGGTGTGAACCTGTTGCGTGAGGGGTTAGACTTACCAGAAGTGTCTCTGGTCGCGATTTTAGACGCGGATAAAGAAGGTTTCTTACGAGCGGCGCGATCGCTGATTCAAACTATTGGTCGGGCAGCGCGTCACATCCGAGGGCAGGCCATTCTCTACGCTGACAACCTGACTGACAGTATGGCCAAGGCCATCAGTGAAACCGAACGGCGGCGAGCGGTGCAAATGGAGTACAACACCAAGCACGGCCTCACGCCACAGCCAATTATTAAAAAATCGAGCAACGCCATTTTATCGTTTTTAGAGGTATCGCGCCGTCTCAACGCCCAAGAACTAGATCAAGTCTATGAGCAAGCCAGTGATCTCCCTCTAGAAAACATTCCGCAGCTCATCGGTCAGCTAGAAGCTCAGATGAAGGAAGCGTCGAAAAAATTAGAATTTGAAGAGGCGGCTAAGTATCGCGATCGCATCAAACACTTGCGCGACAAGCTATTGGGCCACTAAGCACCTCCGTATTATCTCTCAAACTTTGCCTCTGCTTGATGAAACTCTCATCATTGCTTTAAATTTGGCTGCGAAATCTCTCTTAAGCCAGATGTTTAGAAGCGGTTACTGAAAGCGAGAATATGGAGGCTTACTCGTCTTAAGATTTGTGGCCTTCTGATTAGCAGAGCAGAGCGCATTTCATAAGAGATGAGTGAGCTACCAGGATAGATGTCTAGCTGGGAGCTTGATAGTGAAGCAACATAACCGATTGCAAGCATATCGCTACGCGAATCGGGGCAGCATTTACCTCTTTATGCCCATGCTGGATTTTAATGTCATGGCAGAAGTTGGAGAAACTCCGCCTTAAGGGAGTGAGATCGCAGCAAAGCGATCGCTGGGTAAGTTATTGCCTGATCACTATTTGTTGAAAACTTGTTTGCTGAACTTAAGAGTTGGGCAAGATTCTTGTTAGCACTACAGGAATTTTAAGTGGGCGGCTTTTAACCTAGAGAGCTGCTAAATAAAGTTGCAAAACTCTTAAAGCGACTGGTTTAACTAATAGCTGCTATTAGAAATACGACACTCGGCGGCAAATCAGGGGTCTACCTAAAGTTAAGAATCAGGCAATTTGCAACGGTGAGTCTACTTCAGTGGCTCTATTGCAACAGTTAAGTGCTTCAAGTCCTTGTTGGCTATTGCCATGACAAGGTTGACCAAAACAATACCTTACTCACTTAAACTCTTAACTCAAATGCCCTACTCTTCAATGTCCTCCTCTCAGACATTTCCTAGTAGAAGCCCTATTCTTGTCTCCAAACCCTTGGCTCCTGAATTTACGGTTGCCATCCCGACCTACAACGGTGAGCACCGTTTGCCTGAGTTGTTAGAGCGCCTGCGATCGCAGGTAAATACAGAGCATTTCCGCTGGGAAATCCTAATAGTTGATAACAACAGTACAGACCAGACTGCTGAGGTCATTCGGACCTTCCAGGCAGATTGGCCCAACCAGTATTCCATCCGGTACTTGTTTGAAGGTCGCCAAGGTTCTGCTTATGCGAGGCAGCGAGCAGTGCAAGCAGCCGAAAGCGAGCTGATTGGTTTTTTAGATGATGACAACATTCCAGCCCTAGATTGGGTGGCAGCAGCTTATGCCTTTGCTCAAAGTCACCCTAGAGCAGGAGCTTACGCGAGTCAAATTCACGGTGACTTTGAAGCTGCACCTCCGCAAAACTTCAAAAGAATTGCTGGTTTTTTGGCGATTACTGAGCGCGGTCCTCAGCCATTGCTATACGATCCTGGCAAAAAGCTGCTGCCTCCCTCAGCAGGCTTAGTGGTGCGTAAAAGTGTTTGGAGCCGCTATGTCCCTCAAACTTTTACCTTGAGAGGGAGAGTCGGACAGTCTCAAGGACAAGCGATCGCGGCCAGCGAACCGGGAGAAGATCTAGAACTGCTTCTGCATATTCAGAATGCAGGTTGGGAAATTTGGTATAACCCAGACATGGAAATGCACCACAAAATCCCTCACTGGCGTTTTGAGCGAGATTATCTGCTCGCCATGTTTCGAGGGATTGGTCTGAGTCGTTACCACACTCGCATGCTTAGTGTTAAACCTTGGCAGCGTCCATTGGCAGCTCTGGCCTATATCCTGAACGATATGCGTAAAATTCTCCGGCACTGGCTGAAATATAGAACGGTCATCCCTCAAGATTTGGTAGCTACTTGCGAAATGGAGCTGTTCCGCAACAGTTTTCTGAGTCCCTTCCACCACTGGAAGAAAACCCTGAAAAACTAAGAGGGCATAAGTTCTAATCTCTCTATGGATGTAACGATCGCAATTCCTACATACAACGGTGCCGATCGCCTGCCGCTGATTCTGGAGCGCTTGCGATCGCAGACTGCTGCTGAATCGATTCGGTGGGAAATCATCATCGTTGACAACAACAGCACCGATGGCACTGCCGCTGTGGTGCAACAGTATCAAGCCAACTGGTCCCACCCTTATCCTCTCAAGTATTGCTTTGAGCCAGAACAAGGAGCCGCTTTTGCCCGCCAGCGAGCGATTCGAGAAGCACAGGGTGAACTAGTTGGCTTTTTAGATGATGACAATTTGCCAACGGCAGAGTGGCTCGCCGCTGCCTATGAATTTGCGCAAACTCACCCTCAGGCAGGAGCCTATGGCGGACAGATCTATGGAGATTATGAGGTAGAGCCTCCCGCTAATTTTGAGAAAATTCAGGCATTTCTAGCGATTCGGCAGCGCGGTCCAAATCCAAATTTGTATGAGCCAGAGCGGATCAGTTTACCGCCAGCAGCTTCTTTAGTGGTCCGACGGCAGGCTTGGCTTGAGCATGTCCCACAACGTCCTGCTTTGAGCGGTAAAGTTCGCGGGTGCATGGTGCAGGGGGATGACTACGAACCTTTGCTGTATCTACACAAGGCAGGTTGGGAAATTTGGTACAACCCTGCCATGCAAACTTATCATCAAATTCCTCATTGGCGTTTAGAACGACCCTATTTGACTGAGCTAGCTAGGGGGTGTGGGCTGGCGACCTGTGAGTTACGCCTGATCTACACTGCGGATGCCCAGAAGCCCTGGATCATGGCCAGAACTTTTTTAGGCAATTCCCGGAGAGCTGTGATGCATGTACTCAAGTATCGCCAACGAGTCAAAACAGATCTAATTGCCGCTTGCGAACTGGAGTTTTTTCTAGGTAGCTTGATGAGTCCGTTTTACTACCTCAGAAAAAATCTTCAGACTAAAGCTGTTCCTAGTCCGCTACAGACTCCTTCAGGCTCTAACTAAATTAGGGCGCGATCGCGCTTGACTAGCGTGCGTTACTTAGGCCAGAGATTGCGCCACCAAGGAGCGGTTTGGCTAGAAATTGCAGGCAACTTCTGACGGATATCCTGGATATTCCAACCCGTTAGCTTAGCTAAGGTTTGGGCTTCTTGTTCAAAGCGGGCAGGTAAAGCTCTCTTATACTGTCGCCCAGCCGCGCAGTTCGTCTCACCTGTAAAGGCATGGCGCAAAACATAGCGCCCTTGGAAGAACTGTCGATTCGAGGTTTCCTGGAACATTAGATCCTCAGGAAACTTGTCACGGGTATACCGGACATGAATCCGGGTCAGGAAAACATTGGAGGAGGCGTTGTCGTTGAGCCAAAAAACACCCGCCTGACGCAGTTCCTCAGGGTTGAGAGGTTCAGCTGAGCAAGGGTCGCAGTTGCCCATATCCCAGGCATATTCCAAAAAAGCTACCTTTTTACCTTCACGAGTGTAGGCTGTCTGGAACATAGACTTGTAGAAATCACCAAACTCGTTTTTGACAAAAACTGGAATTTCAGCATCTGAGGGCACCTGCACGGTTCGGTAGTTAGTGACTTCAGCTTGGCCTTGAGGAGACAGCAAGTAAACGATTAAGTCTTGCTCGGTGGCAGCATTAATCATGCCCAAACGGATCGGCAGCATGAACTTGGGTGATTCGTAAGCCATCTGGATTGGGCGGAGAAATTGATAGCCCGCTTTTTCAAATTCCGCTAGATTCACCTTGGCGACGAAAAACTTTAGGTTTTGGCGGATGTAGGGTTGCAGTAGTTGCTTCGCTCCTCTAGGAATGCGGTAACCACTGCGGTTCAACCAAGTTTCTAAACCACTGGATTCCTTGGCGCTCAGAATCACAATGTCATACTCACCCACCGTGAATTGAGCTTCAACTTTGACTCCCAGGGCATTGTCGCTCGCAGCTTCTGTAGGCGCACCAGCCATTGCCGCAGACGGAGCCATTACCCTTTCATTAAAAGTTTGAGTTTCACAAGGATTGGAGTCGAAATATTCCACCAGACGAGGGGCACTAAAGGCATCCAGCCGTTCTAAAACTTTAGGATCGCCGACATGAACTTGCTCTTGCTTTAGCATCACAGGCACAGGCACGACGATCGCAAAATCTTTGACATCACCCTGGAAGTCATTGGCCATTGTCAGGACAGTGCGTTCTCCATCTCTGGCGATCGCAACCTGAGAAGCTTTGTTATAGAGTTTGGTGTCTGCTTTAGCAACGTAGAAGCCACAAAAAGCCCAGGCATTAGGTACATACCCAATTAGAATAACCAGCGTCAAAAGCAAGCCCAACAATATCCGTAACGGCTTCATCATAGTTTTCTCCAGGTGCATGAATAAGAAGGCTGAGGAATGTTGCTCTTATACTTCAACTACTTCAACGGCAGTGGGACTGATAGGATCACCACATTCAGGAGCAGGCCGAGACCAAGTAAAGCGAGGCGCGGACCAGAGCAGGTCTATTAGCAAGGTGAGCGGAGCCAGCGCAAATAAGGCCCAAAACACAGCAGTCGGGATGAAGAACTGATTGCGGAGCACAAACGTGACAGCGGCGATGGCGACAGACCAAACCAATCGCCCGATCCGAGCGTTGGGAATGGAGCGAGGGTCAGTAATCATAAACAAGGCAAACAGCAGTAGAGACCCACTCATCAATCTGTGCCAGTAGACATCCCAAGTCCAACCCAGCCAGAAATTGCGATAGGCTTCTAGGCCAGCGTAGGTGCCTAGGAAAGCGGCTGAAGTATCCCAACGCCCGACGCGCTGTAGCACCAGACCCCCAGCCCCCAGAAAGAGCAGCCCGTACCACCACTCATCGCCCCATTGCCCCGGAGAAACCCAGGCATCTTGAGTGAGCATTAGCACAGCAATGATGCCGAAGTTAGCCGGATTAAAGAAATGCTTGCCTTGTACTTGAAAGACAAACTTACTGAGAATCGCTAAGCTACCAGCTAAAGCCATTGTGCTGGCATGATCCGCTCTGAGCAGTAAACACAGCCCTAAAGACGTGATCAGGGCACTCCGTAGCGATCGCCCCTGCTTCTTGACGGGAGTCGCAGGAGTAGAAATTTCTGTTTGAGTGGTTTGTGAAGTGAGCGATCGCTGTGAGTCCTGGCGCTGCCACCACTCCTGTAAAGCAGACATAGCCCATTGAGTCGTGAGGCAAGTCGCAATCGTCACGGCAATGAATTCGGGTCGAACCGTCCAGTCTCTCGTGCCTAAGCCCAGGATGAGAAACAGTGAGAGAAACAAAATCTGATAATCACGCGCGTCCTGTAGCAGCATGGCTAGAGCACAGGAGAGGGTCGTCCCCAATCTAGACGAGCCTACTCTTAAACGGTTCTGCTGTTACAGAAATTGTTACAAGCTGTCTCCGTACTTTTGCCAGAGTAGCCAATCACAGTCGATAGTGACGATACACATCACTAGCAGCACGATGTAAAAGTGAGTGCCGATACACTAAAGCCTGCAAATCATCCGCATAGCCACCTCCAATTACACAAGCAACTGGGTAGCCTGTTGCTACACAGGTACTCAAGACCTGCATTTCTCGCCGGAATAAACCTGTATCGGTGAGCGCCAATTTGCCTAAGCGATCGCCTAAATGTGGATCAACTCCTGCATCGTAGAGGACTAGATCTGGACGTACCTCAGTGAGTAAATCGGGTAAATAGGCGGCTAAGGTTTGCAGATAAGCATCATCTTCCATCCCTACAGGTAAAGGCACATCTAGGTTGCTTTGTTGCTTGGTACCCGGAAAGTTGACTGCGCAATGCATTGAGAATGTGAAGACACTTGGGTCATCCTGAAAGATTAGAGCCGTACCATCGCCTTGATGTACATCTAGGTCAACAATCAGAACTTTCTCCACCAAGCCCAACTTTTGTAGAGCCCGAGCCGCGATCGCTAAATCGTTGAAAATACAAAATCCAGAGCCATAACTGGGGAAAGCATGGTGAGTTCCGCCTGCCGTATTACAAGCAAGTCCTTGTTGTAGAGCCATCTGTGCCGTGAGAATTGTGCCTCCGACCGCAGTACAGGTGCGATCGACCAAAGCTGGGCTCCAAGGCAAACCAATGCGGCGCTGGGCCTTAGGGTCTAGGGTGCCCTCACAATAAGCTTGCACATAATCCCTTGTATGGACAAGTTCTAGAACTGTTTGGACAGGCCGCTCAGGGGTAAAAAATTGCTCTGGATATGCCACTCCGTCTGCTAACAGCATTTCGTACAATAGCCTAAACTTGGCCATTGGGAAACGATGTCCTGCTGGCAAAGGTGCAACATAAACTGGGTTATAAACCAAGGGTAAGTCCATCGGCTTTCTTACACTGGAGACAGAATCCTCAACAGCGATTTCTCTAGAAATTGCTTCACCCCTTCAGCGAGGCTGATCATGGAACTAAGAAGCATTTGGCAATATGGCAGCAATAGTTCTGAAAACAGTAATCACTTTGCCACAATTAGCCAATGGTGGCACAACCTCAACGGCAAAGAGATTCTGTGGCAACAACGGTTGATGCCTGCAACTGCGGAGGCCACCAACCTCAACTGGGAACCCCAGCGTTTTGATGAAAAGTTTTTAGTAGTAAACCCTACTATTCGTGGCATCACCCTCTACTGGCAGAAGCCTGATTCATCGCAAGAGCGAAGTACCACAGTCCACAAGCTGGAGCTAGACCAACTGCATCAGCAACTCTACATTTTTCCGCAGTCACAAAAGGAAGTGGTAATTCGGGTGGAGTTGCCGCAGGTTGCGCTCCAGACAGTGGTCATGAAAAATCCCCAGTGGCAAGTTGCTCCCAACGGAGATACCTACTTACTGACACTACGAGACGATCGCCAGAAAGTTGTAGTGCAAGCCACCTTTGACTCAACTCAAATGAGCCAGCTCAAACAACAATTGCCTTAGAAACTGCCCAAATACAACACAACTACCGAAGCAAGACTAGGGCTTCCCAGCCTTTGCCTCGGTAGCTTTTTAGTTGTGACGGGTGAGTCGTAAACTGCACCTGTCGTTAATCATGAAACACGATGACTGTGAGATGGAAGTTCTGCTGTACGCAGCTTTAGTTAGTCGCTTGAGCTGCCAACAGTTGCTTTAACTTTTCTAGGTCTTGAGCCCAACGTGGATCAGGTTGAACCGCATCGCTATCGGTAGAAGTGCTAGCCGCAACTCGTCGAGACTTATTGTTGTTGTTGCTATTGCTCTTGCTGCGACGGCTGCCCGCAGAAGGAGCACTGGGGCTAGGACTGCTGCTGACGCCCTCTGCGCCCTCTGCACCCTGTTCTTCTTTACCTTTGGCACGAGGCAACGCTTTCTCAATTTTTAGAGCGCAGTCTTTAAGCACAAAGCCGTTGTACTTTTCAATAATTTCATCGGCTTGCTCATCGGTTTTGACAGTCACAAAACCAAAACCTCGACATTTGCCTGTTTTGCGGTCAGTGATAACCTTGGTAGAGACAGAATCACCAGCTTCTGCAAATACTGCTGCTAGCTCTTGGCGCTCCACTTCTTTGGGTAAATTGCCCACATATAGACGAATAGACATGAAAGATACCTCCAGACATCGGTTCAGATAAACTTGCTTGAAAGCATTAACCTCACGCAGTTAGCGAGAGATTGCCTTGATAGACGACTCTACGAATAGCTACGCCTTGTACTCCTCTCGCTAACATCGAAAACACAGCTCCTCGCCTCAAAAAAGCTGTCCAGTACCCTTCATCCAATGCTTTACACTCCAGAAAAGAGCAAGTTGAACTTCATCATGGTTGTAGGTTTTTAATGATCACTGGAGGCTTATGTTCGAGCGTTTTCTGTTTAAACTGCTTTTCCAGGATTTCTATGCCATTCATTAAGGTATCACGGCCTTAGATACGCAGCTAGGTAAAATCATAAGTTTCAGACTTGAGCCAGATCTTTATCAGTAGATTGGCGAAACAAGCTTTGAATATACCAATAGATTGACGTAACACGCAGGTATATTTCTAGACTGTTTCAATAAAAACCAGCCGATGGCTACGGCTGGTCGAGCTTGCTGTGTTGGGAGGAAGAAAACCTGACACCAAGACGGTTTTGCTGTAAAAACTGCCATTGTTAAAGGCTGAGCCACGTCTTCGGTAAATCGGATCTCTCTGTAAAGAAAAGTAACATAAACTTCCAAATTAGTGCAACTTTTCTTTACGCAAGATTTGATAGTGGCAAAAAAATCAATAAGTAGATATTACTAATATCCTCCAATAAATAACAGGATATAAGTGCCAACGCAGGCTGCTACCCCAGCTAGCAAGGTAGACCAAATCGGATGGCGACTAATGCTAATTTTGCCGCTCGAAGTTCGTAAGGTTTCTAAATCGATCCAGGAAGTAGCGCCCCGATGGAACCAACCTTTAGCAGTTACGGCTTGGTGGACTAAGTCACGGGGTTGGGGCGATCGTGCCCAAAATGCTCCCAACGGCCCCACGGCTGAAGTGTGATGCAGTGGTACTAACCCCGTGTCGGTTTGCAGAATCAAGCTTTGGCTTAGCCAATTAGCCAGCCCCGTCCGCCCCAACAGCTTGCCTTGCAATTGCACAGGTTTACTGTCGATGGGGAGAAGCGTGGGATTGGCGATAAGTGTGGGGAGTGGAGATGTGGCTCGGAGCGTCACTGGGGTGATGTCTGGAAAGAACGGGTTGATCCGAACAAAAATCCCTAAGCTCAGACCCAAAGGTAAACAACCGATGAGGACAGCCCAGTCACCCACCAACCAAAACAAATTCCACAACCCTAAGAACTCACCGATCGCAGCGATTGACCAAATCCCTAATCCGATCGCAACGCCTAACCCCAAGCCCCAGAAGGGAGCGCCTTGGAGGGCTAGGCGTTGTCCATAGCGAGTTAACCACTGCTGCCAGGTGAGTTTGGATGGAGTTGCTTGAGCAGAGTTGGCAAAGTTTAGCTCAGAGTCGAGTCGCCAGTGGCGGGCGTAAGAACTCAGGAGTTGCAGGCGATCGCCTAATAAAGAATGAGATTGGTTGAGATTGAGCCAATGGCGGTGAGGGTTGGTGCGGTCCCATTCTAAAAGTGTCTCAAATGAGACGGCTGGATAGAAGCTACCGACGGTTAGCGCTGTTTTGTAATCGAGCGGTGCTAGGAAGTTGAAGCCTTCGAGGACATAGCTGGTTTGTTGCTGCTGTTGTACGTCTTGAGCTACCCCGATCGCGGTTTTGAGTAAGGCTCTGGTAAGGCCGTTCGGGTTGCCCGTAAATTCAGCAGCTAAGCGATCGCTGTAGTAGAGCCGCTGACGAGACAGCCACAACAGCGGCCAGCGGAGCAGCCAATAGACGCCATAGTTGAGACTGGAAAAGGCAGCAATGATGTAGACCAGTACCGTGAAGAGGTAAAACAAGGCCGTATTTTGTCGCTGCGCTTGCTTTCTACGAGCTTCCAAGCGATCGCCCCAAGTGGCTACCTGCCAATACAGCGTGTAGGGAACTTGTAGCAGCAGCACTGCTAGGGACATCACCGCAAAATCCCAGTGAGCAATGTGAGCAATTTCCCCAGCATAGAGGGCAGCAATTTCGTCATCTGCCAGTTGTTCTAGCAGTCCTTGGCTGACGGCAATGCGGGCGAAGCGAGGTAGGGAGCCGTAGGTGAGGGCGATCGGTGCAGCGGTGGGTAAAAGCCGCAAGGCAGGGGTAGGAATCTGCTTTTGCCGAGGCAGACGATTGAGAACTTTAGTGGCTTCTGGGCTATAGGTCGCTAAAGTCGCGGTTGATAGGGGTTTCAAGCCGTACAAAAACTTGAGTAGCGCATCCATCAGCCAAGGCAGCAAGGCTAACATCAGCCCTACTACAACGATAAAAATGACCGTTGGATTGCGATAAAGCAGTTGAATCGGCTGGACAAAGGGAAGCTTGACCAACAGCCAGTTGGTGGCTCGCATAGAGAAGCGTAAAACAAACAAGGCGAAGGCGAAAAAGGCGATCGTGCTACCTGCTTGCAAGAGCCAAAGGCGAGTGAGTTTGAGCTTGCTGAGCGGTTGCCACTTTTGCGCTCGACCTGCTTGTTTCCACTCGCGCGGTTCTATGGCTGCTGATGTCGCTAATATTGGGTCTGGATTTTCATCATCATCCACCGTTTCCGGGGGTGGTGTAACGGTATCAAAAATCGGTTGAGGCGATCGCGGCTGGCTGACTGAAGCGGATTGAGACCGCAGTTTGTTAGTCCGAGAAGTTTTACGAGTGGAGGTAGCATCTAGCGGGACGAATCCAGCCTCACTGGTATTAGATATTGTGGATGGAGCTTCGGATGGGGTTGAGGTGGACGGGTGCAACTCGGTAGATGCCACCAGTTGAGGATAGCGTTGGATGAAGCTGGCTAAAGTTTTGTCGGCCCAAGCTTTTGCCTGAGGGTTAGGCGTTTGGGTGAGGGCTTGGCAGAGGGCGATCGCTTGCTCCGCCAGACCTTGACGCTCATAAGCGGTTACTAACCCAATCTGGGCTTGCAAGCTAGTTGGAGTATTGGGTGGAGGCGGTGCAACCTGATTAGGAGAAAAGTTGGCACAACGCTCTAGCAGAGAGATGGCGGTGGGGTAATCTCCCTGCTTCAGTGCGGTTAAGCCTGATTTCAGGGTCGCGTTGGTAGATGGCTGGTTAGATGCAGAAGGGTCGGAACTAGACATACAGATGCTGCTGCCATAATCCGCTCCAACATAGCATCAAGTGGAGATAGGTTCTTGCCCAGAAACTACGGGAGCGATCGTGCTTAATTTTAACTCCGGGTGTTCGCCCTCTACTTGCTGGCAGTTCCACTCATTGCGGAAGAGCAGCACAGGACGGCCCCAAGAATCTTTCACTGTGACCGTATTAAACAAGCGACCCACTTTTTGCAAAGCTTCCCAGCCTCCTGTCACCCAACGAGCCACGCTGTAAGGTAGCAGTTCGATTTGGGTTTCCACGTTGTATTCGTTTTGCAACCGAAACTGCACCACTTCAAATTGCAGTTGCCCGACTGCTGCCAAGATTGGGTCTCGCTTGGCTTCATCTGCCGAGAACATGATCTGGACTGCCCCTTCTTCCCGTAGCTCCGACACACCTTTGTGGAACTGCTTAAACTTGGAGGGGTTGGGGTTTTTTAGGTAGGCAAAGAGTTCGGGTGAGAAACAAGGGATGCCTTCGTACTCTAGCTTCTGGCCCAGATAAATCGTGTCTCCGATCGCGAAGGCTCCAGGGTTGTTGAGACCGATCACGTCACCGGGGTAAGCCGCCTCTATCGATTCGCGTTCTTGTGCAAACAGCTTTTGTGGGCGAGACAAGCGCACCGTTTTGCCCGAACGAGCATGGTTTACGGTCATGTCTTTTTCAAACTTACCAGAGCACACCCGCACAAAGGCAATGCGATCGCGGTGTCTGGGGTCCATATTGGCTTGCAACTTGAAAACAAAACCCGAAAACTCTGGATAAGTAGGCTCCACCTCACCCACCGTACTGTGATGAGGCCCAGGCTTGAGGGCGTAGTCTAGGAAAGCATTCAAGAACGGCTCCACCCCAAAGTTGGTCATGGCGCTGCCAAAGAATACGGGCGTCATTTTGCCTCGGTGTACCTGCGCCAGGTCTAGCTCTGGACCTACCCCCTCAATCACTTCCAAATCTTCTTTGAGTTGGTAGTAGAGTTCTTGCTCCAGCAAGTCTTCGATCCGAGGGTCGCCCAAATCGACGGTTGTGACTGTGGCTTCGCGGCTACCGTGAGCACTGCGCTCGAATAGGTGAATTTTTTGCTCTCGTCGGTCAAACACGCCTCTAAAGCGATCGCCCATCCCAATCGGCCAGTTTACCGCATAGGTTTGCAAACCTAGTTCTTGCTCAATTTCATCCAGCAGTTCCAGCGGTTCACGCCCTGGACGATCGAGTTTGTTGATAAAGGTAAAAATAGGCAGCGATCGCAACTTGCAAACTTCAAATAGCTTGCGAGTCTGCGGTTCCAAACCTTTGGCTGCATCGACTAGCATCACCGCATTGTCAGCGGCAGCTAAGGTGCGATAGGTGTCTTCACTGAAGTCTTGGTGTCCCGGCGTATCCAGCAGGTTGATATGACAGTCTTTATAAGCAAACTGCAAAACCGTCGAGGTGATCGAAATCCCCCGCTGTTGCTCCATTTCCATCCAGTCTGAGGTGGCTTTGCGCTGGGCTCGACGTGCCTTGACTGCTCCCGCCTCGTGAATCGCACCTCCGTACAGCAAGAGCTTTTCGGTCAGAGTGGTTTTACCCGCGTCTGGGTGAGAGATAATCGCAAAATTGCGACGGCGTTCAATCTCTGTCTCCAACTCAACTTGAAGCGATTTGTCTTGAACCGATTGGTCAAGGGCAAGGGAATCAGTGGACATGCCGGAACCTGACTGGGTAAATCTGTAAAGCAACTTATCAACGCTAAATCGCTAAATTCAACGTTGCCTTTAAACTTGATGATAGCGACAAAAGCCACGCCTGCGGAAACCCTTTCCCACTTGCAGATGAACTTGCAGATGAGGAGATACCCACCAAAAACCACCGGATTTCCCTATCTATGGCATACTTTCAGGCAAAGATTGGCTAGGTATGATTAAAGCAATTGCCCCCCTTGCAATCGCAAAAACGCAATCGCAAAAACCTTAACTCCGTGAGGGAGAAACTAGGATGTACGACACGGATAAGCGGAAATTATTATCGGCAGTAGCGCACGCTTCGATCTTTTTTAGCGCTGCTTTGGTTTCGATTGGTGTGCCGATCGCGATTTTGTTTGTTTCTGATGACCCCGTGGTGAAGGAAAACGCCAAGGAAGCGATTAACTTCCACATTAATATTTGGCTGTGGGGAGTCATTATTGGTATTCTCTCCTGGATTTTGATTGGTCTCCTCTTGGTGCCGTTCTACTTCCTGGCTCATTGGGGATTGGCGATTTGGGCGATCGTCACTTCGCTGAGCAATTCTGACCACGCATTCCGCTATCCCTTCATCTTCCGATTGGTCTAGGGCGCGATCACAACTCTTGAGGATTTGGCAGAGGTGCACTTCCGAATCTTTTTGTTGGAATAAATCGTTCATGAAATTTCCTGACTCCATCCACTTCTCCCTGTCAAAGGTAAGGGAAGGTGTGATGGAGTTACTTTATGGGCGATCTTTGTCTGTTGGTTGCTGATGTCTTAGTGAAGAGCCAGTTAGCCAAAACCGCAGCACCAGAAATACCTCAGCTTGGCTCCCTATTCGCCGCAGACGATTTAGCCAAAGCTCAAACGGTTGCTTTAGCTTCACCCCAAGTCACCACCGGAGTTGAATTTGGTGCCCCGGAATTTAGCCAACCCGGATGTCAGCCTCAACTTGCAACTCAGGTAGGGGCAACTCAGGTGGGAGCGATCGCGCCTAGCCCACAACTTGCTACAGAAATTTACGCTCAAGAAGACAACCTGATCGCCTCAATTCTGGACGACCAGCGTGGTAGTCAGCAGGTTTCTAAAGTTAGTCCTGCTTTGATTCCTAACTTTAGCGATATACCGCAAGCCCAGGCTTTAGCTCCACGATCGGGTAACCAGCTCTATCGCCAAAGACTAGAAGCCCTGAGAGCAGGCACTCTTTACACCCGGATCGCTAGCAATAGTTTTTACTCAGCTTGGTCTCAAGCCACAACGAAGCCCAGCTACAGCCAATGGAAACAACTACTAGAGCTAGAAGCCAGAGCTGTAGCACGAGGCCAAGGAGACAATCGTCTCTCGGTCGTCGTGGGAGACTCGCTTAGTCTCTGGTTCCCAACCCAACGCCTACCTGAGGGGCAATTGTGGCTGAATCAAGGAATTTCAGGCGATACCACAAGTGGCATTCTCCAGCGGCTTTCAGCCTTTACTCAGACGCGGCCTGACACCATTTACGTCATGGCTGGCATCAACGATCTGCGTCGGGGCCATAGCGACCAACGGATTTTAAGTAATTTGCGCCAAATTATGCGACAGCTCCATCAGAAGCATCCTGGCGCTGAGGTTGTTGTGCAGTCGATTTTGCCAACCCGCTATGCTGCGATTCCCAGTAGTCGGATTCGTGGCTTAAATCAACGCATTGCCGCGATCGCCCAACAAGAAAAAGTAAGTTTTCTAGATCTGTACCCCTACTTCACTGACACGCAAGACACCTTGAATCGAGCCTTGACCACTGATGGCTTACACCTGAATCCGCGTGGTTATCAAGTTTGGCAAGTTGCCCTTCAGCAAACGGAATCTCAGCTCAAAATCGCTCGTTATCAACGCTTAACGGCTGCAGCTGTCTCTGGGACTGCTGTGAGGTAATTAGGCCATGTAGAATAGCTTCAACCTGTGTGATGCTGAACTCCATGACCGTTTCTCATCCTGTTGTGTCTGCTGCTTGGCTGCACGACCATCTCAACGATCCGCAAGTCGTGGTTGTAGATTGCCGCTTCGCTTTAATGCAACCTGATTTGGGGCAGCAGCAGTATCAAACCAGCCACATTCCAGGCGCTTACTATTTAGATCTCAATCGCGACTTGTCGAGTCCGGTGAATCAACATGGCGGACGCCACCCGCTACCAGAGCCAGAAGACTTTGCTGCCAAGTTACGAGCGATGGGTGTTAATTCTGAGAGCCCCAATGGACCAACTTTAGTCGTGGCTTATGACGACTCACGCTTAGCCTTCGCCTCTCGCCTTTGGTGGTTGTTGCGCTACTTCGGGCACAGCCATGTAGCAGTTTTAGATGGCGGTTTCGCAGCTTGGCAGGCAGCAAGCTATCCCGTTACCATAGACGTACCACCACCGCAAGCAGGCAACTTTGCCCCACAGCCACAGCTTGAGCAGGTAGTTGATGTTAATATCGTCAAGGCTCGTCAAGATAAACCAAATGTGGTTTTGGTGGATTCGCGCGAAGGCGATCGCTACCGAGGGGAACGTGAACCGATTGACCCAGTGGCAGGTCATATTCCCGGTGCGGTGAATTATCCTTGGCAAGAAGTCACCAACGAACAAGGCTATTTGCGACCTGAAACCGAGCAGCGCGATCGCTGGACTGAGGTAGCTTCAGCTGAAGAAATTTTGGTTTACTGCGGTTCTGGCGTGACAGCCTGCGTCAATCTACTGTCCCTAGAACTGGCAGGCATTGATCAAGGCAAACTCTACGCTGGCAGTTGGAGCGATTGGTGTTCTTACTTGGAAGGTGAGGGGTGAGGGGTGAGGAGTGAGGGAGTTAGAAGAGGGGCAGGTTGACAGATAAGCTTACGCCTAGGATGGAGCTGTCGAAATTTACATTGCGGTTAGAAGAGTTGCCAAAACCGAAGCCTCCGAATACCGTAATGCGGCTGTTGCGAGACCAGTCATAACTTAGGCGAGCCAGTAGTTGGTGATAGTTGTCCTCCCGTCCTTGCTCCGTAAAGCTCGATAGTACGTACTGATAGTCCAGCCCTGTCTGAACTTTACTAGTTGGGTTGTAATTCAGGGATGCGCCCAAGGCATTGACCACTCGGCTGCGATCGCTCGGATCGGCAAAGCTATAGCGCAGTTGGTAGAAGCTATCAATGGTTACCGCATTCCCCAGTGAGTCCCGACGCCCCAGACCCAGACGGATGGAGTTGTCATTTAGGAAGCGATCGCCGCCTCCAGCTGTAAATAACTGCTGATTGCTTAGGCCCACCTCCCCGTACATTTTGGGAGTAAGTTGTTGATAGAGGGAAGCTCCAAAACGTACTTCGTTGTAGTCGAAGTCATCCAAGTTGGCATATTTGATCAGATTGGCATTGATAGAGCCAATTAAATAGGTTTTAGGCCCGATCGCTGGAGTTGCCCACAGGCTCAGTCCTGTGCGAATCAAACTGTCATTAATGGGGTCAACACTGGAAAAAATGTTGTCACTTTGGAAAAAATCAACCCGACCTTGCAAGTAAACAGTTCGCTCGGAACGACTAGCCTGCACAGGTTGTTGTCTCAGGCGCAATGTACCGAGTTCTGGGTCAAGTTGTTGATTGCTGTTCTCTACAGATTCCTGTAGGCGCAAGTTGCCTAACTCAGGATCAGCAGCTTGTGGCTCTGCTTCAGAGTTACTTGTATTTGTTGTATCAGATGTAGCAGACTCATTATCAGTAGCTTTTCCAGGCTCTTCTGGCTCCCCTGAACTTTCCTGGACGGCATCGCCTGGTTTTTGCAACCGCAAATTACCTAGCTCTGGATCTGCTAATGTTTGCTCCAGGTGACGCTCTTGCTGCGATTGCACCTCAACCTCAGAAGGCGCGTTTAGCTGAGACAGATATCTCAGCGGCAAGTTTTGATTCGCTAAGGCTGGATTGGTCAAGGATGGCTCTACTGTCACCTCTGACCATAGGATCTCAGTTTCAACGGTTGGCAAACTGAAGCCTACATCTAAGGATACAGAATCCCGCTCTGTTCCTAGGCTATTATCATGTTGTAAAAATTTTGGCAGCGGCAAAACAACCGGATTGGCTGTTGGTTCAACAGTAGCTTCCGGAATTGGAACAGTTGCTGCGGTAGCACAAGCTGAACTACCTGCAAGACTCAGCCATAGACCTAGGTGTTGCCAAAGTCTGAGGTGCACATGATAAAACAAGCGTAGATAAACTTGCAAGTTGGATACCGTATATTTACTGAAAAACCAGCCGAAACTCATCGTAGAAGTAATTCTCCTTAGTTGCTAGGGTGGTACGAAATATAAATCAGGGTTTTTAGCTTAAATTTTTTGTTTTAGGGAACTACCAAACTAAGTTGACCGTCGCCTGAATGGATGCCTACCGATAAGTTGTGATTCCTAATATAGGGAATAGACGAAATACAGCTAATTTGTTCATCTTGGTTAGTAAAGAACGGACGAAAATTTTCGTCAATAGATTCAAATCTTGGATTGTATATATATTTCCTTAGGGGAATATACGGAAATCGGAAAACTTTCATATAAAATTTTGATGTTGCACCGCCAGGAACCGCTTATGTCTCAAAAATTAGCTCTGTTCCTTGCTCTGATGCTGTCGGGTCTAACTATTGGGAGCTTTCCGCGGCCTGCGGATGCCAAAACTCCCTTGACTCGTGCTGTCATTCAGGCACTCCGGAATCGTGTGCAGTTAATGCAAAAAAGCCGACCTGTTCGATCGGCACGAGTTTCTGATGCAATGGCTCCTGGCGATGCTTTAGCAACGGCGCGTGCTTCTCTAGCAGAGCTACGTTTTAATGACGGTTCTTTAGCTCGTGTGGGTGAGCAAGCCGTTTTTCGTTTCGTGCCTAATGCCCGTACATTTCAGCTCTCTAATGGCACGATGTTACTCCTCATTCCGCCTGGTCGTGGTCCTACAGGAGTAAGAACCCCCAATGCAGCGGCGGGCATTAAAGGTTCTGCTTTGTTTGTCCGCTATATTCCTGACACAGATACCACCTTGGTTGGGGCACTGACCAATAACCCGCAAGGGCCAATGGTAATTTATAACCGTGATGCTTCTCAAAGCCAAGGCTTACGAGCTGGCCAGTTGGCGGTTATAGTCAAAAACCGGATTGAGCAAGTCTACGACTTTGACCTCAATACCTTCTATGAAACCAGTGATTTAGTCAAAGGGCTGAATCTCACGCAAAAGGATGCTGCTAGCCCCTCAGATGAGGCGATCGCGGCAGTTCGAGCTGAGACAGTAGAGGCTTTACAAGGTCAGTCCTCCTTCAAAAACGCAAACGTCATCGAAAACCCAACCTTTGTTCGTTTGCCCTCTGAGTTAGCTGGTTTCCCAGATAATAATCTCGATCGCATCTTCAATTCTGTGGATGTACGCCGAGCTATCGACCCAGAGAAAACTCAATCCGATCAAACCGCAGCCTCACCGCAACAACCTGGGGCTGGTTCTGGTAGCGTTCCACCTGTCGCTGGCACTACCCCACCTGCGACTCAACCGCCGGAGCCAGTCACCTCTACTCAAAACCCACCTCCTAGCGACAACCCCGCTATCAGTTCACCGCCTGAACCCACTCCAGTCACTTCAACTCCTCGTCCCCTAGACTCCTTAGGGCAGAGACCAAGGACGGTTGCTCCAACAGACACCAGACTGCTCACCCCTCGCCGCATAGAGCCAGCAACTCCAATTTCGCAACCTAGCACTCCTACGCCGCCCGTAGTCACTACACCCACTCCCCCCACCGAAGCACCCACCCCTGACCAAGGGTCAAATACGCCCCCTATCGTAGTAGAAGGGGGCGTTTCAGGAGGCATAACGCCCCCTTCGCCCACGGATGAGCTGCCCGTGGTGCCTAAGCAACCTGATACCCTTCCTAACCCCAATTCTCCTGTTACTCCAGGCTCCAGCCTTCCCAGTCAAACTCAAGGAGATGATCCAGGTATTGGCCAGCCTAATGTAAATCCTCCTATTGACGCTTTACCAGACCTTTCCACTGATACTCCCCCAGGCGGCTCACCGGATGTAGTCATTCCGAGTCCACCTATCTTGGTTGAACCCGGATCAGGAGTGCCAGTAGTGCCGATTGATCCGACTTTGCCAGGTAATTTCCCTGGCCAAGGAAACACCGGAGGTAACTTCCCTGGCGGAGGAAATACGGGAGGCGATTTCCCTGGCCAAGCTCCAGCAACGCCTGCTAACCCTATATCCAATCCAATCAATCCGACTGGCGGAGGTCAACCTACAGATCCAACCAATCCAACTAGCAATACGCCACCTAATGGCGGAACACCGGGTAGTGATTTTCCTGGTAAAGCCAATGATGGTAAATTTCCTGGTAAAGCCAATGATGGTGTCTTCCCAGGTGGTGGGGCAACCGAGGGTAAGTTTCCTGGCCGGGTTCCAATTGACAAATAAATAGACTAAGGCGATCGCCTTAGCTATCTACTGAACTATCCACGGGGTCACTGATCTCCGTGGATTCTGTTTCTCCTTCAAGAGTATTGGGCCAAGCAACTGTAGAAAATGCAGCATCTGTCAGCGACACTGGATCTGTAGAGACATCCACATCCATATAGGCGATATCTAGAGGGGAAAGCCCATTCGCTGCGCTAAAACTAGTTGAATGATTAGTAGTTGTTAGCTTTCGGAGTGCTTCTAAAACTTCAGTGGCAGATTGGTAGCGCTGGCTGAAGTGATAACGCACAAGTTTGCTGAGTATGATTGCTAATTCATGACTTACCTCAGCTCTATGCTGCCACAACACTTCCTCAGTGGCTTGGTCTTTTTTGAACTGACTGGGGGGGACGCCAGTCAGAGCTTGAATGGCTGTAATACCGAGAGCATACAGATCGCTATTGCAGCGTGGAGTACCAGCATATTGTTCGCTAGGCATATATCCCTGAGTACCAATGCCAACCGTGATGCTGTCTGGCGTGTCATTTTCAGCTAAGTGAGGAATTCTCTTTACAGCTCCAAAATCAATCAGGACTAGCTTGCCATCCGTTAACCGTCTAATGATGTTACTAGGCTTGATGTCTCGGTGGATAACGCCTTGACTGTGGACAAAGGCAAGAACTTGCAACAAGTCTTTAAGTAGGTCAACAACTTGAGCTTCGGGTAGCTGTCTACCTAAAGTCAATTCGTGGCTTAAAGGACGGCCAGGAATAAATTCTTGAACTAGGTAAAACTCTTCCTTCTCCTCAAAATACGCCAATAGTTGAGGAATTTGATCGTGCTTACCAAGACGCTCTAGAGTTTCGGCCTCTCCGATAAACAGCCTTTTTGCCATCTCCAAAAGATTGATGTTGTTGGTGGCTGTTTTCAGTCGCTTTACGACACACTGGGGATTGCCAGGACGTCGGGTATCTTCAGCAATGTAGGTTTCGCCGAATCCGCCTGACCCTAGAACCTTTGTGATTACATACCGACCATCAAGTTTCGTACCTACTCGCTCCTCGAATATATCTCCGATATCTCCCTGGTCGCTTTGGCTAATAATGGTTTGGACGATAGGAGAATCAATATATTTTTTAAGGGTATGCCATAACTTTAGCTTCTTGAAATGCTCAAGGGTGGAGCTAGCGAATGTGTAGGAAAGCCCACTGAAAGCGATCGCGGTGATTGGTAAGGCCGTTGGCAAGATCAACCCACCGTAGGAAAAGATGAGGTAAGTAGCGCCCCCCCAGCTCAAAGGAGCGGCAATGATTAACAGCCACCGAAGCCAGGGTCGCTTGGGGAAGCTCAATAAAAAACCGACACCGATACTACCAACTAAGCAAAAAACTCCTTGTAGCGATCGATCGGGAATCCCGTCTGCGATCGCCCGACCTTCCATTAAAGTAGCGATCGCATTGGCATGAATTTCTACCCCTGGCATCGCTTGAGGAAACAGCCAATTCGCCGAAAAAGGCGTCGGCCAAGAGTCTTCCATAACGTTAGTCGTTGCTCCGATTAGAACGATTTTGTTCTGGAAAAACTTGTTCTGCTCAAAACCGCTCCAATGCCCAGAGTCAAGAACCTTCCAAAATGGAATTGGCCTAAACTTACCTGGGGGGCCGTAGAAGAAGATATGATCTCCTTTTGGCGTGCTTACTGAAACTTGGGCTGCCTTAAGTGTTGCCTCAGCGAAGTCAGGAATGCCTTGATTTAGTCCAAATTCGGGTTCTTGCGGAAATAAAGCTGGGGATAGAACACGAGAATATTGACTACCTAAACGATGAATTTTATTATCTGGCTCAATTAAGAAATTAATCGACCCCAGTGCAAGGGAAGGGACTTGGGGATAAAAGTATGGAAAGGCTAACTGTGTCGTGACGCCTTGTGAGTCTTCAACCATACTGTCGTTAATGCTTTCCTCATACTTAGCCGCTAATACGACTCGACCTGCATGGCGCTTTAAGCTGCGGAGAAACTGTTCGTCGTCTGCAACGCCAAAACGGCTGATGCCTGGAAATTCAACATCCAGAGCCACCGCTTTAGCTCCCGCACCCATTAAGCGATCAATGGCTTGAGCATAGGCCACTCGCTTCCAAGGAAATCCCTCTTTTAACTCTTCCAAATGAGTCACTTTTAGCGAACTGTCATCGATCGCTAAAATCACAATGTTTTCAGGCGCAGGAACAGGGCCACGCAGCTCAAAAAAGAGTGTCTGAGCTTGCCGCTCCATAATTTGGCCTAGCGGAATATTGGTGGCCGTTGCGATCGCTGCTGCTGCTGCCCAGACGCCTGTTAGGATGTGCCCCAAGTTAGTCAGATTCAGAAACCGCTGTGCAGGCTTCGTTGACTTTACCTTTTCAGTTACTAAAGGCCGAACTGTAGTACCAATGTTTTTCTGCGCTGGCAGCAAACTTCGTTCTTTTGGCATGGGTTGTCTCAGTGATTTAGCTGGTTTCATCCAGAGACTTATGGCGTTGTCACTCGTTTGAAGTTAAGCAATTTCAGTTGGTTTGGAGATGAGTTATCAATGTTCAGGAATAGGATTTAATCGCTTTTAGATTTGCTTAACCTGGACGAGTTCTTTCTAATCAACTTAGCAAACCCTGACTAAGAGCACAGGTTATCTTTATGTAATACTGTGCCTATGGAGGAACCATCCGCTTTCTTGTTTGATGGCATTCAACGAAACTAGAGAACTCTAGTATAAGTAGTTGCGGTCAGCAGGCCGAGCCGTAAAGCTAAAAATAGAAACATATCTCAAGCTAGAACCCTAAGTCAGTTCTTGAGGTTTTCCCCAGATGCATCTTAGAGAGTAGGTCTCTATAATGATGGCAGTCTAAAGGGGCTTAGTTCCCCAAAAATCTGAAGCTTATATACAAACCCGCCTCAATGTAGATGAACTGATAACAACCTCTAGAGTTATATTCTGTACACTTACATTAAACAACCTACAACAACCTACAACCCAAAATTATGCACCCTCATAAACATACTTTAGGATGGCTCAACTTTATCTCGCTCGATAGAGGTAGAGCCAAGAGACAATAGCAGCTAATAGAGAACTGATTAGATATAAATTCCGCAGGCACCTAGCCTCTATCCACAAGTAACTGCTCTAATGTGGGCTAACTACAATTGCCTAGTAGACCACCTATATAGACAAGTAGATAAAGTCCATAACTTTCAAATTAATTCTCTAATTTTTATTAGGTCTAAGCTTCTATGCCTTGCTCAATGAACCGTCTGTCTATTTTTGTAGACGGGAACAATATGTTCTATGCGCAACAAAAAAATGGTTGGTTTTTTGATCCAAGACGTGTCTTGGAACATTTTACAAATGATCCGGATGTCATGTTGGTCAATGCTTTTTGGTATACCGGAATTAAAGATCCTCAAGACCAACGTGGCTTTCGTGATGCCCTGATTAGTCTAGGCTATACCGTCCGCACCAAAATTCTGAAAGAGTATTACGACGACAATTCGGGTCGTTACTCGCAAAAAGCCAATCTGGACATAGAGATTGTGATCGATATGTTCAACACTGTTGAGCAGTACGACCGCGTGGTTTTGTTTAGTGGGGATGGTGATTTCGAGCGGGCGATCGAACTACTCCGCTCCAAGAGTACTCACATTACAGTGGTATCAACAGAGGGCATGATTGCTCGTGAACTTCGCAACGCCACCGATCGCTATATTGACCTCAACGATATTCGGCCCAAAATTGAGAAATTCGATTCTCAGTTCTAAAAGTTGCACCTTAAACGTCAACGGGGTTCCTTAGAATAAGAAAAGTCTTGTCCACTTGCACTCAAGTTGGCTAAATCTGCTATGAAAATTCAACCCCAACCAGACCGAATTATTATTTTCGATACGACCTTGCGTGATGGTGAGCAGTCGCCCGGAGCCACGCTGAATGTGGAGGAGAAGCTGACCATCGCCCGACAACTGGCTCGTCTGGGAGTTGATGTCATCGAAGCAGGATTTCCTTTTGCCAGCCCTGGAGACTTTGAGGCTGTCCAGAAAATCGCCCAAACCGTAGGGACTGAAACAGGCCCCGTTATTTGTGGCTTAGCTAGAGCGACTCGTCAAGATATCCAGACCGCAGCAGAAGCCCTCAAGCCAGCGGCTCATGGGCGGATTCACACCTTTATTGCTACCTCGGATATTCACCTCAAGCACAAACTGAAGAAGTCTCGCTCTGAAGTGCTGGCGATCGCCGAAGAAATGGTCGGCTATGCCAAATCCTTGATAGATGACGTAGAGTTCTCGCCTGAGGATGCAGGTCGCTCTGAGCCAGAATTTTTGTATCAAGTGCTAGAGCGGGCGATCGCCGCAGGTGCCACCACCATTAATATTCCCGATACCGTGGGTTACACTGTACCTAGCGAGTTTGGCGCTTTGATTCGCGGCATTAAAGAAAACGTCCCCAACATTGACCAAGCCATTATTTCGGTTCACGGTCACAATGACCTCGGCTTAGCCGTCGCCAACTTCCTAGAATCCGTGAAGCATGGAGCCCGCCAGCTAGAATGCACCATTAATGGGATTGGCGAGCGAGCTGGCAATGCCGCCCTAGAAGAATTGGTGATGGCGTTGCATGTGCGGCGGCAGTACTTTAACCCCTTCCTCGGTCGTCCTGCTGACTCAGAAGCATCGCTAACTAATATCGACACCCGCCAGATCTACAAAACCTCCCGCTTGGTTTCTAACTTGACGGGCATGTTGGTACAGCCCAACAAAGCGATCGTCGGTGCCAACGCCTTCGCTCACGAATCTGGCATCCACCAAGACGGCGTGCTGAAGAACAAGCTTACCTACGAAATCATGGATGCCCAATCCATTGGGCTAACCGATAACCAAATCGTCTTAGGTAAGCACTCAGGCCGCAACGCCTTCCGCACTCGCTTAAAAGAATTGGGCTTTGAGCTGTCGGATCAAGACTTGAATAAAGCCTTTGTTCGCTTCAAAGAGCTGGCAGATAAGAAGAAAGAAATCTCGGATTGGGATTTGGAAGCCATTGTCAACGACGAAATTCAGCAGGCTCCTGAACTATTCCGGCTAGAACTAGTGCAGGTTTCCTGTGGCGATCGCGCTCGTCCCACTGCCACCGTCAGCCTCCGCACCCCCGAAGGCGAAGAACTCACCGATGCCGCGACCGGCACTGGCCCAGTGGATGCCGTGTACCGAGCTATCAACCGCGTCGTCAACGTCCCCAACGAACTCATCGAGTTCTCCGTCCAATCCGTCACTGCTGGAATCGATGCAATCGGTGAAGTCACGATTCGCTTACGGCACGGCGATCGCGTCTTCTCCGGGCGAGCCGCCAACACCGACATCATCGTGGCCTCTGCCCAAGCCTACGTCAATGCCCTCAACCGTCTCTATGCCGCCATTAGCGCCCCAACAAACCTGCCTCATGCAGAGAGAATTGGAGCGGAAGTCTAAGAAAGGATGAGGATGAAAAAGTGAGGAGTTAGAAAGTGAGGAGTGAGAGGGTAAGATTCCTGATCGCCCAAACTCGAAACACTCACACTTAGCCTCGTTTGGAGGGGGTCTGGGGGACGCAACCGTCCCTCAGCGGGAGTTTGAGGGCACCTGCCCTCAAGGCTCGGATTAACTAACGTCGATGCACCAACGTCGGCCCCGACTGATCCGTTGGCAACAACAAAACCTCACTTAAATTGACATGCGCCGGACGAGTCGCACAAAACAACACCACATCCGCCACATCCTCAGGCGTGAGTGGTGTCAATCCCTGATATACCTTCCCGGCACGTTCCGTATCCCCATGAAATCGCACCTGACTAAATTCTGTCTCCACCAAACCAGGGTCAACAGAACTGACTCGCACAGGCGTACCCAACAAATCTTGCTTTAGCCCTTCCGAAATCGCTCTGACCGCTGCTTTAGTGCCGCAGTAGACATTACCATTGGGATAAGTTTGATGCCCTGCGATCGACCCAATATTGATCACATGTCCTCGGCCTCGCGCCACCATCCCAGGCACTACAGCACGAGTCACATAGAGCAATCCTTTGATATTGGTATCAATCATCTCCTCCCAATCTTGCACATCGCCCTCGTAGAGCTTGTCCAAGCCACGGCTTAGGCCCGCATTGTTGACCAAAATATCAATGTTGCCCCAAGAGTCGGGCAGCGATTGGAGGGCAGCTTCTACTTGAGGGCGATCGCGCACATCCAACTGCAACAGATGAATCTCGCTAGCAAACTCTTGATTTAGCTCATCTGCCAACTGTTCTAAGCGATCGCGCCGACGAGCCGCCAACACCAGCTTGGTCCGAGCCTCAGCAAAAGCTCTGGCACAAGCCGCTCCAATGCCGCTGCTAGCCCCAGTAATTAAAACGACTTGATCTTTAATCGCAACCACAATCACACCCCAATCTCAGCTTGCTGACTCACATCAGATTCAGCTTACCGTGAAGGTTTGGGAGGTTGAGCGGCAACAGGTTGACCTACGACTCGTAAGCGTTGAGTCACAATCGTCATGCCATCTTCTCGCACCAAAACCGCTGAGATCCAGCGATCTTCCGGTCTAGCAGGCGCACGACCCACTTTATAAATGCCACCTGCCGACAGCAGCTCTAGGTTGAACGTAGCGGGGTTGAGATAATTGTTCGGTTTGATCGGTTCTTCTACGGCTGCTCCTAAGAGGAGGCTGTCTCCCAAAGGTTCTCGCACGATCGCATCGAAGCTGTATTCCTGGTTGGGCCGTACTTGTTCTGGCAGCGTGATTTCTACGCGGGGGGGCGCTTCTCCCGTAGTCAACTGAGTCTCCTCAGCTAGAATCTCTTGCCGCACAATTTTCTGGTTTTCCAGCCGTTGCCGCGATCGCAGAGTTGTGTTCAGAACTAAGTTCCGCTCACCTAATTGCTGCACGCCGCTCATGTAAGTCACTGTTTCCGCCGTAAAGCCTCTTCCTTCGGCTTTCCAGGACTTTAGCTCAGTGCGGTAGTTGATCTGGGGATACTGCTTCCACAACGCTGCTAAGGCTTTTTCAACTCCTTGGCGGGTCAAACCATCTGAGTGACTGAAATTCGAGCCGTAAAACTTCATGACTTCCGAAAGATTATGGCTATTGGCAGCCGCATCAATTTGAGCCAGTAAATTCTTCAGGGGTGCTGGGGCCGCTGGGGTTGTCGTGGCTGGCGCTACTGGTCTAGTTTGAGCCTGCACTGCTACAGGTTGCACTCCCTCTCCCGCAAAAACAGTTAATCCTAGCGTCAGCAGACCTAGGAGCGGCCAAGTCCCGGCTTTTGCCCGGATGTGGCGGGAGTTAGGTTGGAGATTGCGGCATAGACCCGTGAGCGAGTTGTGCATAAGTGATAGCCTGGATAGTTGAGTAGCAACGATCAACGTTTTGGATGCGAAGTCGGCGATGTGGACAGTTTGATCTCCAATCGCAGCCTGTAACTGCTTCCTGCATTGTAGAGTACCCTAAGCGATCGCCTAGTAGTTGAACTGTGTCCCATGAATAGTCCTGCGGCAAATTCCCCTCTTCGATTACTCATCGCAGCGAGTGGCACTGGCGGTCACTTGTTCCCGGCGATCGCAGTAGCAGAGCAACTCCCTGACTACAAAATCGAGTGGCTAGGCGTACCGAATCGGCTCGAAACTCAACTCGTTCCCGCTCAGTATCCGCTACGAACCATCCCGGTCGAAGGCTTTCAACAACGGCTAGGTTTAGGGACGCTCAAAATTCTTTTCCGTTTAATTCGCTCGATTGGACAGGTGCGCCGCTTACTCAAGCAAGGCAATTTTCAAGGCGTACTCACGACAGGCGGTTATATTGCGGGACCGAGCATTATTGCGGCGCGATCGCTCGGTTTACCCGTTATCCTGCACGAATCCAACGCTCTACCAGGGAAAGTTACACGCTGGTTTAGCCCTTGGTGTACGGCAGTCGCCCTAGGATTTGAAAGCGCAGCCCAATATTTGCCTAAAGCTCACAACGTCTACGTCGGGACTCCAGTGCGATCGCAGTTTCGAGCCGCAGCCGATCAGCCGCTGGAGGATCTGTCTATTCCCGCTGATGTCCCATTAATTGTGGTCGTTGGTGGTAGCCAAGGGGCCGTTGCAGTAAATCGGCTCGTGCGCCAATGTGCTCCAGCATGGCTAGAGGCAGGTGCTTGGATCGTTCATCTTACAGGTGACAGTGATTCAGAGGCGCAAAGCTTGCAACATCCGCACTATTTCGCCTTACCGTTCTACGACAACATGGCGGGATTATTTCAGCGGGCTACCCTGGCTATTAGTCGGGCTGGAGCGGGTTCGCTGACGGAGTTAGCCATGACAGGCACCCCATCGATTTTGATTCCTTACCCTTTCGCTGCCGAAGACCACCAGGCACACAACGCAGCTATTTTTGCGGCGGCAGGAGCGGCCCAAGTTTATCGCCAAACAGACCTGACTCCAGAACTACTAGAAACAAAAGTGCTAGAGCTGCTGCGATCGCCCAATCTCTTGCGAGAGATGGCTACCAAGACAGAATCTCTCGCCGTAGCAGATAGCGCTGAGCAATTAGCCGCCCTTGTACGGCAATTAGTTGAACAAAAACACCAATAAAAAACCCCCTTTTCCAAGGAGGCTAACTTCAAATCTTGCTTCCTTAGTAGGGAAGGAGCCAGGGGTTAGGTTTATTCTTCTTCAACAAAAGCTTCTTCGTCCTCAACCTCTAGGGGAGCCACGGAGTTAGCAGAAACCACAGCGCCCATTTCGAGCTTCTGGCGGACTTGCTGTTCCACGGTTTTAGCGACTTCGGGGTTTTCTTCCATGTACTTGATGCCATTATCACGGCCTTGGCTGATATTCTCGCCGTTGTAGCTGTACCAAGCACCTTTACGAGTGATCACACCCATTTCTTCTGCGAGGTCAATCAAGCAACCCAGCGTCGAAATCCCTTTGCCAAAAATGACATCAAATTCAGCAATGCGGAAAGGTGGAGCCACTTTGTTTTTGGCAACCTTCACTTTAGCCCGAATCCCAAACTCTTCAGTGCCCTTTTTCAGGGTTTGAATTCGGCGGATATCGAGGCGAACCGAGGCGTAGAACTTGAGAGCATTACCGCCTGTTGTGGTCTCAGGATTACCATAAGTTACGCCGATTTTCTGACGCAACTGGTTGAGGAAAACGACAGTACAACCAGAGCGACCAATATTGCCAGTGATTTTCCGCAAGGCTTGGCTCATCAACCGAGCCTGGAGACCGACGTGGATGTCACCCATGTCGCCTTCAATTTCTGCGCGCGGTACAAGGGCTGCTACCGAGTCAATTACGACAATATCGACAGCCGCAGAGCGAACGAGTTGATCAACAATTTCTAAGCCTGCTTCACCTGTGTCAGGTTGAGAAACCAGCAGATTCTCGATATCAACGCCTAAGGCTGCGGAGTAAGACGGATCAAGAGCATGCTCGGCATCTACAAAGGCGGCGATCCCACCTGCTTTTTGCACTTCGGCGATCGCATGCAGCGCTAGGGTCGTTTTTCCGGAACTTTCAGGGCCGTAAATCTCAATTACCCGCCCCTTGGGTAACCCCCCACCCAAGGCCAAGTCGAGGGTCAACGCTCCAGTGGGAATCGTCTCTACCCGCATCCGGGTAGCATCTCCCAAACGCATGATCGACCCCTTGCCAAAGTTACGCTCAATTTGAGTGAGCACTAGGCTTAGGGCTTTTTGCTTATCGGGGTTATCAGTAATTTTGGTAGCCATTAACGCCTCAAGACAGGATTTTTGCAGGATGTAACAGGCTGGACAAGACAGAGGGGTGAGACTCTATTCTAGAAATTTAGAGCCGATATGAGGGTGACAACAGCAGCGAAATTACCGTAATAGAGTTAAATTTATCTATCCAATTAGCTGAAGTCTCGTTACTCTGGAAACAGGCAAAGCAGTCTAATTGCTCCCTCTAAAATTTTACCTTGTTTTCAGTACGAACGTACTAAAAAAGAATTAAGGTTTTCAGGCACTTCAGTAGACCCCTATGACGAGGGCATAGCCCCTAGATGATGTTACGATGACCTTCTACCTTCCCGATCTCCTAGTTCCCGATACAGCACTTTCAGTGGCAGGTCTGACGGCCTATATTCAAGCCTTGCTAGAGCAAGACAGTCAGTTGCAGCAGATTTGGGTTACTGGAGAAGTTTCGAGTGCTAACCGTTATCGGAGTGGGTTGTTTTTTACGTTACAAGATCCGGATGCTAAGGCTGCCATTAGCTGTGTGGTTTGGAGCAGTCAGCTCGGCAAAGTAGTAACCCTACCTACCCCAGGCGAACAGATCATTATTCTAGGGCGGATTCATCTACATCCTCAACGGGGGCACTATCAATTAATTGTTTGGCAAGCACTACCGGCTGGTGAGGGCTTAAGAGCTTTACGATACCGCCAGTTGCGGCATCGGCTAGAAGCGGAAGGATTGTTTGATCCCCAACGTAAGCGATCGCTCCCCTCCCATCCGCAAACCGTTGCCGTCATCACATCTCCACGGGCTGCAGCTTGGGGAGATATTCAACGAACTCTGAAGCGGCGTTATCCCGGTTTAAAGGTGCTGTTCTCACCCACCTTAGTGCAAGGGGATCAAGCCCCTGTCTCAATTGTGAATGCGATCGAGCGGGTTGAGCGGGATGGACGAGCTGAGGTGCTGATCTTATCCCGTGGCGGGGGTGCGACTGAAGATATGGCCTGCTTTAACGACGAACGGGTGGTGCGGGCGATCGCCAACTGTGCCATTCCCGTGATCGCTGGCATCGGGCATCAGCGGGATGAGTCGTTGGCAGATTTAGCCGCAGATGTGTATGCTCACACCCCTACGGCAGCCGCAGAGCAAGCTGTGCCACAATTAGCTGACCTTTACACGCAACATCAGAAGCGAGCGATAGCTTTACAAGAGGCAGCGAACCATCAGTTTGGCCGAGTAGAGGAAGAACTACGCCAGTTGCGCGATCGCCTGCGCAGGTTGCCCTTGGAACGCCAATTGCAACGGGAGGTAGGCAACCTAGCCTGGCTGCGTCAAGAATTAATTAAAGGTGCCCTACGGCAATCTCAACAAGCCACGCATCACTGTCAAACCCTACAGCAAAAGTTAGCCAATCTTGATCCCCAGTCAGTTCTGCATCGAGGGTATGCCATAGTCAGACAGGGAGATGGCACCATTACCCGCTCTACCAAGGGGTTACACTTGGGCCAAGAGCTATCGATTAACCTAGGGCATGGTCAGCTCAAAGTTCAAGTGACCGAAATTTTGCCGGCAAACCCTAATGCCAGTGAGTCTTCAACTGTACTATGAACGACCTGACAAGCTTGAATCAAAGCACTTCTAAGCCAACTGACACCGTAGCCAGTGCCAATTCACCCTCTACTTCATCCCAGACGGACTGGAGCTATGAAACAACGGTGGACCAAATTGAAACGATTATTGGTCAGATTGAGGCAGGAGATCTAGATCTCGTTGAGGTTTTTGATCAATTTGCGATCGCAATTGACCAACTGCGGCAATGCGAAACTTTTTTGCGTCAGCGTCAGCAGCAGATGGATTTGCTGATTGAAAAATTAGTCGATGAGTTTGAATCTTACTAAGACTCGCCCCAGTGGTAGCTAACTCCCCCGGAAGCTAATCTCTGTTGCAGGGATCGCTGTTTTTTCTCGTCGCTATAAATAGCGTGGCTCTTTAGGCGATACTGCCTCGTTTGCGCGCTTCCTTGTAAGACGTACCAATATTTCGTAGCCCCGCTCGAATCATTTGCTGCTCTAAGAGGGCAAAAAAGCGAGAGCGATCGCCGCCCCGGACCACCGCCTGGTTATGTGCCTCCGCCAACACGACTGGATACCCGTAGCCCTTCTGCACTTGAGCCAGGGTTAAACTGAGGGCCATCTCTAACAAAGCAGTATCTTCCGCCACCCAAGCGGGAAATTCTACTCTGGCAATTTCAGTGCCCACGTGGACATAGCAAAAGTAGATGTTATGTGGACCATACAAATCTAAAATCCGAGCCGAACTGCGCCAAAGCGGGCTACGTTGTCCTGGTTCGAGAAATGCGGACCACAGCGCAATATCTCGTAGCGGGTCAAACACATGGCAAGGAGCGCGATCGCTTTGTCCAGGGCAATGTGTGGCGCAGTCAGGGGCAGGGTAAGGACAGGTTTGTAAGCGCAAGAAGTTGAGGGCTTCACCACTCCGAGAAGCACTGAGATAACCAATGAGAGGAATTTTGGCTAATCGCAGTTGCTCCCAAGCCTGTAAAATCTCTGGCAACAAGCGATCGCGAGCTTCATTCGGCAGCGCTTCCAAAAACCAATAAATTAGCGAACCATCTACCATCGCCAGCAGGGGGACTTGTCCTGCCGCCTGTCTTTCATCTTGCTTGCTTCCTACTTCATCCTTTACCTGGCACGCCAAGTCTGCCAATACCGTCGCTTCTGAGACAGTACGGCGATGCCCCATCCATTCCTCAGTACGAATTCCCCATTGACGGGAAACGTAGAGGTCTTCAGGACGGTAGAACACTTCTGGCAAGCTATCCAATAAAGGATGCAAACTTTGCCCGTAATGCAGCACGACTCGCCCGACATTAATTAAGTAGCAGTAAGCAATCTCGTGGTGGCTGGGAGCAATCTGCGATCCATCGGTGGCGATCGCGGTATGAATAGCCGGAGCGACTCCCAAATTGACTCTTGTGGTGAGTGGTTCTACAGGTTCCGCTGCTGCAAAGCCCAGGCGATCGCTCCAGGTTTGCCGTTGCAAGACGAGTTCTGCTTGCCGAGATTGAGCTTGGGTTAGTAATTTTTGGGCTAGTTCCAAGCGCTGCCGCGAAGCAGTTGCTTCGTCCGCTAAGTGCTGGCTAATTCCCTGCATCTGCTGCGCTAGTTTAGTCAGATCAAGCATGGGGCAATTCCTAGGGCCAAGCAGCAAACTCTTGGCTAAATTGAGCGAGGGAGAGCAGTTGAATCCGAGAGGTTTGAGCAGCTAGGCTGCGGTCTGTGGCGGTGTTATAACCCCAATCTGCTAAGTAAAGCTGGACTTCTGTTAAATCAGGCTGCTTTTGTACCGATTGTAAGGTTTTTAAGCGGTCTTCAATAAACCACAGCTCAGCAGCATTTGTGAGGTGATATTCAGGGGTCGCCAGCAACTCTCGTAAAATTTGGTGTTTGGGTCGCTGCACTTCTTTGCCAAAAATTTGGTTAGGAGCTAGCTCAATGCCTTGCTGCTGCAACAGTTGCTCAACAAACCGTCCTTCCTTCGTAGTCACAATCACAGGTTGCCCTGACGCAGCCAAGAATTGCTGAAGTCGAGCAATCACTCCAGGATAAAAGCGATGTAGAGCTAACCAGCTACTCAAATCGGTAGCAATCCATTGATCGCGCCCTTGATCGAGAGCAGCAGCAACTTCTATGGCCTGTAAGTTACTTTCAAGTAGGATTTCTTGGGCGATCGCAGGCCAATCTTGAAAAATTTTAGCAGTCGGAATCTCTAGCAATATCGCTTGGATTAGAACTGGCATTTCCCAACCTGTTTCCACCACTGGACGGAGTTGGTAAAACAGCTCGGCCACTTCTTGACTAGCTTCTGGATTGGCTACAGCATGAGGGCTATTCCAAAGGTGACAGTAAGTTCGCCATGCGGTCTGAAAATATTCCAGCAACCCGTCACAAAGAACTCCATCAAAGTCAAGGGCGAGGACTTTTGGTGCACTTGGGGACATAACTTTGATTCTAAACTGCGCTTCAGGTAAGAACTATCTCACCTATGGCAGTAAACTGCTTAGAATAAAGTATAATTATTTGGATTTAACAACTGGGGCGCTAGGATTCGAACCTAGGAATGGCGAGACCAAAACCCGCTGCCTTACCACTTGGCGACGCCCCATTGGATTCACATTGACAATAATAGCAGCAAAATCCCATAGTCTGTCAAGCACTTTCTAGCCAGTAACTTAACTTTTTTTCAAACTTCCGCTTGACTAACTCAGATGAAGCATCACTGCTACGAAATTTTCATCGCCTTCGCGATCGCGTTTCTTGTTGGTCCGTGGGGAAAACTGGGCACTCTGAGGTTAAATCGATTGGTTGGAGGCGACAATAAGGATATGCAACCGAACCATCGCTTCTAGTTTCAGTTTGCATTCCCTCCTTGGGTTATCTCGCTCCATTGCGTTCATTTAGACTGCGTCAGCAGACTATAGATAGGAATATGTCCTCAGACTTAGGTTATCAAGCAACGATTCTTGCCGTAGATGACAGCGTTGTCATGCAAGAACTGATTAAGCGAGTTTTGGCGGTAGATTATCGGGTTTTGGTTTCCGATAGCGCTGTAGATGCCTTGTCAGTTCTAGGTCGCGAAAAGGTAGCGCTCTTACTTCTAGATGTTTCTATGCCAGGCATTGATGGCCTAGAGTTTTGCCGAACCGTGCGTAAATTACCTCAGTTTGAGGCGTTGCCCATCATTATGCTGACGGCCCGCGATCGCGCCTTTGATAAAGTTCAAGGGCGGCTCGCAGGTGCGTCAGAATATTTGACCAAGCCGTTTGATGCCACTCAATTGCGCCAGTTAATCCAAAAGTTTGTTGGCGCTCAGGCTCCGGGTAGCTCCAACTAAAGTTGACTACAAAGCTATTTCTGGAAGACTTTGGTTTGAATATCTAGGGCCAGAGCCTATATTTGTGCGAGAACTTATTTTCGAGCAAATATCTTATCGGGCTGAACCAAGCCAAGTTAAGCGGCAATGAGACTGTCAATCTCATTCAAGGCTTGCTCAATTTCAGCAATACCTGTCGTGATCTCGTCCCAACTTCTTTTTTGAATCTGTTCTTCTATGCGCTCAGCCAGGTTTTGAATGACTTTGACCCCAACATTAGCGCTAGCTCCTTTAATTTGATGAGCTTTGTGCTCTAGGGTCTTCAAGTCTTGAGCCAGTACGGCTGCCTTGGCCAGAGAAATGTTTTTCCGAGTATCTTGCAGGAATAGCTGTAGCACCTGTTGCTGAAATGCGCCGTTGCCACGAGTGATGCGTTGAAATCGATCGAGGTCTAAGCCAACTCTCGTAGCTAATTCAGGCGTCACAACCCCTGTAGTTTCTGCAACTGGCTCCGTCTCTGGAGGCGCGATCGCGTCACACACCCAAGCGTGACTCCAACGCTTTAACTTGTCAACGAGTTGAGCTTCGTTAAAAGGTTTGTTGAGAAGGTCGTTCATGCCCGCATGGAGGCATTTTTCTTGCTCTCCCTGGACATCATTGGCAGTCATCGCAATCACCACGGCTTGCCGATTTTGCCCTTCTAGGCGACGGATTGCGGCCACAGTAGCGTAGCCATCCAAGACAGGCATCTGACAATCTAACAGGACGATGGTGTAATTCGCCTGAGCCATGAGCGCTAAAGCTTCTTGACCGTTAGTTGCTACATCGGGTTCGCAGCCTAGGTTCTTGAGCTGTCTAACCACGACTCTCTGGCTGACAGGACTATCTTCTACTAACAGAATTTTAAGCTTCGATAGGTCTGTCATGGAAACGAGTACAGATTCCTCTGAGAGTTGCTGAGCTAATCCTGCTTAATTAACGCACTTAGTTAAATAGCATACTTAAATATTTTCTCTGTTTATTACCTATTTCGACAGGTTATGCAGTGAGTAAGATCACGGTCTGTATCGATTTCAGCCGCTCCTACAGACTTTTGCTTTTTGCTTTTGCTTTTGGCAACTAAAACTTTTTGGGCAAGACTTTGCTAGTAATAAAATTGGCGATGTCATTGATGGGTAGTACGTGCTGTGCCGCCCCCAGCGCGATCGCTTCCTTAGGCATACCAAACACGATGCTACTCTTCTCATCTTGAGCAATGGTGAGGCCGCCTGCTTCAGCGATTGCTCGCATGCCCTCAGCGCCGTCTCGGCCCATTCCAGTCAACAGAGTACCGATCGCCGCCTTACCATAAAACTTAGCCACAGATTGAAAGGTCACAGTGACCGAGGGGCGATGCCCATCTACCAAGGGCGAAACTGAGCAAAGGAACTTACCTTGGCGATCGAGTTCTAAATGCGATCGCTCCGGCGCAAAATATACCGTTCCTGCAAGCGGCACTTCACCCGCTTGAGCAATTTTGACCTGCAATCGACATTCAGCCTTGAGCCAGTTTACTAATCCCTGCAAAAATCCTTCGCTGATATGCTGCACACACAAGACTGGGAAGGGCAAGCTGGCAGGTAGTGGTCTCAAAACTGCTTGCAGTGCCTGGGGTCCACCTGTGGATGCTCCAATGGCTAGTACCCGCTTTGGCCCTGTGCTCAAGCCTATACGCGACCCTGGAGAGGTTGGATAGTTAGCACTGGGGATACTTCCTGAAGATGGAGACTGAGTCACCGGGAAGCGACGCTGCTTCGTAAAGACAGTCACACCAGACAGGACTCTAATCTTAGTGATTAATTCCTGCTTGACCAGCTCGTAGTCAGTGGCCAACCCTGCACCGGGCTTTGGAAAGACATCCACCGCTCCCGCTTCTAGTAGCTGAAAGATATTATGCGTGTTGTCAGGCTGGACAGAGGCACTAATTACCAAGATGGGGCGAGGATACTCTGCCATGATTTGCTTGGTAAACTCTAGCCCATCCATCCCTGGCATGTAGAAATCTGTGCAAATGACGGTCGGTTCCACTTGGGGAATCAGTTGCAAAGCTTCAATGCCATTCCGGGCGGTTCCAACAACTTGAATATCTGTTGAAGAAGAAAGCATCCGTTGCAGGATAACCAGAGATACTGGAGAATCTTCTACCAGAAAAACCCGAATTGGCAAAGACGACATCTAAACAAGTCTCCTCAAGGTGTCTAGTAACACCTTCTGGTCAAAAGTACCTTTTGTAATGTAGGCGTTGGCTCCCGCTTCTGCTCCTCGGCGCTTATCCTCATCGGTTGCTAAAGACGTGACCAAAATAATTGGCAGCTCGCTATATTCTTTATGCTGACGAATCTTAGCAGTTAACCCCAAACCATCCAAGTTGGGCATTTGGACATCGGAAATTACGGCATCAAATTCACGATTTCTCAGTTTGTTGAAGCCATCTAAGCCATCCACTGCTGTCACCACTTCGTAACCAGCACTCTCCAAAATGCGCTTCTCTTGAGTCCGAATGGTGATCGAATCTTCTACGAGCAAAACTACTTGTTTGGGTGCTTGCACTTCTGCAAATGCCTTGGGAACCAAAGTGGTAGCTCGCTGCCGCACTGACTTGAGCAGGTCTTGGGGGTGGAGCACCATGCAAACTTCGCCAGTTCCTAAAATCGTTGCTCCAGCCACATTCCGGACTCGCTTGAGTAATTTGCTTTGGGGTTTGAGGACCACATCTTGTTCGTCGAGTAGAGCCTCTACCAGTAGCCCGACGCGATCGCTGCCCACCTTTAAGATGATACAGGGTAATAACTTGGAGCTGAAACCAGGCTGGATAGGCGGCGACGGTGGACTTGATTTTAGTTCTAGCAAATCCGCCAGTTTCACAATCGACACAGGTTGGTCTGCCAGGATAACGGTTTCCCGCCCTTCGATGGCAAAAATCTCATGAGGTTGCACTAATAAAGTCGTATGCACGGCTTCTACGGGGATCGCATAAGGTCGCCCCTGCACTTCTACAATTAGCACATGAGCTGTCGCTAAGGTTGTGCCCATTTGGATGCGGAAGGTGCAACCTTGACCCAACTGCGACTCTACTTGAATGGTCCCTTTGAGGCGCTCAACATTGGTGCGGACCACATCTAGCCCAACTCCTCGGCCAGAAATTTCGGTAACAAAGTTTCGGGTGGAAAATCCGGGTGCAAAGATGAGCGCTTGAATTTGGCTGGGAGTCATAACGGCCAAATCTGCTTCTCGAATTACCTCTCGCTTGAGGGCTGTCTGCCTAATACTCTCAACATCTAAACCCCGGCCATCATCACTGATTTCAATGACGATATTGGTGGCGGTTTGGTAGCCCTTGAGGCGAATCGTAGCCTGCCGAGACTTGCCTAATTTTTCTCGTTCTGTGGGAGATTCTAGACCATGATCAATGGCGTTGCGAACCATGTGCATCAAGGGGTCTTTCATTTCCTCCAGTATCCGCTTATCAGCCCGGGTTTCTCCACCCTCAATGATTAAATTGACTTCTTTGCCCTGTTGCTTGGCTAAGTCTCGCACGATGCGCGGCAGCAATTGAAAAATTGTGGATAGTGGCAAGAGGCGCAGAGTCCGAACGCCTTCTTCCAGTTCGCTCGCCACAATATCTAGGCGGGCATTATCCTCGTAAGCGTCACTCTTTAAGCGATTAATGAGCAATCCAAGCCGATCTAGGCGTTCTTCTGTCCGTTGGTAAAACGTTTGCAGTTGTTTGAGGTCTCTCTGGGTGGCGGGGCGATCGCTAGAACTGAAGACAAACCGATTGACAAAGGTATCGCGACTCCATTCTTCCCACAAACTCGCGATCGCTTCAATCTCGCTTAAGCGATGAACCACCCGGATTTTAGTCACGGTTAGCTCACCTGTTTGGATCATCAAAGCATCAAGTTTTTGCGTCTCAACTCGAATCGTTTCAATTTTGTAGCCACCTGAATTGTTGGCATCCGCGATCGCTGGAGCCGCTGATGGCAAATTCGCTGCTGGAGTTTGAGGGAGGGCCGCAGGAGTTGCTGGGGAGTTCAGAGTCGGAGCCTCTTGAGTTGAGGGGAGATGATAACCGTTGTCCCCGCTGTTTTCTCCCAGATCAGCAGTCACAAATTCGCCGATAACCACATGGCTGCCCTCGTGAGGCAATCCCTCAGTCGCAATCAAGGGAATCGTTGTGGCTGAATCAGAAGCATCAGCATCTACTGAAGTTTCTGCGTCAACAGGCTGTATCAGGTGACCGTTTACTACTTCAGCGGTATCACTAGCGCTGTCGCTCGCTACTAAAGATGTATCAGTGGAAATTCCCTGGAGATCTGTGGCGGTAGGTAAGGCAAGCGTGGTACTTGCAGACTGATCAGCAGAGACGGCTGAGGACGAGGAATCTGATTCCGGTGCTCCCATTAAATGAGCGAGGACGTGGAAAGCATTAATGTCAGCAGGTTCTCCTGTGACTGATTCATGCACTAATTTACGGATTGCGTCTAAGCCGTAGTAGAGGCGATCGCTCACTGCTGCTAGCCTGATGTTGCCACGCTTAACCGTTCCTAGAACATCCTCGATCTGGTGCGCCAGAGTGCCGACATCCCTGACTCCTAGCATGTTGGCATCACCCTTCAGGCTGTGCGCTTCTCGCAGTAAATCTTCTAATCTAGTGCGATCGCTGGGATGTTCCTCCAAATACAGTAAGCCTGCTTCGAGGTGCTGTAAATGTTCTTCGCTGGCAGTTTTAAAGATACTCCGGAGTTCATCGTCGTCGATCATCATAATCAGGGGTCAACCTACTTGAAATATCTAGATTAAATTCTTCCAATGCGACGCTGCTTCATTAAAAAGAAATGCACCAATGAGCTTAATTCGCAGGGTTATACCTTCAAACATGGAATAAATTCCATTTAAATGAATTCACTACACCACTACCTTTAAGTCGTAGGCAGCTTCGTTCAGTTTTTGCGTACTGGCCTTGGTTTGACTAATACCGCTCGCTGTTTCTAGGGCTCTCTGATTGAGAGAAATCATTGCATCTACAACTTGCTCAATCGCGATCGCCTGTTGTTTTGCAGTCAGCGAAATCTGTTGGTTATTGACAGTGATATTGTTCATCGCCGTCACAATTCCCTCCACAGTTTTTGTGCCTTCATCGGCCACCATTACGGTAGAGTTCGTTGCATTTTGAACATCAGAAACAAGCGAACTAATTCGTTCTGCTGACTTACGGCTCTGATCAGCCAGCTTGCGAATTTCGGCAGCAACTACAGCGAAACCTCTGCCATGTTCTCCCGCCCTAGCTGCTTCTACAGCCGCGTTCAAGGCCAGCATATTAGTTTGGTTGGCTAGATCGCTAACCAAGCTAGAGATGCTGCCAATCTGATTTGTTTGTTCACTTAAGCGCAGAATTTGCTCGGCAATCTGTCCTACTTTGTCGCGCAGGCTAGAATTATGCTCTCCCAATTGCCGCCCACCTAAACCATTGCCATCAACCAAAATAAGCGCTTGTTGGGCACTGTTGGCTGCTGCTTCAGCTTGCTGAGCTGACTGCCGGGAAGAAGCACTCAACTCATCCATTGTGGTTGTGGTTTCGCTGACGGCTGCGGCTTGCTGGGTAGCCGTGTGCTCCTGTTGCTCCACGGCTGCCGCAATTTCTGAAGCAGAGCTGGCGATCGCGGTTGCAACTTGATTAATCGGCTGGACTACCCGCCGTGCAATAAAAATCGCTACTGAGGAGCCTAAAATAATTGCCACTAAAGTTCCCCCTAGGGAGATCAAAGAGGCAAGTTGCTCAGCTTGTGTGGCTGCTGCCCGCCGCTGCACCAATAGGTCATCCTCAACGGATTGCATCTTGTTAAGCTCGCGGCGAATGTTGTCCATTATGGTTTTGCCTAGGCCAGACAAAACTAAAGCCCTAAGTTCCTGCTCTTTACCTTGGCGCTTGAGTGTAATGGTTTGGGCTAGCTCATCTAATTTCTGCTGGGTTAATCTCTCGACTTCAACCAGCGATCGCTTTTGCTCTTCATCCCTAAGTTCACTTCTCAATTGACTAATATCAGTCGGAAGGCTGGCCGTCGCTGCGTTGTAAGGTTCTAGAAACTCTTCTTTGCCTGTAAAAATAAATCCACGTTGGCCTGTCTCAGCATTAATCAAAGACCTTTCTAGCTCTTTAAGACTTCCTTTAATTTGATAGGTACGGTTAACCGATGCCATTGAGTTAGCCAAGACCTGCATACTTAGCTTTGAGGCCAAACCAACACCAATCATCAGGGCAAAAATAGTCCCAAATCCAATGGGTACAACTCGGCTCAACTTCATGTTGTTGTGCAGCATTTTATTTCCTTTCGCTTAGCATTTTTATGATTGCAGTACAAATTATTGTATTTTTCTGGCGATCGCTTTGCCTAAAACAACTACTTAATATTTTGCACATCGGAGCACTTTTAAAGATTTCACAAATTCCAGTGAATCTCAGTATTTACACTGTTTTTAATTTTTTAATTTAAACAAAAGACATAAATTCGTGGCTCACTGACCACAAAGCAATATTCAGTCAAGCTTGACTTCTTTAAGAAATCCCATTCCTGCCTGAAAACTATAGGTTATTGATAAAATTTCACGATACTAAAAATTAGAAATAGTTTCTTTTAGATTTGTTTTAAAGAAATAGGCTGCGATAAAAACTTGAGAATACAGCTCTTAATAAGGGTTAAAACTAGAATCAAGTGAAAGTTGAAATTTAATCAAGAAATCTATAGTTCTTCTTCCACGAACAAATTACCTTGATCTAAAACTTTTGACATATCTAAAATTCCCATCATTTTTTCCCGATAGAAAGCTGTACCTTTAAGAAAATTACTACCTTCTGAATACAGAGTCGTGGGCACAGCTTTTAGCTCACCGGGCTGAAGATAACTCACATCAAATACTTCATCTACAGTGATTCCAGCGATTAGTCCGTCAATGTCCACGATCATGGCTTTCATGCCAGAATGACTGGGGTTGCCCGCTAAATTCAAGAGGCTGCGAATATCAATGAGTGTGACAATTTCACCACGCAAGTTCATATTGCCAATAATATGAGCAGGGCAACAGGGAACTGGAGTAATTTTGCGGATATCTGTAAATTCACGGACAAACTTGAGATCTAGGCCAAAATATTCTCCATTCAGCCCCACCACAGCAAGTGGGATCAATCCCGTAAAATCTTGATTCTGAGGTAACTGTAGTAAATTTGCGGCTCGTTCCCGTAAGATGGCTTTTTCGGCTGCGGTGAGATGAGGGCAGAACTCTGATGTCGAGTGGCTTGTTGGCTCTACTGCCCCCTCTAAGGAAGTCAAAACCTCGTTTACTGAGGGATACCGCACTAAATTTTTCTGATTAAGAATAGTAATAATTTCGCCATCAACCTTGGCAATCCCAGCGGTGAACCTCGATGTAGTTTCTGCCTCTCTACCATAGGGAACTACTACCTCAATACTGGCCAAATCGAGATTTTTAACTTCATCAACTTGATTGACCAAAATGCCAATCATTACCTCCTGCCACTCCAGCACGATAATACTATCGCTAAGCTGATAATCCTGAGGTTGCCGTCCAAACCGACGATCCAGATCCATAACAGGCAGCACTTTGCCCCGAAGATTAAGCAAGCCAATAAAATCTGGCGGCATCTCTACAGCCGTTGTGAGTTCTGGTAGATAAAAGATTTCCTGAATTAGGTTAGCTTCTAGCCCATAGAGCGAACCATGTAAACTGAAGACTAAATAGGGAGTCGGTAACATTGGTTTATAACAGATGAGTAATTTTTTTAGGTTTTTAAAGAATGATATTTGAGTAATTCTAGTTAAGTATTTTTATTCAATAACTTCTTGACGTAGAGTAGTAGATCACCTGCTGCTGAATGACTTTGGTATTCTACAGTTGTATCAGGAGAAATTTGCTTCAAGAGATCTAATGCTGTACTACGCATTTTTGTAGACCTAATGATGTCATTTTCTCTTGCATAAATTGCGCCTAAATCCAGATAAGCAGCGATCGCCTTAGGATCTAAATAGATAATCTTTTTTAAGATAGATTTGGCTGACTCAATGTCTCCTTCTTCTTCAGACACTTTAGCTAATAAGTAGTAAGGCTTAATAGAATATATATCTAAGGAAATTACTCTTTGACAGTAGTTTCTTGCCTCCTGATATTGCCCTAAGTTAGCATGGGCCTGAGCCATTAAGTAATAAGCATCGAAACTAATTGAGTCATACTTAATAGCTTGGCTTGCTGCTTGCAGAGCTAATACACACAGACCATCTCTCAACAAAATTTCGGCTTGTGTGAGAGATGCTTGATATAGAGCCAAGTGGATTTTGGTTGAGGCGTTGGAGTTAGCCTGTGAGTTTGTATCTAACTCACTAACTGTTTTATAGGTGGATTTATAACCTACCTCAGAACTGGGGAGAGAATTTGCTGGGAACGCCTCTTTCCCGACAGGCTTAATTTCTTGGGTGGGCGATCGCTGAAGTTTGAATTCTTGGGAGCCTAGCTGATGAGTCTGACTTCTGGCTGGATTAGCATTGGGTTCAGCGGATGAAATACGGCGCTGATACACCACCGATTCTGGCCAGATTCGGGTTTGAAACTGAGTCAGTTCTTGATTGTATAGCTCCGCGTGGCCCGTAATTAAATAGCCACCAGGCCTCAAGCAATTGTAAAATTTTTGCAAAACTACCGCGATCGCCGCAGCATCAAAATAGATAAATACATTACGGCAAAGGATTAAATCCAAGTCACAAATATCAGATAGAGGATTAGGAAGTTTATCTTGAATCAAATTCCCTGGATAAAACGTCACCCTTTCTCGAATTTTTGAATTGATCTCCCATCCGGATCGATGAGGAGAAAAATATTGTTGCTGTAATTCAGCGCCAAACGTTCGGAAAGACCAAGAGCTATAGCTACCTTTTTTAGCTTTCTTGATCGCTTCAGGATTAATATCAGTTCCTAAGATAGTGATGTTCCAGTCATCTTGTCTTGGCAACAACTCATGCACCAAGATTGCCAGCGAATAAGCTTCCTCCCCCGTAGAACACCCAGCGCTCCAGATTTTGAGTGAAGCTTTAGTTTTTACTTGCTTAACTTTTAAATCTTTTTGGTAATCAATTAGTTCTGGTAATATTTTATTTTTTAGTAAAGTAATTTGTCCTTGGTCACGAAATAGATAACTTTCGCCTGTGGTTAACAAAATAATTAATTCTTGCCATTCGCGATCGCTTTGAGGCGTAGGCATTTCTAGAAGCTTATAATATTGAGCCAATTCAGATATTTTGAGGCTCTGCATTCTGCTGAGAATCTTCTTGTAAATATTAGGCTGATCTTGCAGACGAATTTGTAATCCTGTCCGTGCTGCGATCAATTCAGTTAGAGCTTGCTGAAATTTATCCTGAATTGGAGGCATAAACTATAAGGTCTTGATTGTTGTCACTATCTGCTTTTAGGGAAGTAGCAGTAGAAAAATTAAAAAGCATTGAGCTTAACTTCTATTAGTTACCTAATAAACGAGAAAGCGCTGTCGTAGAGTCTAAGCTAGCTTATGCCGTCATCCTGTGGATGTGATCTGTGGATGTAGAAACTACTGCCGTCTAGTTTTGTTTAGGCGACATCAACTGTGGTGGTTTCTACGGGTCTTAGAGCGGTAGGAGGAGTGATCGGAATTTGAATCCAAAACTCTGACCCTTGCTCTGGCTCTGAAACACACTGAAGCGTGCCACCGTGCTTTTCTACAACAATCTGATAGCTAATGGAAAGCCCTAAACCTGTACCCTTTCCTACTGGCTTTGTCGTGAAGAATGGATCGAATAAACGTCCTCTTACAGATTCACTCACACCAGGACCATTATCCTTAATGCGAATCAAAACTTGCGGACTAGAACTAGTGGTTGCTAAGCCTAACAGTTCTGAAGCTGCGGCTAATTCAGGAGTGAGCAGTTCGGTTCGAATTGTAATCTGACCCAGTTGTGGCTGTTCTTCTAACGCATCCACTGCATTGCCAAGAATATTCATAAACACTTGATTTAACTGGCCTGCGTAACATTCCACCAAAGGCAGTTCTCCGTATTCTTTCACCACTTCGATGCCTCGATGACTTCCCGCAGGCTTAAGGCGGTTTTGCAAAATTAATAAGGTATTATCAATGCCTTCGTGAATATTGACTGGTTTCATCTCGGCTTCATCTAAGCGGGAGAAGTTGCGCAACGACAGCACGATTTGGCGGATGCGGTCTGCCCCCATTTTCATGGAGGAAAGTAGCTTCAATAAATCCTCTGTCATAAACTCAACATCCAATTCTTCTATCTGCTGCTGAATACTCTCCACAGGCTCGGGATAGCATTTTTGGTACAGATGCAGTAGTTCGAGTAGGTCTTGGATGTAGTTGTCGGCGTAGATGAGATTGCCGCTGATGAAGTTCACCGGATTGTTGATTTCATGAGCTACCCCAGCCACTAGTTGACCCAAACTAGACATTTTTTCGGTCTGAATCAGTTGAGTTTGAGTATGTTTGAGATGTTGTAACGCCTCAGTTAACTGTTTTGCTTGCATCTGGGCTGCAAAGGCAGCAGCACGAGTTTGAGCATATAGCTCCGCTTGATCAATCGCGATCGCCAGTTGGTCTGTCACGGCTCGCAACAACTCTACTTCTACCTCAGTCCAATGCCGAGGGCCACTTGCATGGCTACAAACAATGGCTCCAAATTGTCCCGAACGAGTTTCTAAGGGGAGCAGTAATTGCGAAGTCATCCCTAAATGGGACAACAAAGCTTGCACATCCACATCGATGTTTTGCTCATTGCTAGCATCATCGATCTGAATTACATCGGCGCTCAGAACTTGTCTCACGACTAAATCAGTGTACTGGGGCGGAAAATCTCCTAACAAACTAAGGAGAGTGGCATGCCGAGCTTCATGAGTGACGGCTAGAGTGGGTTGCTCTGGATGCGGCCAGCACCAAACAAAATGGCACCGATCAATCTTTAACAAACTGCGGATTTCAGTGACAGCCGTTTCTAAAATGGTGTCTAAATCGAGGGAGTTACGAATTTGATTGGCTAAGCGCAACATTAAAGCTTCGCGCCGACTCAACAACTCTTCTCGCGCCCAAGCTCGGTCAATGGCGACTGCAATGCTGTTGGCTACCCAGCCCAGAAAGTTCTGGACTGTGTCTGTAATTACCTTGCGACTAAAGAGCGCCATCACTCCGACGAGCCGATCTTCCACAATCAGCGGATAGCCGACAAAAGTCTGCATCCCTTCTTGCTGCACCCACTCGGTAGCTCCAATGCACAAATCCTTGGACACATCATGACTTAAGTAAGGCGTACGATTTTGGGCAATGAAGCCAACAATAGAGATGCCCAAAGAGATCAAACTGGGAAAGTCTTCTGTATGGCTGTGTTGTCCTGCGATCGCCTGTAGCTCTAATAAATTCGTATCGGCGTTGAAGGTCCAGATGCGTACAAAGGCGGCTTCGAGTTGCTGAGCTACGGCGTTAACAAAGCGATCCAGCACCTCTGGTAAATCTCCGCCATGGGCTAAGGCAATCCCGATTTCAGCGCTTAAGGTTGAGAGGCGCGATCGCTCAATCAGAGCTACTTCCGCTTGCTTTCTAGCTGTTACATCTCGGAAATAAACCGAGAGACCATCTTGGTAAGGATACGCCTGCACCTCAAACCAAGTTTCTAGGGGGGCGTAAAATTCCTCAAAATGTACCGTTACCTGCTCACTCACAGCTCTGTGATACTCACGGTGAAATGTAGATCCTACAGTCTCCGGTAACTGGTCCCAAATCCGCTGACCAATCAACTCGGCTCGATCTCTAAACAAGATCTGCTCAGCTTGCGAGTTGACGTAAGTAAAGCGCCAATCGCGATCGAGCGCAAAAAACGCATCAGTGACACTCTCTAAAATATTGATGATGCGCTTGTTCGACTTTTGCAGCTCTTCCTCGGCCCATTTGCGATCGCTGATGTCGATCAAGATGCCATTCCACAGGAGATCTCCGTTAGCTTGCCGAGACGGACATGACGCCCCTTGAATCCATTTCACCTGGCCTGAGGCCAAAACAAATCTTCCCTCCCAGGTCCACGACCCTAAGGTTTGAGCTGAAACTGCAATAGATTGATCTAAACCTGGGCAATCTTCTAAGTGGACTAGGCTAAAAATGGCATCAGCATCCTGTTGAATGGCTTCTGGCTCCAACTCCAGCAATTCGCGTGACCCAGGGCTGATAAAGGGAAAAGCCAACGAGCCATCGGAGCGCAGGAGAAACTGGTAAACCATCCCAGGAATTGTGATCGCCATCTTTTGGAAGTTGGCCTCACTCTCTTTTAAGGCCGCTTGGGCTTGCACCCATTCCGTCACATCATTCAGCGTGCCAGATGCACCCATCACGGTGCCATTCGCTGCACACATCTGTTGCATATAGATTTCTAGCCAGCAAAGTTCGCCCGCTTCAGTGAAAAAGCGGAGTTGCTGCCGAAAAGCTTCTATGTCTCCTCTCACGATCGCTTGCAGTTGGGCGTGGGTAGACTCACGCTCATCCGGGTGCAAGTAGTCAGTAATGGGGCTGCCAATCGATTCTCCCAAAGAGAATCCAGTAATTTCTGTCCAAGCAGGATTGAGAAAAGTCCAGCGACCATCCACACTCAGTTGGAAGATAACTTCTTTAATACTCTCGACCACAGAGCGATACTGCCTTTCGCTCTCCTGTAGGGCTGCTTCGGCTCGCTTGCGCTCTGTAATATCTTCCGAGATCCCTAATAGATACTGCGGGTTTCCAGTGGCATCTAGTAAAGGAATTTTTTTGGTATGTAAAACTCTTGAGCCTCGGTGCTTGGTGCGAATCTTTTCTTCCGAACTATTAACTAACTGTTTAACCTGTACTACTTCTAGATCTTTGGCTCTAAAAAAGTCGGCTTCTGATTCTGGAAAGAAGTCATAATCATCTTTGCCAATCATTTCAGCTCTAGAAAGACCCGTCAGCTCTTCGCCGAACTTGTTGAATTTAACAAACTTGAATTCTTTGGCATCCTTCACAAAGATCATGTGCGGAATGTTTTCGACGATCGAGTCTAAAAACATTTGGGTCTGCCGTATTTCTGCTTCGGAAGCTTTACGCTCTGTGATGTCGTGAGCGACCGCATAAATCAATCGCTGTTCTACTAAAGGCGTAGCTTTCCAAGAAAGCCATCTGTAAGAACCATCTTTGCAGCGATAGCGGTTTTCGAAGCAAAGTGTTTCTAGACCTGATTTCAATCTTTCTAGTTCTGCTGCGGTAGCTTCTTGATCGTCTGGATGTATCCATTCACTCCAGGGATGAGCCGATAACTCCTGATTGGTAAAACCTAGGTTCTTTTCCCAAGCTGGGCTGAGATATCTAAAATAGTGGTCAAAATCAGTAATAGAGAGCATGTCGAGCGAGAGGGTAAAGAAGCGATCGCGCTCCGCTTCAGCATTTCTCCGCTCTGTAATATCGATGCCTGTACAGATAATGTGCTTAATAGATTCATCTGTATTTAACAAAACCGTGTGTGACCAAGCAATCGTGCGGTGCTGTCCTGACTTGGTTAGACATTGGCTTTCGTACTGACTGGCTGCATCTCCCCAATGCAATTTCTGTAGAATAGCTTCGACCTGCTTTCCTTCATCAGGAGCAATAAACCAGTCCCAGAAATACTCTCCTTTGACTTCTTCAAAGGTGTAGTCAGTTGTAGCTGTACAAACTTCGTTGATCCGGAGAACTTGACCTTGAGGATTGAGCACCACCACCAGAGCATTAGCTGTTTCTAGCACGGTAGAAACAAAGTTGCGAACTAGGTCATCCGTGGAATCCAATACGGTGGCGAGGAGAGTGCGCTCTTCCTCAAGGGCTTTCTCCGCTTTCTGGCGATCGCTAACAGCTTGAGTCAGAGCTCGGAGATTGAGCCGTAACTCTAATTGCGTCACCACTTGACGGCTCAGGGCTAGCAGTGCGTCTTGTTGCTCCGGACTTAAGGTGCGGGGTTCATAATCAATCACGCAGAGCGTCCCCAAAGGAAATCCTGCCTGGGTGACTAAAGGTGCGCCCGCGTAAAAACGAATGTGGGGAGCATCAACAACTAAAGGATTAGTCGCGAAGCGCTCGTCTAGTAAAGCGTCTTCAACCAGGAACAACTGCGGTTGCAAAATCGCATGGGCACAGAAGGCAACTTCTCGTGAGGTCTCACAGGCTGTCAACCCAACTTTAGATTTGAACCATTGCCGATTTTCATCGACCAAGCTCACCAAAGCAATCGGAGTTTGACAAATATGAGCAGCCAAACGGGTGATGTCATCAAAACTAGTCTCAGGAGCAGTATCCAAGATTTGATACTGCTTCAAAGCCGCTAGTCTAATTAATTCGTTGCTAGGGATGGGTGCTTGCATAAACTAGTTGCTACCTACTGGCTGAGTCCTGTGCTAGCTGAGCGCCTAATCTGCGGTGCAGCTTGACTGTCATCACAGATGTCACAGAACATTGATATTCAAATTTCGGGCTAACTAACAGTGGTCGTTGGTTTGTGTTTAGGGATAAGGATTTAGCATCGCCACACATCTGCGATCGCAACTAACTGGAGCCAATGATTTAACCTCCGTATCCGCACTGAGACAGTTATTAAAGATTAGACATTTAACCTTTGCTAGCAACCAGACCCAGGGCACTTTCATTCTGATTTATGATGCCCTAAAAGTTACTAACAAGAATCAAAAGCACAGCCACTTTACATTTGTCTTTATATTTGCACTTGTGATCTATCAATCAAGCTCTGATTGAATAAGCTGCAATATGACTGAAAGCTGAAGCTCTGATTGCTATTCATTTTTAGAGTTTGTGCAATCGCTAACTCTAAGCAAATTAAGTTCTGTTTTTCTGCTTAGTCAACTGCTGTTTTTACTACTTAGAGACCAGCTATTACAGTATTAGTCAGTAGTTCAACTTAGGGTAAAGCTAAGTTGCAAGCCAAGTTGCCGTATTTTTAAGATATGTTAAGCAGGAGATAATTAAAGTTTGAATAGGGAATTTATAACTTTAGTTGAAGTGAAGCTCAAGACAGGATAGAAACTAAGATTTGACTTATTTTGCAGCTTTCTAATCAGGCATCAGCTTGAACAACTCAAAGATTAAGCAAAGATTAAGTTTCTGTTCTGTCTTTTTTTGATTTTGCTGTAGCTGAAAACCCAGCTTTTCTAATATACAAATACTATTCCACTGACAGCGATCGCCCCATCAATTGTGATGGTTATGCAGAACTTATGCCATCCTCTTCTTCAGATTCGATACATACTGTTCTAGTAGTAGATGATAGTGCTGTAATTCGAGACTTAATCCAGACAGCTTTATCACCTAAATATCGAGTTTTGGCGCTGAGTAATGCAGTTGATGCGCTGGCAGCAATTTATCATGAGCAAATTTCCATTTTGCTACTAGATGTTTTGATGCCAGAAATCGATGGTTTAGAACTCTGTCGCACGATTCGGAATTTACCTCAATTCCATCAGCTACCTATCATTATGATAACGGCCAAGGATAGCCTCTTTGACAAAGTTCAAGGTAGGCTAGCAGGTGCAACTGAATACTTAACTAAACCTTTTAATGCCTGTCAGTTACTCCAAACTATTGAAAGGCTGATTGAGGTTGACTCGCTTAAAAATTAGATTTTAGTAGCAGCACTCTAGGAACAGAGCTACTTTTGTTTGGAAATTATCAATAAATGATAGATTTTACTAGCTTTGAAATGATTGAATCTGATTGAGTCAGTGCAGAAATATTACAGGTGGAAGAATGAGCAAAGTATTAGTGGTTGATGACCTACATAGCGAACTAGAGAGAATTTCTAGTGTTTTGCGGAGTGCTGGCATTGACGTAGTACAGGCTCACGATGGTGAAGAAGCCATTAAAAAACTACAAGAGCAAGAGCTACCTGACCTCGTAATCTTAGATGTGATTATGCCGCGAATTAATGGTTTTGAAGTAATTCGTGAATTGCGCGAAGATGACAAAACCAAGAAGCTCCCGATCATTATATGTACTCAAAAAAATACTGACATTGACAAGATCTGGGGTATGGAGATTGGTGCAGATGCTTATGTGACTAAGCCTTTTGATTCAGGGCAATTGCTTAACATTGTGCAACGCTTTTTGTGAATTCCGAGCTTTGGTAAATCTTTGCTCGGACACTATAGAAACTTCTGTATTTTTGAAGCTTGGTTAATTGTTTCAATATCATTCAGAGTAGCTATTTGCAATGACTGTTCTTCCTGTGCCTGCTATTGCTGCGCCTGCTACCGTTCAGCAGTTTCTTTTGTTTCGTCAAAAAGACAGCTATTTCGCGATCGAGCTGACTAAAGTCTGTGAAGTTCTCTTCTTAAAAGATCAATTACTAGCTTCAGTTCCTAATACTGCCTCTTTTGTTTTGGGTTTAACTAACCTGCGAGGGGAAATTTTAGTGGTTGCAGATTTTGGTGGTTTGAGCAACATCGGAGTAGTGGAATTGCAGCGAGCTCAGGGCCGAATTCTGGTTCTAGAAATTCCTGATCCGCAAAATATGCAGTTGCTGCCGTTACATGTAGGCGTAGCGGTGTCTCAGGTTGAGGGAGTTGTCTCGCTCCATCTAGATCAAATTGTTTCTGCTATGGACGTGAGCCCAGAGCTAGCTCCAGTACTCAAAGGGCTATATGACTACGAGGGCCGCTTCTTAATGATCTTAGATGCAGAAGCGATCGCTCAATCCCAGCACTGGTAAGCCTTTGCTTATTGACTGCCTGTTTGTTGACTGCCTGTTTACTGTCTACTGGTTATTTATTTCTTCTAGAGGCTGCCCTCATGTCTGTTCATCCAAGTTTAGAAGCTGGTGTTCGTGCTCTTCAGTCGGGTCATTATCAAGAAGCGATCGCATTGCTGGAGCAAGTACAAGCAGACAATCCGCAAGATGCCAATCTTCACTACTGGCTCGCCCGTGCTTACCAGAGGGCAATATATGCCTCTGAGCATGCTACATCCTACAGTGCTATTCCTATGGCTCCGCCTCGGACTGTTTTCGAGCCTGCCGATGAAGTGACAGAACCTCACGCTGCTCCAGATTCAGGCATCAACTCCAGCCGACTCCGAGATGAACTGCTAGCAGATGAACAACGCTTGATTTTGGCGCGCGAGCTAGGATTACTCAACCTCAACTACGTTGCAGCGCCAACTGCCTCTCAACCTGTGGTGTTCGATCACTCGCCAGAGCAGCCTTTAGGCTCACCGCCGTTTGGCCGAAAAGTCATGATTACCGTTCTAAGTCTCAGCATTGTGCCTACATTGTTGCTGGGAATGTTAGCCATCGGAGCAACTACTTATTTCACCACCCAACCTGATGCAACCGCAGGGCAGCCATCCTGTTTAATTACATTAGCGGTGGCAACAGGACTGATCACAGTAGTCGCGGGCGCGATCGCCACAAGCCTATCTCAGCAAACGATTCATCCTTTATTGACAGCCGCTGCTGTCGCCACAAAAATCAGCCAAGGAGATTTGAGCGCTCGTGTACCCGCAGCAGGCAACCAGGAAATTGTCACGCTAGGAGCTGGGGTCAATCACTTAGCAGAGCGAATCCAAGGCTTGGTGCAGCAGAATCAAGAGCAAGCACAGCGGCAGCAAAAAGAACAAACTCAATGGCAACGACAGGTCCATGCGATCGCTCAGACCGTACAGAACTTGGCGGCAGGCAAGCTAGATGCTCGCATCTCTAATGTTCAAGCCCCCAGCTTTCTGCAAGAGCTAGGCGATCAAGTCAACTCAATGGGCGGTCGGCTAGAAACGTTAATTACAGAATTACGCAATCAACAGAAAGCCTTAGATGCCTCCGCGATCGTGTCAGTGACCGATCGCCAAGGACTCATTACCTACACCAATCAAAAATTTTCTGAGATCTCCGGCTACAGTCGGGAAGAACTGTCAGGCCAAAATCATCGGATTGTCAATTCTGGAACGCATTCCAAAGAATTCTTTACAGCGCTTTGGGCAACTATTGCCAATGGCAAAACATGGCGCGGCGAAATTAAAAATAAGCGCAAGGATGGCTCCTTCTATTGGGTGGATTCCACTCTTATGCCCCTGTTTGATAGCAAAGGTAATATCTCTGGCTACATTGGAGTACGCTTTGACGTCACAGAACGCAAACAAGCAGAAGAACGCCTGCAAACCTTGGCATTAGCACAGGTAAGTCTAGTTCAAGAAATTAAAAATCGGCAAAATGTTTTAGACGAAGCCGCTATTGTGAGCGAAACCGATCGCAAAGGAAACATTACCTTTATCAATGACAAGTTCTGTGAGATCTCCGGCTATAGTCGCGAAGAACTACTCGGTCAGAATCACCGGATTGTCAATTCTAGCCATCATGCCAAACCCTTTTTTACTGAAATGTGGAGCCTGATTTCCAGTGGTCGAGTCTGGAAAGGTGAAATTAAAAATAAGCGCAAAGATGGAGCGTTCTACTGGGTTGACTCCACGATTGCGCCGATCTTTGATACTGACGGCAAAATCGTCAAATATATCGGCATTCGCTTTGATGTGACTGAGCGCAAGCAGGCTGAGGAACGTCTGGAAAAACAGGCTGAAGAGCGTAAATTCGAAGCAGATGCGATCACCCAACAAGTCGTCAATCTGCTGAATGAGATTAAAGGCGCTGCGAAGGGGGATTTAACCGTCAAGGCTCAAGTCACCAATGACTCTTTAGGAGCACTGGCCGATTCCTTTAACTACCTGATCAGCTCGCTGCGCAAGGTTGTCCTGAATATTCAATCTGCGGCTATTCAGGTGAATCAATCGACTACAGACTCGATTAACAACACGAATGAGTTGGCCCAGCAAGCCCGGACCCAAGCTTCTCAAATTGAAAGTACCCTGCGGCAAATTGAGCGACTGCTGAACTCCATCCAAGATGTTGCTGAAGCGGCAAATCGAGCCGAGCATGTGGCTAAACAAGCTGCTCAAACCGCAGAAATCGGTGGTGAAGCAGTCGATCGCACAGTCGATGGCATTAATGACCTCCGCCTCACGATTTCTGAGACCTCCAAAATGATGAAACGCTTAGGAGAAGGTTCGCAGCAAATCGGCAAGATTGTTACCTCTATTTCTCAGATTGCTTCCCAGACCAACCTCCTAGCCCTCAATGCCACGATTGAGGCAGCGCGAGCAGGAGAGCAAGGCAAAGGCTTTGCGGTCGTAGCCGAAGAAGTTCGCAAGCTCGCAGAACGTTCCGCTTCGGCCACTGAGGAAATTTCTGACATTGTCAGCACCATCCAAGACGAAATCAGCCGAGTTATGGCAGCGATGGAAGCAGGAACGCAGCAGGTAGTAGACGGAACCCTATTAGCCTCCGAAGCCAAAACTAATCTGAACGCCATTATTGACGTTAGTCGAGAAATTAATGGCTTGGTGCAGAACATTACCAAGGCGGCTCAGCGGCAGATAACTTCGGCTGAAGATATCTCTGGCACTATTCAGGAGGTGAGTGAGATCTCTACTAATACTGCCGAAAAAGCAGAGAACGTCACGGTGGCCTTGGATGGATTAGCCGTTGTCGTCAACAAACTGCAGAGCTCGGTCGCTAATTTCCGATCGCAGTAATGGCTCAGGGGGTACCCACGTTTGCCCTAGTTGTGCCTCGTATGTAAGCCATTGGGATTAGGCGATGAATGCAAAGGATTTAGACAGGTTGATCGGTTGTTTCATAGCCGAAGCCCAAGAATTTCTCCAGATTCTAGAAACAAATTTGTTAGCGATCGAGTGCAATCCTCAAGCCTATTGTCGTTCAGAAGCTGTTAAGGAGCTATTCCGAGCCGCCCATTCTATTAAGGGTTCAGCCTTAATGTTTGGTTTTGAGGGTCTCTCCACAGCAGCGCATGGCCTAGAAGATTGTTTTGCTATTCTGCGCGATCGCGTTGACCTGGCCCAACTAGACTCTCCGACGATTACAGCTTTGCTACAGGGGGTAGATTGTCTCAAAACCATCACCAACAGCAACTTTCAGGGTAAATCAGAATTTCTAGCTGAATTACAGGCGATCGCTCAAATCAAAGCTCAGCTTGAAGCACGTTATCCCAAGGTGCCAGATACAGCTCTTTTGCCGCTGCATGCCCCTGCTAACTATGAAGTGATAAAGGCGATCTTTGAACACGAAATTTTGACGGTGCTGAATCAGTTGGAAGCTGAGTTATCTCAAGCTAGACCTGAAACGATCCCATCAGCGGTGGAGGTGCTGTCTAAGATTTATTACCAACTCTCCGGTGTGGCAGGTATGCTACAACTGCCTGAGTTTGGTCGTGTTGCCGACACGTTGGAGGCGCTGCTCAGTTCACCAGAGTTATCCTTTGAGCAATTCCAGCAGCAAGGCTGGGCGATCGCGCAAAATCTCCAGACTGCTCGCCAGCAAATCTTAAATGGACAGCCGATTACGGTTTTACCGAAGGCAACCGCGATCGCCGTTCCCTCTCATCGTGCTGAACCCGATGATTTGTTACACGAGCGGTTCGGAGCTGAACCCAGCCAGTCCCAGCGACCACAGTCCTCAGAGCAACTGCCAAGTCTCTTGGCGGAAAGTCGCTTAGCTCAGCCAACCGTGCCTATCCTGGGCCACACTGAGGCAGAGACTCCAGTTTTTGCTGAGGCAGCTACCCCCATACCCAGTCCTAGTGCAGGCTCTACTTCATTCAATAGCTGGCAACGTCCGACGATTCGCATCGAAGTGGACCGCTTGACGGAACTGGTGAATTTGGTGGGAGAACTGGTAATTAACCGCACCAATTTGGAGGTCCAAGGAGGACAGTTACGCTCAGAAATCAAGCACATTCGGCGAGGTATGGCAGAGCTACACCAGTTTGGTGGCCAACTTAGAGAAGAATATGATCGTTTGAGTGTGGCTGACTGGCAAACTGCGATCGCGCCATCTGGTTTGGCACCTAGCCCCGCTAACTCACGCCGCTCTGCTCCATCGACATTCGACGCTTTAGAGCTAGACCAATACACTGAGTTTCAATTCCAAAGCTCAGTCTGTGCTTGAGACTACCCATACGGTGGCTCAAACGGCTGACAAACTGGATGCTCTGGTTTTTACCTTTGAGCAAAGTACCGATCAACTCCGCCGCATTACCGAACAACTGCGATCGCGCGTGATGCAATTACGGGTAGTCCCCTTCAGCCGAGCGGTCGATCACTTACCCCGTGCCCTGCGAGAGCTGTGCTTGACCCATCACAAAGAAGTGAACTTACTGCTAGTGGGCCGAGACACCAAAATTGATGAAAGCTTATTAGATGCGTTGCGAGAGCCATTAGTTCAGTTATTACGGAACGCCCTTGACCACGGCATTGAACTGCCTGAAGCTCGCGTGAATGCTGGGAAGCCACCTAGTGGTCAAATTGAAATTTCTGCTTTTCAACAAGGCGGTCAAACTATTGTTACCGTTACGGATGATGGCAAAGGCATTGATCCGGAAGCCATTCGTCAACAAATTGTTGCCAGAGGTCTTGTGCCTGCCGAACAAGTTCAAGATTTGTCCCTCGCCGAGTTGTACGATTTTCTATTTTGGCCAGGGTTTAGCACTACCAAGGATGTCACAAATCTTTCTGGGCGAGGGGTGGGACTGGATATTGTGCGCTCTAACCTGCGGCAAGCCCGAGGCACTGTGAAAGTTGATTCTCGCCCAGGGCAAGGAACTAGCTTTATCTTGAAGTTGCCACTCATGCTTTCGATCGCCGAAGCCTTAATGGTGCGGATTGATCACAATACAGTGGCGGTGCCCTTAGACGCGATTGAGGAGATTCTGCACATTCAGGGCGATCAGGTACAAATGGCTGGGAATCAGCCCATGATTCGTTGGCGTGGTGAATTTATCCGGTTGGTGCGGTTGCAAGATCTATTGCACTACCATCCGGCTGACTCAGATTTACCATCTCCAGATCCACTGACCCAGGACTTGATTCCTATCTTGGTCCTGAATGCTGGAGAGGGCGTAGTAGCGATCGCGGTAGAAAGACTGATGGGGCAGCAAGAAATTGTAGTTAAACCAATTCCCGCGCCGCTTTCAAAACCTAAAGGCGTGGTGGGCAGCACCATCTTAGGAAATGGACAAGTAGCTGTCATCTTAGACATCGATGACCTGGTTGAACAGTTCAGCTACCAAACCAGCCAAGCGATCGCCATGAGCGACAAAGGCCCACAGATTCTAGCCCCGGTGCCCGCGACCCAACCTCAAATTTTGGTGGTAGACGACTCCTACACGATCCGACAACTCCTGGCTTTGGCCCTAACGCGGGCGCGGTATCGAGTAGCGCAAGCCAAAGATGGCCAAGATGCGATCGAACAACTCCAACAAGGGCTGCAATGCGATTGCATTATTGCTGATATTGAGATGCCTCGGATGGATGGCTTTGAGTTATTGCGATCGCTCAAATCCAATTCTCAATTTGCTCACATTCCTGTCGCGATGTTGACTTCTCGCAGCGGAGCCAAACATAGAAAGTTGGCGCAGGAGTTAGGCGCGGCTCACTACTTCACTAAACCCTACAACGAAGCCCAAGTTCTAGAAGTGCTCGCCCAACTTTTAGCCGCTAGCCGGATAGCCCTTTGAAGTCCTGATATTGCTATGCCACCTACTCCTTATCACCGCAGGTTCCAGAAGCAGGTTCCCAGCCAGGCTCCTAACTTAACCGAAAAACTGATTGCGTTGCGATTTGGCAGTGAGCAATATGCCATTCCCATGCGCCAGGTTCAGTCTGTCTTGAACAACTTTACGGCTTACGGAGCGCTAGAAACAGGCCAAAGTTTGGTCATGCACAATCAGGGCATTATCACCTTAATTGATAGCGCTACCCTGTTCCTGAGCCAGCAGGCGATCGCACCCTCACAATTCTTAGTTATCTGTCTGCTAGATAATGGTGAACTTTTAGGCATTCCCACTTCCGAAATGCCCACCATTTTGGAGGCTGACCTGAGCAAACTAGCAACGCTGCCAATGGGGTACCGTCAGGGCCGTTTATCCCCAGCGATCGAAAAGCTGATCCCAGTCCCCGATAGCAGCGTGGTGTTTTACATCAATGTAGAACGGCTGTTACCTGTTGTTGTCTACTAACTGCATCAGTTTTATGCGGGATAGATCCGCAAGCGCCGATTCGGTTCCTCTCCAAAGCTAGAAGACTTGAGATGATAGTGCTCTGCCAACTCATGTTGCATCTTCCGCACTTTGGACGATCGCGGCAACAACTCGACTGGCTGGCCTTTAGGAATCACGATTTGCTCAACTGCAAGTCTGGCTTCCTCTAGCGCCTCAATTTCGTCTTCATCACCATCACGGTAAAACAGACTTAGATCAGAGGCTTCAGGCACCGCCGGATCATCCATATCCAATAGGCGACGGAGAGAGCGAACAATCTGCGGCACCGTGTTGGCTTTGATTGTATGGATCGGCACATGGCGGCTCTTGGCCATACTTCTCAGCTTGGCATGGTTTTTGACATGCGATCGCAACGCTAAAACGGCATCGGCGCTGTCAATATCTTTTGTCAGCACGACAGGTAGATTCAGAGTTTGAATCACTTGGTCGAGTTGATGCCGACTGATGCCATAAGGATAGACATGCAAGGGCAGATCTTCACCATTAGGGCCTGTGGTACGAGTGGAGATCTCACTGACAAAATCTGAACTGCTGCTACTAATACCAAGGCTGCCTTGGGGCCAAGAGGCATCTAGTAATTGCTCAAACTCCTGAGCCGCCGGAGAATTGTCTAATCGGTTGGTCAAAGCTGAGCGTCTAGCCGAGAAACTCTTTTCGCCAAAACTAGGACTTGGCAGCGGCGTCATTTGTCCTGAAGCCCGCCAGCCCACGGCCCCTTTCGCAGCCGCAGCAAAGCGATTGGGGGGCAATGGAGTTTCTGCGATCGCATTAGGCAATTCGTGGGTAATCACTACTGCGCCCGCTTCGTTCACCGTTCTGGTCTGAGGGTTGGGCTGGCGACCCCGCAGCAAACTGTCCACAGTCTCGGCAACATGCTCATGCACCACCCACTTTTGCCGCTCCAACATCTCTACTGCAATGTCGAAGGTCGGTGGCGCTTTGCGCTCTAGAACACTTTTCTGGCTGCCTCGCCGTCTGGCTTCCTCGTCGCCCAATGTGACTGACTGGATACCACCTACCAGATCAGACAATGTGGGGTTTTTAATCAAGTTTTCAATCCGGTTGCCGTGAGCGGTGCCCACCAGTTGCACACCCCGTTCTGCGATCGTGCGGGCAGCCAGAGCTTCTAGTTCTGTACCAATTTCATCAATCACAATGACTTCTGGCATGTGGTTTTCCACTGCCTCAATCATCACTTGGTGTTGCAATTCGGGTCGAGCTACTTGCATCCGCCGTGCTCGTCCGATCGCGGGGTGAGGTACATCTCCATCACCTGCAATTTCATTTGAGGTGTCAATGATGACCACTCGTTTTTCTAGTTCATCTGCCAAAACCCTTGCAATTTCGCGGAGTGCAGTGGTTTTGCCAACTCCGGGTCGTCCCAGCATCAATATGGAACGGCCACTTTCTACCAAATCTCGAATCATGCCAATGGTGCCGAAGATGGCTCGCCCGACTCGGCAGGTCAGACCAATGACTTCGCCTCGCCGATTGCGAATGGCGCTAATTCGGTGCAGAGTTCGTTCAATCCCCGCGCGATTGTCTCCCCCAAAGTTTCCTACCCGCTCAATCGAGTACTGGAGGTCAGTTTGCGAGACGGGTGTTTCTGACAAGTACTCTGCTTTGCCTGGAAAACGTGCTTCTGGACGGCGGCCTATATCCATCACCACCTCAACCAAGCTCTCTTGGTCGGGATGCTGCTCTAAGCGCTGGCGGATCTCACTTGGCAATATATCTAGCAATTTACTGAGATCGTCTGTAATTTGCATGTTGTTCATCGTGACGTTTTCAGGCTCGATCGCTGCCATGTCTGCTGTCATATCTAGATCTGATGCGGGCTGCTGTTTCTGTTGGCTCGATGCAGCTAAGAGCGGGTCTCCTGGACCCGGCACACTTTCCTGATTGTCAAAAGAATTTGTCTCGTTCAGACTCACCATAGTGATTAAAAAAGTTGAATTAACAGCAGGCGCTTAGGAAAGCAAAGGTTGATTGAGAGCGGACGGTGTCTTGATTTGGCTCACCAAGGAGTGCGCTAAATCAACTGCGGGCCAAAGTAGGTGCGGTTGGCTTTCCAGGGGCAGGGATTGCACTGATTGAATTGGGCGCAATGGTGCTTCGGCTAAAGCGATCGCTTCAGAAGATGGTCCAGAGATAGGCAGGGACAAACTTTCTAGCTGCTCCAAAATTGGAGACAACAACACTCGTGCGTAACTACCATAGGCCACTCCAGCAATGTATTTCTGTAGGCTTGGGGAAGCTAGAAGCCCTAAGCTGTTTAGCTTCTCGACGGTATGACGGTTAGTTCCTCCTGCTAACTGCACAAATCCTGGCAAGTTGGCTGCCAACACTTTTTGGCCTAACTTGACGGCGGCACGGGTCGCACCGTCTCCAATATCACCACTCATGGGCCGACCATCTGTTTGCCAAACTAAAGCACAGGCTAGCGGCGAAACCGTTTGATAAATTGACCAGAGGTAGTCAATTAGGCCATCGCCATCCGGACAACTAATCGCTAGTAATTTGAGTTGTCCCGCCCAAGGAGCGATCGCCTGCCAAAGTCGCTGGAAATCAGCTAGCCGCCCTACTTGGGTGTGAATCTCCAGAGCATCTACGCCCGCTTGCAGTACTAGAGGGGCGATCGCTTCCGGAGTAAACACATGGGAGCGAGTCGTAATTTGCTGAATCGGACAAATGGGTAAACACCGTCCGCAACCATAGCAACGGGCATCTATAACTCCAGAAAATTGCTCCGGTTGGTTTTGCTGTGGTTGCTCAAAGACAATTGCTTGCGCGGGGCAAATCGTTTCGCAAGGCCGAGGACAGTCGGAAGGACATAAAGCTGGGTTAAATTCTGCTTTGCGGAAATGGGGATCTTCACCGTCATTTAGGCTCACCATTAACCACGGGCGGCCCTGCCAAGCTAAAGAAGGATGCTGAGAGGCGATCGCAATGTCGTCCGCTGTGTCTAAAGCTGCTTGGGCGATCGCGATTACCGCTGGGTCTGCGGCGACATCAATACAATCAGCACCAGCCAACGCGTAGGCTAAAGTTAAGTTTCGGACGGCAGGGAGATGTTGGAAACTGGCTCCGCAAATTAATTTAAACCAGCGTCCCTCCCTTAGAGAACGTAAGGGATGGTCAAAATTAGTCACACCTTCATGCTAATGCTCTCGCTGAAAAATGACGAGGCTCTAGACAAAATTTGATCCCCTGCCGCTAGGTTGGGGGCTGTTTGCAATCGGGTGAGGGATTGCCTGGCTCTTGCTCGTTCACCACATCTGCTGCCTTAAGAGATACTTCGCCGCCAACTCACGCCAAATCTGGTAGCGGTTTGCCTGACGATCGCCATCCAGCATCCTCAAAGGCAGATGCAGTGTGATTACCGTTTGTTAACAAACTACTAATCTGCTTCTAAAGCGGCTAAATAATCGATCGCGGCTTCCAGCTTAGAAGGGTATTGCTCAGCAAATTGGTTAAACCAAAGCCCTTCCGTGGACAACGGATCTAAATTCTTTAACCAATCTTGGGCAGTGCGAGCCAAAGCAGTTCGACGGGCTTGTTGCGCTTGAGCTTGACGCTGTTGTTCCGCCACTAATTGCTGTTGTCGAGCTTCCTGTGCGATCGCGTCCTGCACCTCGTACTGGCCTTTGACTTCTGCCAACAAGCTATCAAGCGGGTCTAGCTGCCGCCCAGAAGTTGGCTTTGCTGGAGGAGAGCTAGGTGGTAACGGGGATGGTGAGGCTGGCGGTGCAGGTGCTTCGCTGTATTGAGCTTTGACTTGTGCGAGTAACCGTTCGATCGAGTCCATATCGTTCTGCACTTCTAGTCATTAATGGCATTGAGCAAAACTTCGCTCAAACTCATCTCCTCAATATCGGCAAAGGTAATCGCATCACAAATATCAAACTTCGCGCCCACCCCTGCGAGTTGCTCGTCTAAAGCTTGAAGAAATTTGGTGGCTTGGGGATCAGCACCAATTTGAATGAACGAAATGGCTAATTCTTCATCTCGCTCCATTTTGCGGGAGGCATCAACAATCACCTCCATAACCGCACGGCGATCGTCCGGTTCCCCATCTGTGATCACCAAAATAGTTTCGCCAGCGGGCTTTGTTTTTCCAGCGGCTTTGCGCTGAAAGTAATAATTGGTGGCATCTTGTAGCACTGCCGCCAAGTTGGTGGTTCCGGCGGGGTCGTTCTCTTGAAAGAGCTGTTCTACTTTGGCTGAAGTCACATCGTCATAGCGCTTGAAGCGGCCTGAGAACAGGTAAACCGTGATGCCATCCGGGTCAAACTGCTCACACTTGCGGGCCAGCGCCAAAGTAGACTCTTGTACTTCCATCCAACGACTGCGGCCACCTCTCTGATCTGGAGTGGACATACTGCCACTTTTATCCACGATGAGCGTATAGTCCCGATCTTTCACGACGTAAACCTCAATGCATCCGTGTTTTTCGTCCAGTCTAGAGGATGAAACCTCGCAGCGTCACGGGTAAAGACGCGAAAATTAGCAATTAGTCAGTTGGCTAAAAACTAATTGCTAAAAATTGGTTGCTAAAAACAAGTAGATGAACTGGTGCTGGAGTTAAACACCGAGCCAGCTTAAGCCGGAATCAATGTTTCTTGTAAAGGCTGCCAGCGACAAACGCGATCGCCGCCGCGCTCTACGACTATCTTGACTCGCGGTTCCAGGGTTGGCAGCAGGGTCAGAAATTCTACTTCTTGGCGTGACAGAATATGACCTTCAATCAACCACAGCACCAAACCTTTGGCATGAGTGGGCAGGTTTTCTAGGTGATAGTTGATAACTGGCGGCGCAAAGTAAACTCGAATATCTTTTTTGCCTAGGTGAGGGGGACGAATACCATGAACTCCAGTCAGGTAACTTCCCAGGTCGCCTAACCCTTTCGCACTCATATGCACCGTCACATAGCCAGCAGCCCGTAAACGTCGCTGATAGCGGCCTTCAAAACCACCTTCCAAGGGTACATAGAACCCCAAAGAGCCTGACTTTTCTAAATCGCGAATTAGTTTGCCGCCATTTGCGATAAGTGCCATAAGTTTTATGCTTTACCCCGCTCAAAGTCCTATTGTGACTCACTCCACCACATGTGTGGCTGCGATCGCGCCCTTACTTTGGTAGAGAAACTGCTTAAATCTCTCACCTGCTTGTTCATTTTATCCTGTAGCTAGGTACTTATGCCGCCCAGTTCAAAAACCATGCAAGATCTAGAAAACTCGCAACCTTGGCCTCACCAAGATTGGTATCGCAACGATCTTACCCAAAGAAAAAGTTGGTATGGCGGAGTCGCCCAGGCTTACGACCAAGCCAGGCCACGGTATCCCCAAGCTCTAATTCGGCGAGTCGTAGAGTTGGCGCAACTTCCCGCTGATGCCAATATTTTGGAATTGGGGTGTGGTCCTGGCATCGCAACTAGGCCATTCGCTCAGCTAGGCTACTCAATGGTTTGTCTGGAGCCAAGCCAAGCTGCTTGTCAGTTAACTCAGCAACACTGTGCAGCCTATCCAAACATTGAGGTTCACAATACCTCCTTTGAAGAATGGCCATTAGAGGCTCAGGAGTTCCATGCGGTTCTGGCCGCGACTTCTTTCCACTGGATTGATCCTGAAATTAGACATGTCAAGTCTGCTGCTGCGCTGCGCGATCGCGGGGCTCTAATTTTGTTGTGGAACACACCTCCCCAGCCCAGCCACGAAATTTCTCAAGTATTAGAGGCGGTTTATCGAATTCATGCTCCGTCTCTAGCAGTTTATGAAGACCATGCCTTCCATGCGCAGAACTTGAACCAAATTGCTCAATTGGTGATTGACTCAGGGCAATTTCAGCACTTAGTGTCTGAACAGCTAATTTCCGAAGTCACCTACAGCATTGACAACTACCTGATGCTTTTGAGTACCTTATCCCCGTACATTGCTTTGGAACCACAGCAGCGGGATGCTTTATTTACAGATCTACAGGCAGTGCTAGAAGAAACCTGCGATGGTAGTCTGCTAACTTCCTATCTTTCCGCATTCCATATTGCTCGAAAGGTCTGAGTTGTCAGGTTTAGCGCTTGATTGCTATACGGCACCTTCTGCTTCTAGGTTCACAAGGTGTCACACTGAATTTAGAGGATGAGTTGCAATATCAGCGCTTTGAAGTCGGTTATGTCCAAAAAGCAAAAGTTTCCTTATCTAGTTGGCTCCAAGTGGACAGCCCGACAAACCCAAATGGGATGGCGGCATTTTCAAGTCGTGAATCGTAAAAATGAAGGTCAATGGGTCTTTGCGGAAATGGTAGCGGCCTGTGACCCCAATGTTCGCTTTTGGCTCAATGCTAAACAACTCAAAAATCGTGCGATGTGGCAGGCGGGCTGGCAGTCTCTACAAGAACAAAGCTTTGAAGCAACTGAAACCGAGCCCCTAGAGACGGTAATTTACCCAACTTAGTTTTGGGCGGATCACCGCCTGTCTTCCCTTCGTTAGACAGAGCCAGCTTCACGGAATTTTATTTAGGCTGAGAGGTGGCTTTGTTGGGAAGGCGCTGCTGTGAATCAGAGTGTTTCAGGGTAGCCCATCAGGATAGCCAAAGCTGGAGTAGATAGTAGGAGCAAAGCGTGGAAACCAAACGGCTGGGCAATACAGGTATTACGATTAGTGCGATCGGCTTAGGTGGCATGCCGATGTCCTTGAGCGATCGCCCCGCTGAAACGCAAGCCATTGCTACCATTCATCGAGCCTTAGATCTGGGCGTGACCCTCATCGATACGGCAGACTCTTACTGCAAAGATGAATCTGATAAGCATCATAATGAACGGCTGATTCACAAAGCGCTCCAGCAGTATGACGGCGAGAAAAGTCACGTCAAAGTTGCGACAAAGGGTGGCTTGATGCGCCCCAATGGGTCTTGGACTCGTAATGGCAACCCAGAGCACCTGCGAGAGACGATTCGAGTCAGTTTTGAGGCGTTAGGGAGTGAGCAACCGATCGACCTCTGGCAGTACCACGCTCCTGACCCGAACTACACCATTGAAGCGTCACTCACGCCTGTCAAGGAAGCGGTAGAGCAAGGTTTGATCCGTTTTGTGGGAGTTTCCAACTTCTCGGTGGAGCAAATCAAACAAGCCCGCCAGGTAGTAGATGTAGTCTCGGTGCAGAACCAGTACAACCCCTGGTATCGCCAACCAGAGACGGATGGGGTTTTGGAGTACTGCGAGCAAGAGCATCTCACCTTTATCCCCTGGAGTCCTTTAGGCGGTAGTCGGCGATTTGGGAAATTGCAAGATATTCCGGCGATCGCCCAACTCTCTCAGTCCCACAACTCTTCTGTTTACTGCATCGTGTTGGCTTGGCTACGCGCTAAGTCTCCCTGTGTCGTTCCCATTCCTGGCGCGAGCAAACCTTCTAGCATCGAAAACTCTGTACAAGCAATTGAGGTGCAACTGTCAGCAGCAGACATCACGGCGATCGATCGCGCCACAGCTAGTTAAACCCCTCATCCAGCTAAGCCTCTGATTTCAGCCAGAATACGGCCATATTTCGCAGCAAACGCTGTTGTTGTCAGCCTAGCAGCGGTGAAACGATGGTACTAAAGCTGCGGAGCTGACCTCCTAAAGTTGCTTAGCGTCTGGATTCATGCTTTATTTCCCTGAGACCCTGCTCAGTTCGTCTGGTGGGCGCTTAGTTGCTCTTGCGACTGGGTTGACTTTCTTGGCTGCTAGCGCACGTTGGCTGAGCGCTAGGGTAGCTACGGCGATCGCCCGTGTTCCAACTAACCCATCACCTCAAACCCCAACCATTTTAGACGAGTGGCATCCAGACGAGTGGCAACCGTTTCAGCAAGCTCCTCTCGCCGCGATCGCCTGGAATATACATGGTGAGATCACTCACTGGAATCACAGTGCGACTCAAGTCTTTGGTTACCGCCCTCAGGAAGCGATCGGTCGGCAAGCAGCTTTAATCGTCCCTAGCCACATCAAGGCTTATGCCAATCAAGTTTGGCATGACTTAATCAACCAACGCGGGGGCACTCGCAGCATCAACGAGAATGTGGCGCAAGATGGCAGAACGATTATTTGTGAGTGGTTCAATGCGCCGCTACTAGACTCCCAAGGGCAGGTGCTTGGGGCCATTTCTTTCGTGCAGGATATTACAGAACGCACGCAGGTTGAGAAGCAACTGCTGCAAAGTGCTTTTTTTGATGGCTTGACTGGCTTACCGAATCGCGCTTTCTTTAGCGATCGCCTGCACCAAGCAGCCGCCAAAGTCAGCCGCCAATCTGATGGTTGCTTTGCCGTTCTTTTTCTCGACCTAGACCGCTTTAAAGTGGTGAATGACAGTCTGGGACATTTATTCGGCGACCAGTTGCTGGTTGAAGTCGCCCAACGATTGCAAGCTTGCTTACGTATAGGCGACACGCTAGCTCACCTGGCTGGAGATGAGTTTGCGATTCTACTAGAGCACATTCAAGACATCAATGATGCGACCTGCGTAGCAAGGCAGATTCAAGAAGCCATCAAGATGCCCTTTATGCTCAACGGCCATGAGGTGTTTACCACCATTAGTATTGGCATCGCTCTCAGCACCATTGATTACGAAAAGCCAGATAACCTGCTGCGAGATGCAGACACAGCCATGTATCGTGCCAAAGCTTTGGGCAAAGCTCGGTACGAAGTCTTTACTTTAGCCATGCATGATCACGCTGTCACACTGCTGCAACTCGAAAACGACCTGCGACGAGCGATTCAGCGGCAAGAATTTCTAGTGCATTACCAACCAATTGTTTCGCTGCGAAACAGCAAAGTGATTGGATTTGAAGCTTTAGTCCGTTGGCAGCATGCTACCAGAGGCCTCATCTCTCCAGCGGAATTTATTCCGGTCGCTGAAGAAACGAACTTAATTGTGCCCATCGGATGGTGGGTACTGGAAGCCGCTTGCCAGCAGATGCGGTCTTGGCAACTGCAATTTCCCACGACAGCGACTTGGACAATGAGCGTGAATCTCTCTGGGAAGCAAATTGCCCAACCTGATCTAGTAGAACGGATTCGTCAAATTCTGACAGCAACGGGTTTGAGCCCTCGCAACTTGAAATTAGAAATTACCGAGAGCGTGCTCATGCAGAATCCTGAAGCGACCACAGCCCTCTTTTTACAGCTGCAAGCCCTAGGAATTCGGTTATCAATTGACGATTTCGGGACAGGTTATTCCTCGTTAGCCTATCTGCATCACTTTCCCATTGACACCTTAAAAATCGATCGCTCGTTTGTAACGAGTGTGGATACAGATGCCGAGAAGTTAGCTATCATTCGCACCATTGTTATCCTAGCCTGGAACCTAGGGATGGATGTAATTGCCGAAGGTGTGGAAACAGCGAAGCAGTTAGCTCAACTCAAAGCCTTAAAGTGTGAAGCGGGACAAGGTTATTTGTTTGCCAAGCCTATGAGTGGTGAGGCAGCAACGGCCTTTATTCAAGCTCATTGCTACCGCTTCACCCGCAAATCTAGTTGAGATATTTGGCGATCGTGTTTCCTTATCGCACCACCGTAAACGGGAACCGCACAGCGGCCTTAGTGTCATCGACAGAGCCAGTCAGCTCTTTGGTCTCTCCCTGGACTAGCACGGTTAAGGTAAAGGGAACTGGCCCCGAAGCCGCACAGCGCCGATATAACCGTGCCTCAACTGTGTACTTACCTGCTGGCGACCCACCTGTGGGCCAAAAAATATTTTCAACGGGTTTGGCGACAGGCTTGATGCAGTCAGCATTGGCATCCACATCCTGCTGTCCCCCGGAACGAATACGAGGATTTTTGTAGAACACGGTCTGACCGCTAGGGTCGGTAACGGCCAAGTCTAAGTCATCCACCGTTTCCCAGCGCAATGTGGCTTGAATATCGCCAGTACCCAGTTCTGGTTCTTGGCCTCCCGTCACACAAAACACGTCTAAGTTGATCAACCGCCCCGAATCAGTCTTCATGTAGCAAGCTAAGCTCGGTTCCCTGCTAGGTTTTGCCAGCGGATACCCAAATTGCTTGGTTGGCGATGGATTCGCAAAGCTAGGAGCAGCAAACCCTAAAGCCAAAATCAGTGAGACTGCCGTTGGGCGAATGAGTTGCAACATGGTGCTAGGTAGATTGAGAAATGGCGAATGAGGATGCTTATAGAGTTCCCTAGCCAGAAAGAAAAATCAGAAGGTAGCTGCTAGAGGTTAAGCCAGAGGTAGGGCGATCGCACTTCCGTGTCCAAGGCACAATGGGGAAAGGCGTTCCTTCGGGTATTGAATCGGGTATGTCTATCATCGTGGCTGAAGACCTGAGCAAGGTCTATCCTGTAGCGGTCAAAGAGCCAGGTCTGAAGGGGACATTGCTTCACTTCGTGCGGCGTAACTACCGCTTGGTGCAAGCAGTACAGCAAGTTTCGTTTCAGATAGAAGCGGGTGAAGTGGTTGGTTTTTTGGGAGCTAACGGTGCTGGCAAAACTACCACACTCAAAATGCTCACCGGGCTAATTCACCCTTCATCGGGGCAAGTTCGGGTGGCGGGGCAGGTACCGTTTCGGCGTGAGGCCAGCTTTCTGCAAAACATCACGCTAGTCATGGGTCAAAAGCAACAACTGATCTGGGACTTGCCAGCGCTGGATTCTCTGCGGATCAATGCTGCGGTTTATGGCATTTCGGACAAAGAACTCCAGTATCGGATTGGCGAATTAGCCGAGATGTTGTCTCTGCAAGCCAAGCTAACCCAACCTGTCCGGAAGCTGTCTCTTGGTGAACGGATGAAAGCCGAACTTCTGGCAGCTTTGCTCCACCATCCTCAAGTTTTGTTTTTAGACGAACCCACTTTAGGCTTGGATGTCAACGCTCAGGTGAGTGTACGGGACTTTTTGCGGGAATATAATCAGCGCTATGGAGCCACTGTGCTGCTGACCAGTCACTACATGGCAGACATCACAGCGCTGTGTAAGCGGGTGTTGGTGATTCATCAGGGACAGTTGATTTACGACGGTAGCTTAGAAGGGCTGTCGGAACGCTTTGCCCCTTGCCGTGAAGTCAAAGTGGAATTGGCTCAACCCAAGTCCAAAGCGGAGTTGTTGAGTTACGGGGACATCGAAGCGGTGGATGGCCGCATGGTGCGATTCGTCGTACCTCAAGAGTCTTTAACCCGTACAGTGGCTCGGATTCTCGCGGAACTAGAGGTGGTAGATCTAGCGGTGACAGACCCTCCGATCGAAGAAGTGATCGGTCAGTTGTTCCGGGCAGGAGTGGCGGTATGAGGAGAGCCTGGAAAATTACTCAAGCTTTGCTCTCGGTTTACTACGCTTATATGTTGGAGTACCGAGCGGAGCTGCTGTTGTGGGCTTTGTCGGGTTCCTTGCCCCTGATATTGATGGGAGTTTGGATTCAAGCAGCTCAAGGCGGACAGTTGAGCTTGTCTCCTATCGATTTTGTGCGCTATTTTTTGGCCGTGTTTATCGTGCGGCAGATCACGGTCGTTTGGGTGATTTGGGAGTTTGAGAAAGAAGTGGTGGAAGGCAAGCTGTCACCCCGACTCTTGCAGCCGCTTGATCCGGTTTGGCATCATGTCACTGCTCACGTATCCGAAAGATTGGCGCGTTTGCCCTTTGTCGGTGGGCTAATTATTTTATTTTTCCTGCTCTATCCGCAAGCGGCCTGGATTCCACCCGTAAGCAATATTTTGTTGTTTAGCTTAGCGACTGCGATCGCCTTTGCTCTGCGTTTTCTGATTCAGCATACCTTTGCTTTATTTGCCTTTTGGATCGAACGAGCCAGTGCGATCGAGCAGTTCTGGTTTTTGCTTTATCTCTTTTTATCCGGTTTGGTAGCACCGCTAGAGATGTTTCCGCCCGCAGTTCGCAACGTGGTTCTGTGGACGCCGTTTCCTTACATGGTTCACTTTCCTGCCAGCTTACTCGTGGGACTTCCAGTGAATTTCGGTCAAGGATTTTTAGTCATGGCAGGCTGGGGTTTGCTGTTTTTAGGGCTGAATCGTTGGCTCTGGAGACAAGGACTGAAGCAGTATTCGGGGATGGGAGCTTAAGGAGGGTGAGGAGAGAGGAGTGAGGAGTTAGAAGGAAGGATGAGGGATGAGGGAGGAAGGATGAAAAAAGAAGAGAGGCGCAAGGAAAAAGGGATACAGCGGTATGGGCGGGTGTTGCGGTTGTTTTGGGGAACGGCGATCGCGGCGGAGATGGAGTATCGGCTCAACTTTGTGCTGTCGGCTTTTACGAGTTTGGGCAACTTGATTGGCAGTTTGTTTGGGCTGTTTTTGTTTTACCGTACGGGCTACACCTTTGAAGGCTGGTCTTGGGCGGAAGCCTTGGTGGTGTTGGGAGTCTTCACCGTGCTTCAGGGCTTTTCCAGTACCTTTCTCGGCCCCAACTTAAACCACATTGTGCAGCATGTGCAGCAAGGCACGTTGGATTTCGTCCTGTTGAAACCGATTAATAGTCAGTTTTGGCTCTCGACCCGTACTATTTCTCCTTGGGGCTTACCGGATATCTTTTTTGGTTGCTTAGTCATTGGCTATGCGGGGCGGCAGTTGGGAATTGAGGCTCCTGCTTATCTACTCGGTGCCGTGCCATTGTGCTTCGGGTTTATTAGCCTCTACAGCTTGTGGTTTATGTTGGGAGCCACGAGTATCTGGTTTGTCAAAATCTATAACGTCACCGAAGTTTTGCGCGGTTTACTAGAAGCGGGCCGTTATCCAATGGTGGCTTATCCCGTCGCTTACCGATTTTTCTTCACCTTTATCGTGCCTGTGGCGTTTCTGACCACCATTCCTTCCGAAGCGCTGCTAGGACGAGTAGAACTCGTTTGGTTGCTGGGAGCAGGCTTGTTAGCCTTAGCTTTATTCTTAGTCTCGCGGATGTTTTGGCAGTTTGCTCTGCGATTCTATACGAGTGCATCTAGTTGAGCAGCATGGATGACTCAGCAGCGCGATTTATTTTTCTATTTTTAGATGGGGTTGGATTGGGAGGAGCGCAAGCAACTAACCCCTTAGCGGCGATCGCGGCCATGCCATTTTTAACGCAGCTTCTGGACGGGCCACTGATAGCTGGACGAAAGGCTTGCCGAGCAGGGCTATTATTGCAACCGATTGATGCCATCCTCGGAGTGCCAGGGCTACCCCAGAGCGCCACGGGCCAAACCTCATTATTTACAGGCTGCAATGCGCCCGCTTTTATGGGACGCCATCTCAGTGCGTTTGCCAATGGCTCTCTACGAACTTTGATTGAAGCCCACGGCATGTTCAAGCAGGTGCTGAGCTTGGGCGGCTCTGTGACCCATGCCAATCTCTATTCACCCGCTTACTTTGAGGCGATCGCGCAACGGCGACGGCGTTATTCGGTGGGCACGCTTTTGGCCCTGACCGCTGGAGTGCCTTTTCGCATGGGGGGAGGAGGCGATCGCCAAGCTGCGATTTCCTGGGACATTACGGGCGAGTATGTGAATCAGCGGGGCGGCAATGTTCCACCCCTGACACCTGCTGCCGCAGGGCAAAGACTGGCCACAATTGGGAGCCAGCACCATCTCACGCTATTTGAGTGTTATCTCCCTGATTACGCGGGTCATAGTCAGGACAAAGCCCAAATCGTTCAGGTTTTGCGGTTAGTAGATGCGTTTGTTGAGAGTGTCGTGGCGCATCTCCAACCTGGAGTTAACCTGGTGATTAGCAGTGACCACGGCAATATTGAGGACTTATCTCATCCGCATCACACCGCCAATCTGGTGCCGCTGATTGTGATTGGCCCTCAAGCGATCGCGTTTCAATCTGTGCAAGACATTACAGGCATTACACCCAAAATCGTGGAGTTGTTACAAGTTGGCCGCAATACGGCTCCAAGCTTGTACCACGTTTTGTAACTCTGCTGGCAATTGACTTTGCACCATATCCGCATAACGAGCCGTTACAGTAGGCCCAGACAGCGTCACGGTGAAATAGTCGGCGGCTCCCTGAGGAGCAGGGTAGCTATGGCGATTGAATTGAGCAAAGTTTTGCTGTTCGAGTAATTGCCGAAAGCGTTGCACCTCAGCCGGAGATACTTGCACCACTTTCACAGGAGTAACAACACCATTGGGTTGTAATTGACCTTGAATCAGCTGACCATTTGCTTGCAAAGCGATCGCGGAAGTTTGTCCTGCAATGCCGCCACTGGTGACTACTCGAAAGATAACTCCTGTGGTTAGGGGCGGAATCAATTCACTGCCACCAATCAAGTTTGGCTTCAAGCCTGTCGCGCCACTCACATTACTGGCTTGGCGATCGAACTTCACCAAGGAACCAGAATCATTGGTGCGATAGGCTAAGCGCTGCCCCCCACTTTCTACAGTGACGAGCCAACCGGGAACGATAACAGCGGCACAAAACACCCCCGGTTCAGCTAAGCCTAAGCAAGCATCAGGCCAGGTGGTTTTTTCTGATTGCACAATTTGCAACTGGGTAGTAGGTACCCGAAATTGCTGAGCTGCAGCCTGCAAGACAGTTCTAGAAACGTTTTTGGGTAAGCCCGCTGGGTAAAGACCGCTGGCTGCCGTGTCTAACTTGATCACTGAGCCAGATTCATTGGTGCGATAAACCAACTGCTGCGATCGCCCTGCGACTGTAACTTGCCAACCCGGAGTTTCGGCTTGAGTGCAAAACTCACCAGAGGTCGCCAAACCTAAGCAACCATTACTCCAGGTTTGCTTGGCAAACTTGGCAATCTGGACTTGAGTCGCTGCAATTCCCAATTGCTGAGCCGCTGCTTGAGTCACGCTAGCCGCGATCGCTTGGGGTAAATCGGCCTTGGAAGCATCGACTGCTAGACGTAAGCTTTGGCCAGTTTGGTCAGTGTGGTAAACCCAAGACTGCTGTCCAGCGGAGAGTACCACTCGCCATCCTGGAACTTGGGCTTGAGTACAAATTTCATTGGTAGCAGCTAACTCTAAGCAGCCGTTATTCCAGACTTTTGACTCGGCTAAAGTGACTCGCAACCTACCAGGTGGAACATTGATGCGGCGAGCTAAATCTTGTCGAACCAAGTTCTCTACAGAAGCTGGAAATGAATTGCTGGTTGAAGAGCCAGTACTTCTACCTCGCCCCCGACGACCTTGCTGGGCCAGTAAAGTCGCCTGTTCTGGCTGATCAAGCACTGCCTGCGGAGCCAAGGGAGAAGCATGAGTTGTGGTGGCAGCGATCGCGGCACTCAGCCAACCCAAACTAGAACCAACCGACAAAATTCCTGTCAACAACACAACTACGAAGCGAGGCGATATTGATGAGGCAGCAATGGTCGCAGAACGATATTGGGTCGGGGGTCGCATAGAAAACCTCACAAGAACTCACTAAACTCAAGCTGATGATGCAGCGCCAATGAGCATGATTGACTCGGCAATTTTAAGACGCTGCTACAACAATTTATGCCAGCCTGACAAAACTTCAGACGGCGATCGCTTACAGATGAGTTCCGTTAGGGTTCCTATTGCTTAGGAGGAGTGATTTGATTGGGCAGAGTGGGCAACCCTGCTTTCTGCAAAAACTGATTAAAGCCTGCAGGTTGGATGAGATACCAAGCAGTTGAACCTGCGAGAACCAACGCTCCTAACATCAACAGGGTAGAAAACACTTGGGCGATCGCGCCTGGAGCATTAGAAGAACGTCGATGCGATAGAGATGGCGTCGGCGTTGTCCTGACTACTGTGGAGCGAGGTCTGGAAGCGTTAGCAGTCGCAGCAGTTTTGCTAGATACAGTACCGACTTTGCCTGCACCCACCACAGGGGCAGTTTCCATTTGGCGCAACTGCTGGGTTACAGCTAAGGGTTGCCGTTCGGTGCGACACCACTGACGCAGAGCAGCCGCAGTAATGCCACAGAGATTAGGTGCTTCTACTCCTTGGACCCGCTGCAACAGAGACTGATCGGTCGTCACTAAAACCACCAACGAACCGGGATGGTTGCGTGCTAACCCGTAAGCGGCTTGGGCTACAGCTAAGGATAGCCTAGCTTTTTTGCTAAAAGATTCTCCGCTCGCAGGTTTGAGAGAAGCATGGGGCGCACTGATGGCCGTCATATGCCAGCCACTATCAGGGTAGAAGCGCATGAACTCTCTAGCCGTCTGCTCCAAGCTCGCCTCTGGCGCTCGGTCATGGAGATAACGGATTTCGTCAAAAACAACCTGGGGAATAAAGCACTCGCCTACACGAGAGAATTCCTGCCACTCTCTAGTTTTTCCTACTTCCAGAGCGCTTAAATCCAAAACCACTAAAATCGGAGCTGGTGCAGCCATAGCGATTCGGTGTCACACCTTGTAATGCTGAGTAATGTAGATGAAAGAATGAATTGAGGAGCACCCTATTCAAATTATGGATGATGGCCGCTAAAATAGCAGACTTTCTGGTGAAGTTAGCCACCAATTCCTAAGCGTCCTGCCAAGCTAGGGGTAAGGGGCAGGAGGGTGGCAATCATTAAGAACAGAGCCAGCAATCCTAAGCCAGCGCGGGCATCGTTGGGTTCGGAGAGTTCATTAAGACTAGGCCGCTCTAAATCTCGCTGTAAAAACAGAATGATGATCGCCCAATACAAGGCCAAGGCATTAGCAAAAGCCGCGATCGCCAAAAGAATTAAAGTCGCTACCGTGGTTCTGCCAGCCGTTTTGCGGCCATAAATGGCTTGCACGATCCGCCCACCATCCAATTGGCCAGCAGGCATGAGGTTCAACGCGCTCACCACTAAGCCCAACCAACCAATCACAGTCAGGGGATGCACATCGACCAGCGAGTTTTGCAAAGCAGACCCCAACACCACTTTCGCCAAGGTGCCGACCAGAATCGAACCTTTGAAGAAGTCCGCTGGCACCTGGAACAAACTGCCGGGATGAGACAAGACTAGCCCCATTACCAGCATCAGTAAGGAAATTAAGCCTCCTGCGGCTGGTCCCGCAAACGCCACATCAAAGAGCACGGTGCGGTTGGGCACAATCGACTCGAAGCGAGTCAAAGCTCCGAACGAACCCAGTTGAGAGGTTGGGAAGAAGAAAGGTGGACTGAGGCGCACTTGATGACGGCGGGCCAGAACTCGATGACCGATTTCGTGAGCTGCCAACACGGCCAAAATTCCGCCCCCAATCGGTAAAACTTCTCGGAACCGTTCTGGAGCACTGAAGAAATCGAAACCTAAGAGAATGCCGCCTGTTTCTAAGCAAGTTGCCACCGTCGCGATCGCCAGTGACAAAGCTAAGAGCTTCTGTGGCAGCGTGGTGGGCTTGGGGTCGTTGCGACTCGGTAGCACAATCACGACTGGCCTGCCATCCTGGTTTTCTACCAAAAACAAGCGATAGCGATCGCCCAATCGCTCTTCCAAGCTACCCGCCAGACGACTATAGGCAACCTCTACATCTCCTCGCAGGTTGCCCTTAAAAATGGCTCCATCTTGGTAAGGAATGGTTTCAGTAGCGAAGAAGGTATCAATCCCAAAAATGCCTTGAATGGCCTGCAAATCTGCGGCAGGAATGGGTATGCCTTCGCCTTCTCCAACAGAAGCAGTTGATTCAGTTCCGGATGACCCAAGTTCGCCTTCAGCTTCCTGATTGGAGGGTTCAGCATTCACTGCTTGCCGTGCCTTCAGCATGGCAGTCGCTCGTTCTTGCAACACTGTGTCTTGACTAGCCGATCGCAATTGATTGCCTAAGAAGACATAGAGAGCAGTGGACCCAACTACTAGGAACAGAATGCCGACTAAGTTGAGATAAATACCAGCGGCGAATAGCCCGAAAAACAGCAGCCAAGGCAGCATCAATACCACGGACTGTAGCCAAGCCAGAATCCCTAGCTTGCCAAAAGATTTAGCTCGGTAAAATCCCCAGCCCAAAATTCCTAGGGTAACTAGGACCATTAAAGTGATGGCAGAGGCTTCTGACGCAGCCGTAATCATGGTTATGGTGTGCTCCTGAAACAGAACCCGACAAAGTCAGGCAGTAGCTGATTTGCTGCTCCTGCTGCAACGAATAAGAGTCATCCTCGGTTGAGTTAAGAATGTTTCGCCAACGGAGCAGGTACGTATAAATACTACTGTAGCTGAGGCTGTACCCCCAATCACCCAAGGCCCAATCATCGGTTGGGAGATTGCGGATAGCTCAGCACGGCTTGGCGCAAGTTTCCTTGGTGTTGAGTTAAAAGGCGATCGCCTTCTTCTCGCGATAAACCCGTCCAATGCATCAACAGCGCTAGCTTCACCGAGCGACCGCTGCGCTCCAGCAACCAACCTGCTTCTTCGCGGTTGAGGTCGGTTAAATCTTGCAAAATCCGCAGGGCGCGATCGTGCAGCTTTTTGTTGGTGACGGAGACATCGATCATGCGGTTGCCGTACACCTTGCCCAGTTGCACCATCGCTCCAGTAGACAGGATATTGAGGGCTAGCTTGGTGACAGTACCAGACTTGAGGCGGGTAGAGCCTGCGAGTACTTCTGGCCCCACAATCAATCGAATATCAATGTCTGCTTTGACGGGAACCTGCTCCGCTGGCACGCAGGCGATAAAAATCGTCGTAGCTCCCCGTTGCCGTGCGGCTTGCAACGCTCCGTGAACGTAGGGGGTGGTGCCCCCGGCCGTAATGCCTACAACCACATCTAGTTCTGTGATGTGACGATGGGCGAGCGCCTCTGCCCCATCTTCAACGCGGTCTTCCAAGTCCTCGGAACTCCGCACCAATGCGCCCGCGCCCCCAGCAATAATGCCTTGGACTAACTCAGGTGGCGTACAAAAAGTGGGAGGACATTCGGCGGCATCCAAGACTCCCAAGCGACCACTGGTGCCTGCGCCGATGTAAAACAGCCGTCCCCCTTGTCGCAGTGACACAGCCGTCCGTTCGATCGCCTGAGCTAGTTCTTGCCGAGCTGCTGCGATCGCGGCAATGGTTTGGGCGTCTTCCCGGTTAAATAACTCAACCAACTCTAGAGCACTGAGTTGATCGAGATTCTGACTGTTAGGGTTCACTTGCTCCGTCAGCAAGTAGCCGCGCTCATCAGGAAAATGCTGGGGGAGCTGTTCGGCATTGACAGCGCTAGGGGAGTGAGGGTCTTGAGGCATGTTACTTATAGAAGTCCTTCCAAACGACGACGAATGCGGTCGATCTCCGAGTCTGGAGCTTCTGCTTCGGGTTCCGCCCCTTCTTCACGCCAATCGGTTTCTTCTACATTGGATTCTGGAGGCATTGCCAAGGTGTCTTCTGGAACCAAGTTGCAGTCGTAGTCAGCACCTTGGCAAAATTCTTCAATTTCTTCTAGTTCAAATACTTCCACCGATGGGGTTGGGAAGTCCTGAGCTTCCAACAACAAACCAAACCGAGTGGCATCATCTTCCGACTCAAACATCAGTACCACATTGCGTTCTCCCCGCTCCGGGTCTTGAATCTGAATCGTGTGAATTCCTTCGTTTTCAGTTCGGGCATTAAAAAGTAGAACGAACACACGCATGGGTTTTAGGCATCTTGTGACCACAGTTCTTTCCTATCTTAGAGGCGATCGCGACGAGTGCATGCGCTAAGCTCATTCTCAACTCCGATCCAGCGCCGCCTGAAACTTGCAACTCCAAATCGGAGTCAAGCTCTGGGTGGAATGCTATTGATTCACCCAAGGCTACTGAAACCGACTGAACCACCATCCAAAAATACTTCCAGAAGAATGTATTGGTTTTTGTAACCCAACGATGGTTTCAGCTTGGGAATTTGAGCATCGTGGGATAGATTCTTATTGGCGTTCCCCAGCTTGCTATTGTTGCAAATGCGATGACCCAGTCTTCTCCTCCGGGTAACGAACCCACCCCTCCTAGCCGACGCCTGTGGCTGCTCCTGTTGAGCCGTACCAGTGCTGTGGTTGGAGTTGTTTTGCTTGCTGGCATCACTGGCGGTGCTTGGTGGGCCTGGAATTTTGTGCGTAACGACCTCGCCCCACTGATTGAGAAGAACCTCAGTCAAACTTTAAGCCGCCCCGTAGAGCTGGGAGAGGTGGAGCGATTTGATCTCAATAGCATTCGCTTTGGGGCTTCTGCGGTGCCTGCGACACCCACTGATCCCGACCGACTAGCTGTGGCTGCGGTTGAGGTCGAGTTTAATCCGTTGCAGCTATTGTTTACCCGGACGCTGAAGCCCAGCATTACTTTAGTCAAGTCCACCATTTATGTAGAGCAAGCCAAAAGCGGTGAATGGATTTCCACGCGAGTTAAAGCTCAAGAACAGGCAGGGCTGATCAAAACGGACCTGGATGTGATTCGCTTTCGCGATGCGGGCATTGTGCTGATTCCCTATCCCGATCCTCGGAGCAAACGAGTGGCGATCGCGTTTAATCAAGTCAATGGTGCGGCCAACTTTTTTGACCAAAATCAACGAATTGCCTTTGAGGTCGGTGGTAAACCTTTGCGGGGAGGCAATCTACGGTTAAAGGGCGAATCCCAACTGAAAAGCCAGCAGACAAACTTACAAATTCGAGCCCAAGATCTCTTAGCGTCGGATGTAAGTCGGATTATTGACCTGCCGCTTGATTTCCAGGGGGGGCGCGTGGATGGCACGCTGGCTGTGCGATCTCACCCGGATGAACCTGTGAAGCTAGAGGGGCGCGCGGAACTAAAAACTGTTACGGCGCAAGTGAGGCAAGTCCCACAACCTTTCCGACAGGCCAAAGGCTTTGTGCGTTTCCAGGGGCAGCTTATTGGGCTGGAAAACATCAGCACGTTTTACGGCAAATTGCCGATCCAAGTGGCAGGAGTCCTCAACACCCAGTCCAACTACGATCTGCGGGGACGCTTGGCCCCAGTCAGTGTGGCTAATTTGCTCGACACCCTCAAGGTTGAAGAGTTACCCTTTGCCACCGCAGGCGAAGTGCGGGGAGCCTTTTTACTGCGGGGTCCGATCGCCAAGCCTGTCCTGGCAGGCACCGTCGTCACCACCAAAACCGCTCGGGTCGATAAAGTTGATTTCAGCCGCATCAGCACCAACTTTGCCCTCGTCACAGCAGAATCTAAAGTTATTTTCGATCACATTAAGGCGACCCCAGAGGTGGGTGGTACGGTCACAGGTAGCGGTGGTATCAAATTTGGCGAGGCAGGCGGTCTCGTTTTAGATTTCGCGGGCCAAAACTTGCCAGGAGACGCGATCGCTCAAACCTACGGCACTGAATTGCCCACCAGCATTGGCTTAGTCAGTGGTAGAGCCCAAATTTATGGGCCTTTGGGTGGCAATCTGCAAACAGTGGTACAGGCGCAAGCCCCCAATGCCGCAGGCGGTATCGTCAGCGCCAGAGCCCGGTTAGCCGAAGGTCGCTGGCAAGCCCTGGTCAAGGCGCAGCAAATTCAGCTCAGCCGGTTTGAGCAAGTCCCAGCCCAGTTTCGTGGTCAACTCAGTGGCGAAATTGCCTTGGCAGGCACCACTGATAATCCACAGACGAATGCGGTTCAAGCGGCAGGCAAAGCTTTCCTGAATGTCGTGGGGGGCACTGTTGCCCTGAGCAACATCAGTTTGAACCAAGGCCGCTGGCAAGCGTTGGCAGATTTATCCCAAATTCAATTGAAACGCCTTTCACCGGACTTACGTGGACAGCTGAGTGGCGCTTTACAGTTGGCAGGTACGACTGAAGCCTTTGACCTGAGTGCAATTCAAGCAGCGGGTCGGGTGCGGCTCTCGGAAGGGTTGGCGATCGTGCAGCAACCCCTGACTGCCTCGGTGCGTTGGACAGGACAAAACTTACTGGTGCAAGAAGCGACCGCTCCTAACTTGAGTGCCAATGGCATCGTCGCCGTGCGTACCGAAGGCAAGAATGCGCCAGAAGTCACCAACCTCAACTTAAATGTGCAAGCCCGTGACTACGCCCTCAACGCTCTCCCCTTTGCGGTGCCTAGCACTTTTCAACTGGCAGGCCGAGCCGATTTTACGGGCCGCTTAACTGGCACGCCCACGGCTCCCAATGTCGCAGGCAACTTGCGGCTGAATCAATTTGCCCTGAATGGCGTGCCCTTTGAACCAGTCCTAACTGGCAACCTCAAGGTAGCGACTGGACAGGGGTTAAATCTGGCGGTGGCAGGCGATCGCGATCGCATTGACTTGGCCCTCGACCCCAACAACCAACCCAGAGCGTTCTTGATCCAGCGAGATGAGGCGATCGCTCAGGGTAAGGCCCAAGGCGATCAATTGTTGGTGAATGTCCAGAGCTTCCCACTGGCCGCGTTGAATCTAGCTCCCGGTGCCCAGTTCGGTTTAGGGAATGTAGCTGGACTGCTCAGCGGCAACTTCGATGTGAACTTGAAGCAATCCTCCGTGGTAGGTGAAGTCGCGATCGCCCGACCCGCGATCGGCACCATTGTGGGTGATGAGTTTCGGGGCCGCTTCCGCTACGCCAATGGTATTGCTGCTTTGACAGGCGGCGAACTCCGCATCGGACAAAGCCAGTACCTCTTAGCAGGCAACTTCCTGCAAACGGTAGCAGGGCCGCAATTTAAGGGACAGGTAGATGTTGCGCAGGGGTCGCTGCAAGATATATTGGCGACGCTGCAATGGTTTGAGCTGCAAGACATCACCCGTGGTTTAGGAGCACCAACCTATGCCAGGGCAGCCGATGTGCAAACCGTGGCCGTGGGCGTACCAGAAACACCTCTACAAACCCAACTCCGCCGTTTCTCCGAAATCGAGACATTATTGAGTCAGCAAATAGCTCGCCGTGAGGCTGCATCTCCTCTGCCTGATTTAGCAGATCTTGAAGGCAACTTCACGGGTGGCATTCGCTTCGCAGGCTCTCCAGAAACTGGAATATCGCTCAATTTTGATATTCAAGGGCAAGACTGGCAGTGGGACGAGTACACCGCTGACCAAGTCGTGCTAAACGGCAGCTTTGAGAACGGCGTTCTGACTTTGTTACCATTGCGCTTCCAATCCGCAGATACCTTAGTTGCGTTCTCCGGGCAAATCGGTGGCAAAACTCAGTCAGGCCAATTGCAAATCGAGAACTTATCTTTAGAAACGCTCGATCGCTTTGTCACTTTACCCGTTGATATCAGCGGTAAGTTGAATGCTACAGCCACATTGGCAGGCAGTTTGGTCAATCCGCAAGCCGTGGGAGAACTCAGCTTGGTCGATGGCACGCTGAATGATACGGCAGTGCAAACCGCTAGAGGCAGTTTTAACTACAACAATGCTCGCCTGAACTTTGGCAGTACTGTAATTGTCAATGGCCCAGAACCGTTAACCGTGGCTGGCAGTTTTCCGGCGGCACTTCCTTTCAGTGCGCCCCCCGCCAGCAACGAGATTAGTTTAGATGTGGATGTTAAAAATGAGGGTTTGGCGCTCTTAAATGTGCTCACGCCTCAGGCCGCTTGGGTGGATGGTCAAGGCCAAGTCAACCTTCAAGTCCGAGGGACTTTAGAGCAGCCGATCGCCAATGGTATCGCTACTTTCCAAGATGCCACCTTTGAGGCTCAAGCCCTGCCCGAACGCTTGACCAACGTCAATGGCACCATTCGCTTTGATCGCGATCGCATCCTTGTAGAAGGTATCCAAGGCCAATTTAGCCAGGGGCAAGTCAACGCTCAAGGCATTCTGCCGATCTTTACCAGCTTCCGCCCAGGCAACCCAGATGCTGCCACTCCCCTGACGGTTAACCTCGACAAAATTTCGCTTAACCTCAAAGGGCTATACCGGGGCGGCGTAGAAGGACAGGTAATGGTGACTGGCACCGCTCTAGAACCAAGGATTGGCGGTGAAATCAAACTTGCGAATGGCCAAGTTCAACTGCCTGACACTAGTAGCGCTCCTGCAACGGCGACGAATGCCAGCACCAGCGATAGCCAATCCGGTGCTACGGCTACTACGCCTCGATTCAACGATTTGCGACTCACGCTAGGGGATGGCCTGCAAATCGTCCGTCAGCCGATCTTAAACTTCCTTGCTGCCGGCGATATTACCCTCAATGGCACCTTAGACAACCTGCGGCCTAGTGGCACCATTCGCCTCCGTACAGGCCAAGTCAATCTATTCACCACTCGCTTCACCTTAGCGCGGGGTTATCCTCAAACCGCAGTATTTACTCCCGAACGGGGCTTAGACCCAATTTTAGATATCCAGTTAATTACCTCTGTGCCCGAAGTCACCCGCAGCCGCACAGTTTCTACCTTGTCTCCCTCGGAAGTAGAAGATGTCCCCGCTACGAGTTTGGGGGCACTGCAAACAGTGCGCATCGAAGCTACAGCGACGGGGCCTGCAAGTCAACTGTTCGACAACTTAGAACTGAAGAGTAGTCCCTCCCGGAGCCGCAATGAAATCGTTGGGCTATTGGGGGGTGGCTTCATCAATACACTCGGACGCGGCGATAGCACTCTGGGACTAGCTAACTTGGCAGGTTCAGCCTTACTGACCAACATTCAAGGGGCGATCGGTAATGCTTTAGGCCTGAGCGAATTTCGTCTATTCCCCACAATTGTCACTTCTGAAGAATCGCGTTCCTCAACTCTGGGCTTGGCAGCAGAGGCGAGTGTTGACATCACGCAAAACGTTTCTGCCTCTGTCCTGCGGGTGCTAACGGCAGATCAGCCAACTCAGTTTGGCTTGCGCTATCGCCTGAATGAAGAATTTCTGTTGCGCGGTTCGACAGACCTTTCGGGAGACAGCCGAGCTGTGCTGGAGTATGAAACTCGCTTCTAACTTTCCTCACAGTTCAAAGTTTCTTGAGTTTGTTTTTGACTCCAAGCGGTATGCCCACTTGCCACCAAGCAGAGGTAACGGCGCGTCATTTCGGGCAGGGTGACACCACTAAATTCTGCCCCTTCAATCTTGACGCCTAGAACGCTAGCATCGCTCAAATCAGCTTGGCTTAGATCTGCTCGGCTCAGATTGCTCCAATCTAGTTCGGCCCGACCGAGGTAGGCTCGATTTAGATTTGCTCCACTCAAGTCGGCTCCGATTAAATTAACGCCCCGAAGCTTGGCTTCAGTAAAATTTGCGGTGGACAAATTGGCCTCCTGCAAATCAGCTCCACTCAACTTGGCCTCACTCAAGTTCACCCCACTGAGGTCTACGCCTCTGAGATCAACGCCGTTGAGGAAAGCTCCTGCCAAGTTCACCCCGTTGAGGAAAGCCCCTTGCAGCACAGCCCCACTCAATCTCGCTCCTTTGAGATTGGCCCAGTTGAGGTTGGCTCCTTTAAGATGAGCATTCCGTAGATTCACACTTTGTAGGGTGGTGCCGCAGAGATTAGCTCGTTGTAAGTTGGCGTTCCGCAGATTGGCATTGCTCAGATTAGCTGCGCTGAGTTTGGCTTTTGCTAAATCGGCTTTGACGAGGAAAGCTCCGTTCAAATTTGCCTTTGTTAAGTCGGAATCGACTAAACAACTTTCACTCAGTTTGGCAAAGCTTAAATTGGCCCAATTAAGAAAGACACCATTGAGATTTGCTTTGGTTAAAAAGGCGCGACTTAAGTTGGCCCCGGTTAGATTGGCACCTTCTAGGTTGATGTCAATCAAGGTTGCTCCACTTAGGTCAGCTCCTCTGAGGTCAACGCCAGCGAAGTCTCGGCTTCCCATTTCGTAGCATTTGAGCAAGTAACTAACGTCCATGTCTTGATGCCTCTAGTTGCGGCTAGCTTAGGGGGTGGGCAACGTCGATCTACGGGGCTGACCCAGATTGAAGCTTGGGCTTGTGTTCTTAACTTGCCCAAGCGCTTTTCGGTTCTTGACGCACGAGCTGTTACGTTGTTTAACGGCTTTGAAAACTTTAGAAACACTATCAGGACTTACGCAGAGACAGACATAAACTAGAGGCATGAGCTTCACCAAACTGGATTACTGCCAGTACTTACTAAGCAGTCCGATTAACTACACGATGACGAACTTGGCTGAC
>NZ_JACJPA010000097.1:0-38880 GCF_014695845.1 Trichocoleus sp. FACHB-591
CGACTCACCTACCGCTCTCAAAAAGCGAAGCAGAAGCTCCAAGCGGTTTAGTTGCAGATCCAGAGGGCAAGGAGTGACTTAATCAACATCCCTTTCTATTTCCGATAAGGTTTAATGGTTGTGTTTGGAGTGATTGAAAGTGCGAAACGATTTTGTCAAGCATTTGATGAAGTGCAGCAATTTTTGCGCCCCAAAGCAAGAATGGCAGACTTGGTGTCTCTATCGAAGCAACGGGAACAATTTGTTGAACGAGTGAATGAATTGAAAGATTTATTTCAAGCCATCTAATCGCAAATGGGAAAGAGGAAGCTTCTGATGATAAGAGGTGATGAAAAAAGCGGTGATCTGAGTACCCAGATCTGACAGTTTCTGCGCCGTTGGGGACGGCTATCTTGCAGTCGCTGCTGCTTATCCTCAGATAGGATTTGGAATTGTCGCATCAGCTTGCGCCGTTAGGGACGGCTATCTTGCAGAGCTTCATACAAGCTTGACCACTGCTGTCGAAACAAAGGGCTACAACTGAGTTCAGCAAAGCTTGTGACGCTGGGACTACTCAAGACTGCATCCCCCAGTTCAAACATCGCGTCATGGGATCGTCCTAAACACTGGTAGGCAGTTTGACGAAATGCCTTCAATTTGTCAGCATTCATATCGGCATCTGAGAATTGGTAGTGCTTTTCTCAGAATGCCAGGAGCAGTCAGTTTATTGATCTGGCTGCTCTTTCTTATCTGCTTGCTGCTCCGCTTAGTCTAAACTCCAGTTGCTTGATTGTCAGCCAGGAAGCAGGGTTTTGGACGGTAAAGATCAGCGTTACCCTAAATAAAGCTCCCATAATTCATAGCTGCTGGTGAATCAAAGCAGTGGTAAGGGTTCGCACTAGAGGAGTATCGCTAAGTTGAACTAGGCGTTGGAGTCTTCGTAGGGCTTTAGAACTATAGAGCGATTGATTTTTGAGGGTCGGCATGGTTAGCTTCGTACCAAGGATGTATCCACCAAACGTTCTGCGAGAAACTAGCGATCGTAATCGCGATGTTTGGATTTGAATGATTGAGAGATGGCATGGGTCGCTGTTCTAAGCCAACATTTGTTCAATCAAAGGTGCGATAACTGCAATGTTTTTGACCCATTCATCCGAGAGAGAGAACCGCTGCTTCAAATAATTGGGATCGTTGTAACTTACCCAAACTTGGCTGTCAGCCGCTTCCCACGCCAGTATTTTCAGGGGTAAATCCAGGGCGATCGCAGGTTCTGCTACCATCAATAGCGTCCCAGCTTTCGGGTTGCCAAACAGCAATAACTGTGTTGGGTGCAAGTTTAACCCAACCTTTTCAGCTTCCAACCTTTGATCAATGCGGGCAAAGATAGTGATCTCTTTTGCCTGTAAAACGGAAACCAAGCGATCGATGGTTTCAGTAACCGAATACGGGCTGATCTGATTGATGATACCGTTTATTGCGCTCATAGTAATAGGCTTACTCCTTAGGTGAATGGCTTGGAGGAATACCTTGATACCTTAATTACGCCATTGCTTTGACAACGTCGTCTGTAGACAAAACAGCGTTAGCAAGATAGCCAAAGTTGATCAACGCGGCCTTATAGCCATCACCTAGCTCTGGATGCTGCGGAGCAGCCGTCGCATCCTTAACGACAAGGACTTCAAATCCTTGCTCTAGCAACTCGCGCAGATGAGCTTCAACGCAAAGATTGGCGAGCATGCCGAGTAAAATAACCTTGCTCATGTTGCGCTTACGTAGTTGCAAAACCAAGTTGTTGTTCTGTGGCCCATAGACTTTATGAGGATTGACGACGATGGTTTTGCCGTCTTCAATAAAGGGCTTATAGCGTTCGGGCCAATCGGCACCAGAACCCACAAATCCGTCGAGGCTTAGGGAACCAGTGCGAGCAAATTCCTTAACCTCAAGCATCATCTGCTCCAGATTGCCGGCAAATTTCCAGCCGTGGTCGGTGGGGTAGTAGTAGTGGGGAGAGATGAAAACTTCAAAGTCGTTCCGCTTTGCGGCTTTAAAGATGTGCTCAATGTTCTCAACGGTCTTGTTTGCTTTGACGCTATCCCCGACTAAATCCCAAGAAACTCCTGTTTCACGCAAAACATCGTTTTGTGGATCAATCACAACGATTGCGGTGTCGGTCTTGTTGATATTCATGATTGTCCTTGCGATCGCCACTAAATGCCTTTAAATCTGTGCCATCCCGCCATCAACAAATAACTCAATGCCGTTGACAAAGCTGCTATCGTCCGAAGCAAGAAAAACCACAGCTTTGGCAATCTCATCCGGTGTGCCAACTCGCCCGATGGGGATGCTGACGGCCTGGCTGTCCACAAATTCCTTTATCTGCTGCTCATTCAGCCCAAGCAGCTCGTAGCCTGGCGTCAGCACCACGCCGGGGCTAAGGGCATTCACCCGAATCTTGCGATCCTTGAGGTCGAGTGTCCAATTGCGGGCAAACGATCGCACCGCCGCTTTGGTCGCGCTGTACACGCTGAAGGCTGGCGTGCCTTTGACCGAAGCCGTTGAGGCATTCAGAATGATTGAAGTTCCCTCTGGCATTAGAGGCAGAGCTTTCTGCACAGTAAATAACAGACCTTTGACGTTGGTGTTGAACGTTTTGTCAAAGTGTTCTTCAGTAATTGAGCCGAGCGGGACGACCTCTCCTCCCCCTGCATTGGCGAAGACCACATCCAATCGACCTTGCTTTTGCTTGATTGTAGTGAACAAGCGATCGAGGTCTGCCATATTAGAGACGTCGCTCTGCACCCCCACAACATTTTCACCAAGCGCATCTACAGCAGCATCTAGTTCACGCTGGCGGCGGCCTGTGATAAAGACATAGGCTCCTTCGGCAATAAAGGCCTTAGCAGTAGCGAGCCCGATGCCGCTGGTGCCGCCGGTGATAAGCGCAACTTTTCCTTCTAACTTTTTCATGATCATTAGCCTTGCAAAGAATAATTGGTTTTGAGCGTGCTATTCGTACCAAAGATCAGGAACAGAGATCACACTGCCGCTGTTTCAATCAGTTTGGCAAGCTCATTGGGATGAGAAACAGGGAAACGTGACTAGAGTTGACTTCAATTGTTTTAGCCCCCATCTATCGAGCCATAAATCGCTGGAGGTCAGGATTAATAGCCCGCTCGGCTTGAGTTACGAGGTACCAAGAAAGAATGGTTTTTCAGGCGGTTTCATTCATAGATTGGTCAAAAGCTGTGCTAGCAATTGGCTTTTAGGTGACTGCCATGATCTGCACCTCAGCATCCGGTATATCCTGAGCAGACAGATCGTAAAATCTATTGCGATCAGCATAGAGAAAATTTGCTACATCAGACACAATTGCCGTGCTGGTTGAATCTGCTGCGTATCTACGATTCAACCGCTCACCGTTTCACCAACATCCGGTGCGAAACACCGCCAATTTTTAATGTTCATCAGTTTTTCCTTGCTATGGCGCAGTTGCAGCATGCTCGATGATCTCAGCGACCGCATCCGAATGAGAAATCATCACGACATGAGATGAGCCACTTACAACAACGGTTTCCTTTGAGTTGGCTCGCTCCGCCATGAAAGCATGCACCGCTGCTGGAATGTTCAAGTCCCGTTCGCCATAAATAAACCAGGATGGGATAGATTTCCATGCAGGCGCACCGGAGGCTTCAGTAAACGCGGCTTCCACAATCGGACGCTGGGTACTAGCCATCAGTTCCGCGTCACTAGCGGGCAGATCCGCAGCAAATTGGGCATGGAACTTGCTCTGCTGAATGTATAGGTCTTTGCCACCATCGGGCAGGACAACTGGCGGTGCGAGGGTCGGCGTGAGCGTGCTGCCCGGATAACGTCCTGAGAGTTCGGCGGCAGTCTCGCCTTCGTCAGGAGCAAAGCCAGCAACGTAGACCAGTGCTTTCACATTGTTGTTACCATTAACCGCATTGGTCGTTACCGAACCTCCGTAGGAATGTGCAACCAGCACGATGGGACCATTGATGTCTTTAAGGACGCTAGCAACATAGTCTGCATCACTCTTAACGCCACGTAGGGGATTAGCCACAGCAACCGTTGGGTAACCTTTCGGAATCAGTTTGGCCAATACACCATTCCAACTGGAAGACTCGGCGAACGCGCCATGAACAAACACGATCGTGGGTTTATTGGCTTGTGCACTAGCAGTATTCATGATGGCTCCCAGAGAGGTGATTGTAATAGTTCCTAAAAAGAGGATGATAATCAGAACCAGGCGAATGCCGTTTCTGAAGGTAGGCATATTCATGTTGTAATTTCCTCTGAGTTATTTCGTTGGATAGATTGCAACCGTGACGTGAGAAATTGACGGATGTGGGTTGCGATAATGTTCGCGGAGCATGTGCTTTACATTCAGCGCTGCGAAGTGTCGATCGCATCGTTTCACCGACCTGATTCATCGCTTAAGATCGGGCACTGTGAACGTCACTGTTTCGCTGGTAATCACTTTGTGCGTAGGATCTGCTAGTTCGATCAGCACCTTGTGTAAACCAGGTTCCAGACCAACTAGAATGATTGTTTCACCACTGGCATCGACAAAGTGCCACGGCGCGTCATCAACGGTGATGTGGATATGTCCGATACGAGGCGATACATCGAGCGCACCTTTGCCGAACACGAGCAACACGCGCAAATTCTCCGTTCGATACTGAATGAAGACACGTCCCTGGGACAGCGGTTCGGGAAGTGGCGGATCGACAATTAGCTTGGGTGGTGCTTCGTTTTCGAGCGCGATCAGCGGAGATGAGCCGATGATGTCCTTGGCGCTTGGGGTGTAATTGATCATTATTGATAGGTATTTGAGAGAGGAAGAGGAACGCGGAATGGGAAACGCGGTGACGCGAAATTGAATGAAACTTCTCCGTGTCCCCGCGTCTCCGTATCCTCTTATTGCAGGTGTTTCTTCAATTCAGCAGCAGCCTGAACAAACAGAGAACGAACTGCCGGAACCTCGGCTAAACCAGTCAGCAGCCCAAAATCATGAATCATGCCGTTGTAACGCACGGTTGTCACTGTCACTCCAGCCTCATCGAGCTTGCGTCCATAAGCCTCGCCACCATCACGCAAAATATCACTCTCTGCCACCTGAATTAACGCTGGAGGCAAGCCTTTCAGTTGCTCAACCGTCGCCTGTAGGGGAGAGGCATAGATATCCTTGCGCTTTTCTGGGTCAGGGATGTACATGTCATACATCCACTTCATCCCTGGTGTAGTTAAGAAACGTTTGTCACCAAATTGATGATAAGAATCCGTTTCAAAACTAGCGTCTACAATCGGCCACATCATAATTTGCAACTTGATGTGTGGTCCTCCTTTTTCTTTCGACTGCAAAGCAGTTACTGCTGTCATATTTCCGCCAACACTGTTGCCGACAACTGCCAGGTTTTTACCATCAACTCCAATTTCTTCCCCGTGCTCAGCGACCCATTTAGTGGCAGCATGGATCTCATTAATTGCTTGTGGATACTGAGCATCTGGCGTGCGCGTGTAGTTGACAAAGACACCCGCAAACCCAGAAAGCACAACGAGATTGCGAACCATGTGCTTGTGCGTTGGGTAATCGCCCAATACCCAACCGCCGCCATGAATAAAGATGAAAACAGGCAATATGCCTTCGACCCCTTCAGGTCGCACGATATTGAGTGTAATCGTGTAACCATCAGCAGTAATCGTCTTCTCAGACTCTTCAATGCCGGAAAGATCGACTGGAACAGAAGCCTGTGCATCCACGAGTACTTGACGTGCTTCGGATGGAGGTAATGTCTCTAGAGGCACACCTCCTGAATTTAGCTCCTTCAAAAATGCCTTTACCTCCCTGGAAAGACGTGGATCATCTGCAACTTCCAAAATCTTTGCTGTTGGTGAGTTTACTTGAGCAACCATGATATTCTCCTTCGATAAGTAGTAAACAATTTGTTGAAATAACACTGTCAAGTGAGTTGATTTAACAGTGATGTTTGACCAGCAGTGATTGTGGAATGGCAATCACTTTCTACTGACATCTTTTCTCAGTCAGAACGATTTGTTACTGGTGAAAAAGCTGTTGACCTAGCGGATTGCTGCCCCGATGGTTGTTTCCACACCGCAGCCGCATAGAGCGAGTTCTCGAAATCGGGGGCAATATCGCCTGTGATCCTTGCCTCATGATGCGCCCAGTCCTTAAAGAACAAGTCGTGACTGATGCGCGATACGATTGCAGGTACGTCACGGCGGATGCTGTGAATGTCACCCACTGGCAAACCGAAGCTAACTAAACCAGCCGGATTAAAGACGTGAATGTCTTTCAGATAAGGGGCAGTGCCAAGTACTTTCTCTTGGTATTCGTGGGCGTTACCAAGGTAAGGGTGCATCCCCAGATTGTCGTCGCGCAAGTCTTCTGGTGGCTCGTAGCGATCGCGCCAGAGGGCAATATGCTGAGCGAAGTCGGCTAGTTCGGGACGCTGGGTTGGGTCAACGAAGTAACCCGTGCCAGCGATCGCAAAATCAAACTCGAAAACATCATCGTTCACCTGGATGGCAATGCGTTCGCCCTTGGCGGCGGCTTCCGCATCACCCATTTTCCGTGCCGATTTCCAAGGTGCAGATAGGTGGATGTGAAAGTTTGGGAATGCGATCGCTCGCTCAATCGACTTTGGTGGTGGTGCGGTGCCTGCTTGATGAAAGCGCCAAGCCTGTAACCAGCGGGCTGAATCGGGTAGTTGGGGATAGTTGTCGTAAGCGCCAGGGTAATCTCGTACCCGGAGTAATGACAGCGATGCGATCGCCGATCGCCGTACAAATAGGTGTACTGCCTTAGCGCCTGATTCCAGCGCCACTCCTGCTGCATCGAAAGCTGAAGCCGCCGCACCTAGCACTGCCACAGTTTTGCCGCGCAGTGCTTCAAAATCAATGGCATCGACGGTATGGGCGTACAGCGTGCGGGGTAAGTCAGCCAATACTGGAGGTATGTATGGACCACCAGTGCCAGCCACGCCATTGGCGAAGATAATTTTGCGCGTAGTCTCCACCTGCGGGACACCGTTTACCTCAAAGTGTAGACGGAAGAAACCTGTGGCTGGCTCTATCCGCACCAACTTCGTTTGGTAACGAACCTGGATACCGAGAAAATGCCGATACCAACTGAGGTACTCAGCCCAATCCACCCGCTCAATGCGATCGATCTCCGCATAGGCTGCCGCACCGTGTCGAGCTTCGTACCAGGCTTGGAAGGACAATTCTGGGATTCCTAGTTCTGGACCAGGCAGATTCTTTGGCGTGCGGAGCGTTCTCATCCGTGCTCGCGTCAACCACACCCCTGCATGAGCTTCGTCATCTGCTGCATCGATCTCCGTCACGCGCCCGATTCCAGCACGCCGTAGTGCAAATACAAAGGTGCTACCGCTGCCGCTGCCACCGATTATCGTGACATTGTGATCAATACCAGGGCGATCGGGTACCCAGTTCTCGGGATCGGGACCAAGCAGGCGCAGCGCTTCGCAGGCAGCAAAATTGGAATCGATCGTTGTTGTCATGTCGATCTCCTCAGCTCTTGTTGAGATGGATGAAAAATGGAATAGCAAACAACCAAGCTGTTGTCAGGTTCTTGTTCGCAGATTCAGATTCGAATTTGTTTGTATGTTCTTAATGTAAAAGGCAACCTCAAATCTGTCGCCAATTCAGAGTTTATGTTTTGAACCACAAGATGATCGCTATTTGAGCAACCTCAGGTGCTGGCATAACACCCACCTTAAGTTTAGGTTTATCACCCATTTCAAGTTCACATAACTAAGCTATAAGCTAGCGATTCCTCGCTTCAGAGCAATAATGGTCGCTTGTGTGCGGTCTTTCGCTCCCAGTTTGCTCAAGATGTGGTTGATGTTCGATTTAACAGTGCTTTCAGCAATATTTAAGGCAGCGCTGATTTGCAGATTGCTCATCCCCTGAGCTACCAATTGAAGGACTTCTAGTTCGCGATCGCTCAACTCTCGATGGTTTATCCGCTGCGCTAGTTTAGCGCCAACGTGAGCGGGAATGTATTGCTGACCCCTATGAACAACATGAATGGCACTGAGGAGTTCCTCAGGTTCGGCATCCTTGAGCAGATAGCCCTTGGCTCCGGCGCGTAATCCTCGATAGATATCTTCATCCCCATCGTAGGTTGTCAGGATAATAATGTGTGCGTGGGCAAACTCAGCACAAATTGCCATCGTTGCATCCACACCACTCACCTGCGGCATCCGTAAGTCCATTAAGGTGACATCAGGCTGTAGCTGGCGATATTGGTCGATCGCTTCCTGTCCATTGCCCGCTTGACCCACCAACGTCATATCTGGTTGATTGTCAATCATTGCAACCAGTCCTTGTCGCACAATTGCGTGGTCATCAATAATCAAAACGCGAATAGCTGTAGGCTGACTCATGTTGCTGACTCCCGCTGTACAGATACGATCACTGTTGTTCCCTGCCCCAACTGGCTCTCAATCGAGAGCAGTGCGCCAATGTGTTCTGCTCGTTCGGTCATACCCGATAAACCAAATCCTCGACTGATAGTGGTAGGACTAACTTCAAACCCGCGTCCATTGTCTTTAATGCGTAAATAGCACGAGGCGGGTTCATAAACTAATTCAATCCGGATTTCGTTCGCGTGAGCATACTTGACTGCATTGGTGAACGCTTCCTGTCCAATTCTCAAGAGGTTATTCTCAGCGTCAGGGGGCAACGTATAGGGCGTGCCGATCACCTCATAAGTCAGGCGGGCCTCTGTTGAGGATTGCATCGTGGCAACAAATTGCTCCAGCGCTGTCCAGAGGTTGCCATCTTCTAGTAACTGAGGACGCAGTGCTGCAACGGAACGTCGAGCCTCTATCAGTCCGTTACGAGCTAGCTCACGCACGATATCAATATGAGTTTGTATGGCTTCTGGTTTAATGGTCACTAACTGAGAAACGGTTCCCATGTGAACCAGAACACCTGTAAAGGCTTGCGCTAGCGTGTCGTGAATCTCGCGTGCCATGCGGTTACGTTCTTCTAAAATGGACGCTGCTTCAGCACGTTTGCGTTCACGTAGTGCAGCGTCTCGCTGTTCGCTAACATCCAAAATCACTCCCAACATTCGTACAGGTTGTCCTGCTCCGTTGTAAATGCCTCGACCCCGGCCAACTAGCCAGTGAACACTTCCATCTGGATAGAACACGCGATATTCAGCTTCAAAATCGGTATGTGTTGCCAGTGCGAGCGCAACTGCTTGCTCGACTCGCTCAACATCCTCTGGGTGAACCCGATCGCGCCATACTTGATAGCTACTCTCCACTTCGTTAGAAACTAACCCCAGCAATCGAGCGTGGTTATCATTCCACTCGGTTGTATTCTCCAAAATATTCCAGTTCCAACTGCCGATATGGGTCAAGTCCATTGTCAGCCTGCGTTGCTCTTCACTGTATCGCAGAGCGCTTTCCACTCGTTGACGCTCTTCAATCTCTTGAGAAAGCAGCAACGTTCGCTCAGTGACTTGCTGTTCTAAGGTCTGGCTATATTCGGCTAAAAGCTTCTCTGCTTGCTTGCGGTCGGTGATGTCTTGAAAGGCGGCGATCGCATACAAAATGTTGCCAGACTCATCAAAAATTGGAGTCCCCCAACTTTCAATCGGAATAATCCGATTCCCCTGGTGAATTTCGATATCATCCACCCTGCCCTGTTCACCGTTTAGTGCTCGTATCATCATCAGTTGTTCAGTTGGGTAAGGGCGATCGGTTCCTGCCACATAAAGTTGATAGACCTCGACAATTTGCTCTGGGGTAATAGACGGCAGCACACCTTTGCCCAAGAGTTGGATTGCCTTCTGATTTGCGTAATAAGGGCGACCCGTTGCGTCCAGAACCGTGATTCCTACCGGAACCGACTCCAAAATTTTTTGGAGGCGGGTTTCACTTTGGGCAAGGGTCTGGTTTAAAGACTGCATTTTGGCAAATGCGATTTGAAGCTGGTGTGCCATCTGGTTGAACGATCGAGCCAGTTCGCCCAAATCGCCCGATCGCTCAATTTCTACCGTCTGATTCCATTCCCCGTCTGCTAGCGCTTTTGCCGATTGACTGACGCTAACGATCGGTTTAGTGATCCAGCGGGCAATCAAAATGCAGATCACAATGCTAAGCAGCAAAGCCGCAATACAAAGCAGAATCGTCGTCTGAATGCTCTGATTAATCTTTGCCATGAAATCGGATTCAGGCAATACCGTAACAATCAGCCAATCCAGCCCACGAGTATCTTTGAATGGCATTACCTGAATTAACTGCCGCCTGCCATCGAAATCAAAATCAAGCTGTTCCGCAGTTTGGATCTGCCACAAATTGCTGAAATGTTCGCGCAAATAGGCAGCAGTCGCTCGTACGGTAGGGTTACGGCTCTCAACTGCGGACAATCGATTTGCCACCGCTCCACTACTGATAACCGCCTCTCCGGTGGAGGTGGCAACCAGTTGTCCTGAGCGCTCTAAAATAAAGGCGATGCCTGTCTTGCCGATTTGCAGGCTCGCCAAAAAACGACTCATCTCATTCGGCAGAAATACATCGGTGGCACAGACTCCCAACAGCGATCGATCAGTAGTGCTATAGACAGGCGTACTGGCAGTGATCGTTGGCAATTGGCTGGCAAAGTCGGCATAGATTCCACTCCAAACGGGTTCGCCTGCCGTCACCGCTGCTTTGAACCAGGGACGAAGCCGTGCATCAAAGGGTTTGTTGCCTTGACTGACTAACTGATCTCCCTGACCGTTGCGATCAAGACTGTAGCCGTAGAGTTTATGATCTGTAGTAACGTTACTCGATCGCAGTTCAATGGACCGATCGGCAGGGCTACGTCGCACCCCTAGAAGAGAACCGGTGCGATCGCCACAGTAGATATCACTCACCATTGGATAAATCTGAATTTGCTGCCAGAGGGGAAACTCACCTTTGACTGCACTAGGGACAATTTTTCCCTGAGCGAAGGTACTGGCATTAAGCCGATTGATGTTATGGGGTATCTCGGTATAGGTTTGTAGTTTGCCTTCGATCCGGTTCGTCAGTTCGCGTCGCAGTTGACTGGCGAGATCGTTGATGGCTTCCTGCCTATTTCTGAAGGAAAAATACCCTACTAAGCCAACCGTCACAAACGTTTGCAGCATAAACGGCACAATCAAAACCGTCTGCAATGGCACCGTTCTAGAAACTCGAGCTACAGCTTGCTTGAGGAACATATTGGGTAAGGAAATCATGATAAGAGCCGCACTGATGCAGTTGATTATCGAAACTACTAGTCGTGGAAAGCTTCAGCGAACGTGCTACCGCACGGGCTGCGCCAACGCAACGAGTAGTGGCTCAAGCTCTAAATCGTTTCCATAACGCACACCGTTGATAAATAAAGCTGGAATGCTAACCACCCCGCTCTCTATTCCGCTGGCAATGTCTTGATCGATGTGATCAAGGTACACTTTCCGGGCAATGTCTCGAATAAACTGAGTCACATCAAGTCCCAAATTGTCAGCGTATTCTGCTAAATCCCCATCTCCCAGCTCTTGCTGATGCTTCAATAACATCTCGTGCATCTGCCAAAACTGCCCCTGTGCTGCTGCTGCTTCTGCCGCTGCTGCTGCCTTTTGAGCTTGAGGATGGATTTGAGGTTGAGGAAAATGTCGGAATATAAAGCATAAAGAACCTCTTCTAAACAAGGTCGCCTCAAACTGGCGTTGAATTGCCTGAATTGAGGTATAAAGTTCACCGCATTGAGGACATTGATAATCCCCATACTCAACAAGCACAACGCGGGCATTCAACTCTCCCTGTCGATGGTCTTGCTCAGAAGGGGGTACAACTAATTGATTGCGTTCACTCTGTATCTCCGTTAGAGAATCGCTAAGGGCGTCGTCAGAAATAATATCGCTCATTCTAAATCTTTGAGGAAAAAAGATTCATCGCGTGTACTCTGAAATCTTTTCCCTTCAACCCCATAATCGTTTGTGTAGGTTTAGTGTATGAGGCTTGCTTAGGATTGTAGTCAATTTATGGTCTGTATTTTGATCAACTTGAGGAAGTAGAACGAACCGAACTTAAGTTGGGGTTTGGATCAAACTTAGGTTTGATTGTTTGCTTCGTAAACCGATATCCTTCGCTCTACAGTGATGACTGGCGACGATTGTTAATCCAGGCAGAAAACCATCTTTGTTTCTATAAGTTAGCAATTCCGCGTTTCAACGCAATAATCGCTGCTCGGGTGCGATCTTTGACGTCTAGCTTGCTTAAAATTCGGTTGATATGAGTCTTCACTGTACTTTCACTAATATTTAGAGCCGTGCTAATTTCCTGGTTGCTCATCCCCTGCCCGACTAACTGGAGAACTTCTAGCTCACGATCGCTCAGTTCTGGAGCAGTCATCCGCTGGGCTAGCTTAGCAGCCACATTGAGGGGAATGTACTGTTGCCCCCTGATCACTGTCCGAATTGCTGTTAATAGTTCTTCTGGCTCAGAGTCCTTCAGTAAATATCCCTTTGCTCCTGCTCGCAATCCTCGATAAATCTCTTCATCAGTGTCATACGTGGTCAGCACAATAATCCGGGCGTTAGGAAACTCACTGCAAATCACTGTAATCGCCTCAACGCCTCCCATCTCAGGCATCCGTAAATCCATCAAAGTCACATCAGGCTTCTGGTGCTGAAACACTTCAATCGCCTCATGCCCATTTCGCCCCTGACCAACAATGAAGATATCTGGAGCCTTCTCTAACATCCCGATCAAACCCTGGCGAACAACGGGATGATCGTCTACAACAAGAACGCGAATGCGGCTGGGCTGATTCATGCTGACTTACTCCCGATCAATAGATACCACGATCTCCGTCCCTTGCCCTAAGTGGCTTTGAATCTTTAGTTCAGCTTTAATGCGTTCAGCCCGTTGTGCCATCCCCAGTAGACCAAAGCCATTTCTCATCGCCTGGTTTTCTATATCAAATCCCTGCCCATTGTCTTTTATTCGTAAGATGCATTGGGTCGTTTCATAGACCAGTTCAATTCGGATTTCATGCGCTTCGGCATATTTGATTGCATTTGTCAAAGCTTCCTGCCCAATCCGAAACAGATTATTTTCCAAATCACAGGGTAAGGGATAGGCTGTACCAATGACTTCGTAGACGATTTGGGTTGCGATCGAGGAGTCCAATTGAGCAGTAAGACGGTTTAAGGCATCCTGTAGGTTGCTGCTCTCTAAAAGGTATGGGCGGTGTAGTGTCTCTACTGAACGACGTGCCTCCGCAAGTCCAGAACGAGCTAAGTCGAGGATCTGAGTGAGGAGAGTTTGCGCTTTTTCTGCATCCATCGTTACCTCATCGGAGGCAGATCGAGTATGAATGATAATACCTGTAAATGCCTGTGCTAAAGTGTCGTGGATTTCCCGTGCCATGTGGTTGCGCTCTTCTAGAATAGAGGCTGCTTCAGCACGTTTGCGATCGGTGATATCTCTTGCTAGCCAAATCACAGCATGGTCTGAAATGGGAGAAATACGAGTTGCAAACCAGGTTTCTCGTCTTTCCATCACCAAACTATACTCTACTGTCAGAGGTTGCTGAGTGAGCAATGCTTGCCGAATATAGTCAAGAAATATATCGGCTTGCGATCGCTCAAAGATTTCGTATAATGTTCGGCCCACCTGTTCATTGATCGGCTGATGTAACTTCTCTAAAAGGATTGCTCTCAAAATATTTCCTTCTGCATCCACCACCAAGAGCGGATCGGGCATGGCTGAAAAGAGCGCACGCAGTTCTGCTTCGCTTTGCTGTAAAGCTGCCGTTCGTTCTGCTACCTGTTGCTCTAGGGCACGGTTGTAATCAGCTAACAGTTTTTCCGATCGTTTCCGCTCCGTGATGTCTTGAAAAGCCACGATCGCGTAAGCCACGTTCTTATGTTCGTCAAAGACTGGAGTTCCCCATGCCTCAATAGGAATAATCGTCTCGCCTTGGTGAATCTCTAAATCATCGGTTCTTGTCCGTTCGCCCCTTAACGCTCGGACGATTGGCATCATCTCAGATGCACAGTTTTGATCCGTCCCAGCCCGATAAACTTGATAAACCTCTGCCAGCTGATCGGGTGTTACGGTAGGATCAACGCCTTTGCCTAATAGCTCAATGCCTTGTTGATTGACATAGTAAGGGCGACCCCCCGTATCCAAGACCCCAATTCCTACTGGAACCGCTTCTAGAAATTGATTGAGCTGATTTTTGCTATCGCTTAGCTTTGAGTAGAGTTTGGCATTTTCGATTGAAATGGCTGCTTGGGTTGATAACAGATGCAAAACCTGCGATCGCGTAGCGTCTCCTTCGGAGAATCGTTCTGGTGTGAAAGCTCCAGCCGCTAATTGGTTTTCCAGGTACAACACACCAACCAATTTACTTTGATTCAGCAGTGGCAAACAGAGTAGTGATTGAGTGTGGTTGCGTTGAATGTATGGATCGTTGATAAAATTCCCTTCACGAGTTGCATCACTTAAAATCACAGATTGATGAGTTCGGATCACATACTGAATGACTGATTCAGGCAAACGGTTTACAACTGGAATCGATTGCAACACTTGCGTAGCAGACACTTGCTCACCCTCATTCAGTTCACAAGCAGCCTCAATCACCCATTCTCCTGAGTTTTCTAAAATCAAGCATCCGGTTTGTGCACCAGCGTTCTCAATTAGGATCTGCATTAGAGAATGGAGCAACCGCCCCAATTCAATTTCACTCGAAATTGCTTGAGTTGCTTTCATCACCGTCGCTAAATCGAGAGCAGTATGTGAGGTACTTGAAATGGTTCCGGTCGTGGTGCGAACTTGTGTAGAAACTACGTTAGAAGACTGAGGAAACAGTTGAGGATAACGAGTTTCTAAATCTCTAGCCTTTGCTGTTGCTCCCCATCGTTCATAGCAATAGTGAGCTTCCTTCATGTAAAGCTGGGCAAACTTTTCCAGACCTCGCGCTAAGTAGTGTTTGGCGGCTAATTCATAGGCCAATGCTTCTTCTTGCAGATACTCGTTGTTCTTAGCTCCTTGAATGGCTTGTTCATACAAGTTTTCTGCTACAGAAAGTTGACCCAAGACTCGCGCATTCTCTGCCTCAACGAGACAAAACTTGTGTAAGAAGTTTTCTGGACAACTATCTGACCATGCTTTCAAGCGCTCCTGATTTGATCGAATCTGCTCCAGCCCATCCCTTTGTTCTGCTTGAGATAGACTAGGATACAGGTTGAGTAGAATCAGAGAACCATAATAGAAATAACTACTGTAGGTTGTAAATCCTACGATAGAATTTAGGATCTTTCCCGCTTCAACGAGATAATAGCGACCTTGCTCAAAATCTGCTGTTAAACAGGAAAGATGCATTCTGAGAATGTAATAAAGACAAATTGAGAACTGTATTTGTGAGGTTTCACCCTGATGAACTATTTTTTCTGTCTCTCTGAGCGAGCGATCGTGTTCCTGTGCCGCTTGCCCTAAAGTAAGTTTTGCGATGAAAAATTTAGCTCCAGCCAGTGCTACCTTCGCAAGCTCATCCTGAATCTGCTCCGCTACCAGCTGATATTTTTTGTTGTCTTCTGCAACGGTTGTTAAATTTTCTCCTTGAAATAAGCGATTAAAAATGTTGCCGACTAAGTTATAGGCTGCAAACTGTACATCTCCCGACTCCATGCTTGCCAAAAAACCTTTGTAATTGATTGTAGCTGCCCCTGCTAGAGGCTTTGACCAAACTTGAATAAAGCCTCCAAATAACATCTCAGCCTTACACTGCTGGGATTTACTGTTTAGCTTGTAGCTAAGCTGCACCGCCAAATCTGCAAACTCATAGCCTCGTTGATATTGTCCTTGCATCAAGCCTAAGAGAAGACCATAATTTGCATAAGCCTTAATAGACTCAGCAATATTTCCATGTTCAATGGAGAGACGAACTACTCTTAAACTGACGAAGCAGTAAAGTTCAATATTAGCCGTAATGTAAGTTGGTATATCTACAGCAATTAGCAATCTAATCATTGCTTGAATCACCGGATCACTCACTGTTGGTAAAGTTAAAAGCGAGGAAATTGAGCGATTTTCTAAGCTTTCGGCAACAGCAGCAAACTCTTCACGGACTAATTCTGTCAAATTCTTGCCTTTAATCTCAATCCCCAACTCATGCAATCCGATTAGACCTGTTTGAACTGCTTCCTCACATTCGCCTTGTAGGGTATATTGAGTGATTTGAAAAACATGAACATCTACGCGATCGACGGCAGAAGAAATGTGTTCTAAAGCTACCTTGGTTGTGGCATTTAGTTGCTCATATCTAGCATTGCTCAACTGTGCTGCACAGAGAGTCCGATACAGGTTGAACATCAAGCCGTATTGACTCATCCAAGCCTCTGGTTCGAGCAAGCCAATGGCAGTCTCAAGATACCGAATCGCGGCTTCATAAGCTGTAGAAGAGATGGCTTTTTGAGCGGCAGCCAGATTAAGTCGTGCTATTTTCTCTTTTTCATCTTTCTGGGTCAGAAATGATTGACCGAAGTTGATGTGGTTGACAATATCAAAAAGCATCTCACTTTGTTCGATCTCAGGGAGCCTGCTGAGCAGGAGTTGTCCAATAGAGTAATGCGTTACTTGCTTTTGATCATTAAGAATCAAAGCATAGGCAGCCTGCTGTACTCGGTCATGCAAGAACTTATATTCTTGAACTAACAAGTCCTCATCTAATTCAGACAGAGGTTGAATGAACCCTCCTTGTACCGCTGGTAGTAAATCCTGAAAAACCGTTTGGGGCGATTTCTTACACACGATCGCCAATGTAGCTAAATCAACTTCAGAGCCGATGCAGGCAGCTAACCGGAGGATTTGCTGGGTTTCTTCTGGTAGTTTCTTCAGCTTTAAGAGCATCAACTCCACCACATTATCAGTAATGTTTTGGGCTTTAATCTCAGCAATGTTCCATCGCCAGCTTAAATGTGATCCGTCAAAACTCAACAAACTTTCGCTATACAGCATTCTCAAAAATTCGCTGACAAAGAAAGGATTGCCCTCCGTTTTTCGTAACACCAACTGAGCCAGAGCACAAACGGTTTCAGCATCCTGATGCAGCGTCTCAACAATCAGCTGACTCAACGGTTCCAGCGTTAAAGGTGCTAGGACAATCTCCTGAAGCACCGCCCCTTGTTGTCGCAGCCTTTCCAGCATTAATACTAATGGATGCGTTGAATTTACTTCATTATCTCGATAGGCCCCAATTAAAAATAGATATTGAGTCTGTTCATCCAGCATCATCAGTTCGATTAACTTGAGTGAGGCTGAATCGATCCACTGCAAATCATCTAAGAAGATCACGAGCGGATGCTCCTTAGAACAAAACACTCGAATAAACCGCTGAAAAATGCGATTGAAACGATTCTGAGCTTCCACAACTCCCACTTCCGGTACGGGCGGCTGCTTACCCGTAATCAACTCCACTTCTGGGATCACATCAATTATGATTTGCCCGTTACTTCCCAAAGCTGCAAGTAGGCGCGATCGCCACTGTTGCACCTGCTCATCGGGCTTACTAAGGAGTTGCTGCACCAATTTTCGTAGGGCATCGACGATGGCACTATAGGGAACATTGCGCTGGAACTGGTCAAACTTACCAGAGATAAAATAACCGCGCTTTGCTGTGATGGGTTTGTAGAGTTCTTGTACTAACGCCGATTTACCCACTCCAGAATAGCCAGAGACTAACAGCATTTCAGCAGACGTTGGAACATTATCACTCCCTACATCTCCGTGTCTCTCTATCTCCGTGTCACTTCCCCCTGTTACTCTCTCAAATGCTGCCAATAATGCGGCTGTCTCCATGTCGCGTCCATACAACTTCTGGGGAATTTGAAACTGGTCTGAAGTATCTTGCAGCCCCAGTCGGATGTAATTAATTTGACCGCTTGCTGCTAATTGTTCAGCACACTGTTCCAAATCTGCTTTGATGCCCCAAGCGCTTTGATAGCGATCCTCCGCATTCTTCGCCATTAATTTTAAGATGATATCTGAAACGGCTTCAGGGATCGTTCCATTGAGTTCATACAGTGGAGTAGGCTGTTTAGCAATGTGACAGTGAACTAACTCTAAGACATCTGTTGTGGGAAACGGCAGTTGTCCAGTTAGCAGCTGGTAGAATGTTACCCCGAGTGAGTAAAAATCGGTGCGGTAGTCGATCGTCCGGTTCATCCGCCCGGTTTGTTCTGGAGAAAGGTAGGCGAGTGTGCCTTCTAAAACATGCGGACTTTTGAACGTCGGATTTGTGCGACTGAACTGAGTGGCAATGCCAAAGCCAATGATTTTGACAACACCCGTATCGGGATTCAGAACAATGTTTCCAGGATTAATGTCCTTGTGAATAACATGAGCAGCATGAATTTTGCCTAGAATATCTGTGAGGTTGATGGCAAACTGGAGAAACGTGTCTAAGGGCATGAAACAGGAGCCTGAACGTTGCTGTATCCAGTAATCTAAGGACTCACCCCCAAAGTCCTCTAGCAGGGTAACGAGGGTACGCTGATACGCTTGCTGGCTGTAAGCTTTGATCACGCCTTCTAGATTTAGAGAACGGATAATCGCATATTCCTGCCTATAGCGCGTTAATTCTTGAGGGGAAGGATAATCTTGCTTCAGTACCTTGATGACAAGCGCTCGGCCATCCTCCTCATTCATGCCTCGATAGACCAGAGACACTGAGCTCTCGTAGCTCTTGCGTTGAATGGTAACTCCAGGTAAAGCAATCATTTGAATTTTCTCCTGATGAAGTCATCCCTCAGATCTAACAAGCAGCTACACTCATACCACCGTAGCGATCGCCTACCACTATCCCTTGTTGTTATAGCTATGTTCCATTCTTCAACATTCGTTCAACTCACACCACTTAGGTTCGTTTAAGTTCACTTGAGTTCATCAAGTTGACCCCCAACTTAATGCGGTTGTGTCGCAAAAAAACTAGGGTAGCAAAGCCAACTAGAGAATTAACCACAAATTTCGATAAGCTATGAACGGGATGTGATTCGCCGAGACGTATGGCACGAAGTAGCCCCCAACCAATAGCGACGAAAGCAAAAGGGCTCAAGTGTGTCCGCCGCAAGTGCCCCAACTGTGGCAGCTTGAGGTTGTGTCGCAAAAACTTATAAAGGACAAACGCTCGGTATCGTTGGCATTCCCTTAAGCAGCAATTCCAAAAATCGCTTCGATAAATTTCACTTCAGACACACTGTCCCCTTGGTTGACTCCTTTTACTTGTCCTTTGCGAATCATATTCATCGCTTCGATTCTGCTCAACGTTCTTCTTGCACTATTGAACGTCTTCAACCCCATCATCGGTTTTACAACTCGTTTAATATGACGATGATCCTGCTCAATGATATTGTTGAGGTATTTGCTCTGCCTTAATTCGGTCTCTTGTTCAATCGTCTCTTCTGCTTTGAGCACCTCCAGTGCCACTGGATAAGCAGCATTCTTGTCCACTGTAATGACTCTTGGAGGTTGGATGTGCTGACCCTTGAGCACTTTACGGAAAAATGGTGCCGCTGCCTTGCTATCCCGCTTTGCGCTTATTATAAAGTTGAGGGTATTCCCCTCCGAATCGACAGCACGATACAGATATTTCCACGCTCCCCTGACTTTGATATACGTTTCGTCGGTTCTCCACGAATCGTTCGTCAGCTTGAGGTGGAGTCGAATCCGTTGGTCAAGTTCCGGAGCGTACTTCAACACCCAACGATTGATCGTGGAATGGTCTACTTCCACCCCTCGCTCCTGCATCATCTCCTCTAGATCCCGGTAGGATAAGGCGTAGCGACAGTACCACCGCACATTTAGCAGGATGATGTCGGGCAAAAAGTGCCGCCACTTGAACAAAGAATAAGTAGACATCGGAGAGAAAGAAGGCAAAGCTGGATCTACCTTCCCTACCATTGACCCGTTTTTGCGACACAACCCAATTGCCTACAACCCCATCGTGATCGCCAGCGATTAAAGCAAAAAGAATCCCGTCATTCTCAATTAGGGGAATCATGCCACCCAAGCGAGGATCTCTGAAGGTTGAGCCGTCAAAAACCCCTGCCATCAGTTCTTGTAGTCGTGAGAACGACCAGTGCAAAGAAAAGGAAAGCAGATATCCTGAATGGCACTCAGCCCAATGGCTCTGCCACGAGAATGCCCAATCAATCTGAGTTTGTTAGGGTTTAGTAAGTTGCGGGATTGATTGAGAACAACATCTAGGTCTACTACGAAACCATTCAACCCAATCGAACTAAAACCCAGGCTTCACCCCTATCTCTTGGCATAGGGAGCGATGGACTGCCGCCTGTTTTTCGTTGCCATTGGAGTGATATCGCCAAAGCTTCTTCTCTTGCCGTGTCGGCTTACCTTTGGCATTTAAGAAAGTTCGCTGGAGTTCTGTATAAGTGCCGTTGTCGCAACTAAGAGCATAAGTGGCAACCGAGCTGCTCTCATCGGGGCTCTCGCTCATCTCATCGAACTGTACGCCCTCTTCTGAGGGCTTGATAGAAGCTTTGTCTATGGAGGTGGCAAAGAGTGAATCCCCGCCACGTGTAGAAACCTCTACCCCCACCCACTCCCTCGGCTGAGTAGTGTCATAGTCAATCTTGGCGCATCCCACCACGATTGCACCCAAGACTAAAGCTAATGGGACGGGTCGGAATGGGGAGAGTGGCATAGGGCAGAACCTCAATTAAGCTCAATAGTGCTTCAATCTCTCCAAGTTCCCCCTCAATGGGTAAGAATCTTTCTGGGAACTTCATCCTCCGCTCCTCCAACCTCGTAAACTTTTCATGCTTTCGCTGTGGAAAATTAAGCTAAACGTGGAATCCTCTAGCTAAGGGATTCAGGGGGTGACATGGGTAGCATCAATAATCAATGGCTTCAGAAGGCAGAGTATGCCTCCCTGCTTACCTCTGCTATTGGAACAGTTGCCGCCGCTGTATCTCAGCAAGTTGTTTTTGCCGCAGCTCCACTGTCAATGTCATTGGCCTTGAATGTATTAAATCGTGAGCGCTTTCAGAAACAAGCTCAACGCGATACCCAAGCCGCTATTACTCAAGTTGATACCCAAGTTCAAAAAAGATTTGATGGCGTTCAGCAGCAATTGCAAGCGCTTCCTCCCCCACCTGATTCCTTTGATCCGACAGACCTCCATGCTCAGCTCGTCAGAACTCAAGAGGCGATCGCCAACTTACAGGAGGATACTGAGACGACTGTTACTGAAGTTCGCCATTATTTAGACAGCGAACCCCAAGTTTTGCAGAGCCAGTTACAAACAGAGTTATCTCACATCCCTCCGGTATTTAATCCCCGACATTTAGAGACGAAGATTGAGCAAGTTGAAAGCCTGATTAACCAGCTTTCTAGAGGGCTAGAAGCAGTGAAAGCATGTTTGACTCCCCTGCAAGCTATCGACCTCGACCCACTTTATCAGCAGGTTAGTCAGCTTTATAGCCATCTTCAATCTCAGGCTGAGGGATCTCAAGCACGTTCTGCATCATTACAAGTACAGCTAGAACAGCTCACTCAGCAGATTGACCAGCTAGAGCAGGTCAACAGAACGGTGGTTCAAGCTCATATCTTTGAGTTGGAAGTAAAACTCAAGCCAACCACAGAAGCGACGGCAATCCTAAGCAAGCAGCTAGAGGCATTGAACTACCAAGTTAGTGCCAAAGCTGAACATCAAAAGGTAGCTGAATTACTTAATGCTGTTTCGCGGCTACAACAACAGCTTGATCGGCTACCCTCACTGCCACAACCGTTTGATCCAACTCCCCTAGAAGCAGACATTAAGGGCTTGCGATCTCAAGCCAATGACTTACAACAGCAGTTGCAGGAAGCAAGGCTGTCAGTTATAGAACTGGACATAGATGAGAGACTGGAGCAAGTTGGAAACGCGATTACAAGCTTGGAGCGAAAGTCACAAGAGTTCCTAACCAGGCCGGAGTTGACACCGTGGCAACAGGCCATTGTTGATCGCCTTGAGCACGGTATTGCAGGCTTGAAGACTGAGCTTGATGGGTTGAATGATGCCTTTACTGAACGCCTTGAACAGTCCTCATCAGTTCAACAATCAGAAGAAGTGCGGCAGCAGATTCAGGATGTGGAAGCTTGGCTCAAGGATTTAGATACTAGCTTTGAGGCATTACACGATCGCACCCGAGTTCTAGATTCAATGCAATGTCAGATAGAACAGCTCATTGCAGGTAATGGGCGGGTCAGCGAGCTAGAAACTACTTTGGCCGCCCTATCTGAGGAGCTTGTAGGCCAAGTCGATGGAGCCGTAGACAAACGGATAGCGGAAATTAATGAGCTACTTCAAAAGATTCAGCCTGGTTATGAGTACAGGCTAGTATATGACCGCAATCAAAGCCGAGAAATTCTATTCGAGGCGGTTAAGCAAGCACAGCAGCGTCTCATTCTAGTTTGCCCTTGGCCGCACTGGGGAATTTGGTGGAATGAAGACGAGCTGCTTAAATCTTTGAGGGCCTTTCTAGACATCACAAAAGGCCAACTTGATATTGGCTGGGGGCATTTGCAGGATATGAACAGTAAAGAGGTTCGGTTCTCTTCTGGTTCTATTCGAGAAAAGCTGAAAGCCATGCCCAATAACAAATACACTGGCTTAAGTCAGTTAGAAAATTTAGAGAAGAATTACTCAGGCACAGTTAGATTAAAGCTTCTAGGTACTCATGAGAAGTTTTTAGTGTGCGATCGCCAGTTTGCGATGCTGGGCAGCCATAACTTTCTAACGTCAAGTGACAAATCTGAGGAACGTGAACTCGGTCTTTACACTACAGACCCACAGATCATCGACGAGTTAATCAAGCGTTTTGAGGATGCTGAAAATTTAGAAAAAAAGCAGATGCTTACTCAATTCGTTAACTCATCTAAAAATAATCACTTTCGCTGAGATTACTACGCTCATCATGAAAAGTATTGCTCGCTCCTTCACCCTTGCAGTCACGCTCCTTTGCACTGCTTGTGCCTCTACATCACAGCCGCAAGCTCAAAGTCAGACTGAAAACTAGGCTAAGAACATCTTTGACGGCTATCAGTCAAGAGAGCGCTCATTTGATCCGGCTGTCGCAGATCTTTACTGCGATCGCGCGCTGATTCGCAACGTCCGCACCTATCCGAATGGACAGCAGCGCACCCTGGAACTACCCGCCACCCAATACAAAGAGCTAATCCGCGCTGCCATGCCCTTACTTAGCCAGGTCAAGAGGGGACTACAGCATCTACTCTAATGTGGCCTATGTGCCCGAGGGCAATAGCGTTCGGATTACAGCCACTCGCTACTCCGTTCTCAAAAAGTATTCGAGTCCCCTTTCTCTGCTGGTAGGGACGTGTAATGGCGGAGATTGGGCAATTTTAGAAGAGCTGGATGAATCCCAGCCGTGACCACCAAGGTGAACTGGTCCGAATGCTAAACGACCCACCCAAGATTGGTCGAGCCCAAATTTGCTGAGAAATTGGTCGCTAAACTTCAACGCGATTCCTGGAGTCCACCCAAGTAATTCAAGATTGATTCAAACATGACCCCGAGAAGATTAAGAAAATTTTTCGATCTGATGTTCTGCCTCGAGTAAACCAGTCATTCTAGAAATACTTGAACCACTCGAAGGGTTAGTAGGTGAGGCACAGCAGCACTGATGGAGGGATGGGGCCGCGACCTAAAAAGATGAGATTTTTTCAAAGGAGCGTGTTCTGGAAGCCCCATCAGAGCCCAAGTTTGCTTTTCATGATCCAATCGGCAAGAACGATAGATTGGCATGGCAATAGTGGCAGCAGGGTCACTGATTTTTGAGGAGTGGGACCGCACTGAATTGCTGCTTCTATCTCTTCTGGGTCTTAAATGACAGAGCTTCTCGGAGGTCTTCTGAGGAATCTGGCATCATACTACGATAGTTCTATTCCCAAGCCTGGACTCAGTGAAATTAACCCCGGAACAGCAAGCGATTGTCAGTCATAACGAGGGACCGGCCAGAGTCTTTGCAGTCGCAGGGGCTGGAAAGACAACGGCAATGGTGCATCGGATCGATCGCTTGGTACAAGAAGGAATTTTTGCGCCAAACCGTATCCTCGCCTCCTCCTTCAGCCGGGGCACTGTCACCAGCCTGGAAAGCACCTTGAGTCAATGGCCAGCTTGCCGTCAGGTGAGAACGCAAACTCTGCATAGCTTGGGGTACGGGGTCATTCGCAAGGCTTGGGCTTATGGATATTTAGCCAAACCTCAATCTGCACTAGCTCCTGACAAAGTTGACGCATCTCTTTACAACCAGGCCCTGCGAGAAGCCCGCCAGCAAAACTTGTCTTTCAAAGATGAGTTAGAGAATCTGGATCAAGAAGATTTTTTGGCTTACGTCAGCAACTGTAAAGGCAGACTGCATTATGCTGACCTGAGTCGAGTCACCTTTGCACCCGCAGGGCCTCATCGCCAGATTGCTCAACCGGCAGAGCCTCCCTCTGAGGAAGAATTGAGCTGGTATCTCGACCTCTATGGCTTGTTTGAGGACATCCGCGATCGCCAAGGCTGGATTAGCTTCGACGATATGCTCATGAGCGGCTGGCAGTTGCTGGTGCAGCATCCTGACCTACTGAGCGATCTCCAAGACCAGTTTGACTGCATCATCGTAGACGAGTTTCAGGATGTGAATCGAGCCCAATTTGGCATTCTGGATCTATTGGGCAAACCTCACCGCAACTACATGGTGATTGGGGACGATGACCAAACAATTTATGAGTGGAGAGGGGCCGAGGTGCGATTCATGCTCCAAGCGTTCGATCGCTACCACCCCACCAACTACCAGATTACAGACAACTTCCGCTGTCAAGCCTCGCAAGTCGTCTTAGCGAATGCGGTGATTCGCCACAACCGCAACCGTTACCCAAAACAGCTGAGTCTGACTCAGGGGTTTGGGGCTGTACCCGAATGCACCAGGCCACTAACTTAGAGCAGCTCGGTCAGCGGGTTGTTAATCAAGTCAAAGCGTCACTGGCTGAGGGTATCGCACCAACCAACATTGCGATTCTGGTACGAGTTTATGCTCAAACCCCTTACATTGAACAGCATTTGATCCAAGCAAATATTTCCTACTGGGGGGCAGACCTCGTTCCGTTCTACCGTCGTCCTGAAATCCTAGATTTCTTGGCCTTTGCTCAACTAGCCAAACTAGAAGTCAACCGGTTCACGGAACCGCGAATCACAGAGACATGGCAAGAAGCTTGGAACCGAGTCAAGCGAACGCCTCCGATTCGCTACCTCAATCCAAGTCTCAAGGAATGGATTCAAGAGAGGGTTGCCGTAGACCAAGCCTCGCTGACTCAGGTGCTGTTATCTCTGGAGCCTGACATTCTTCAAGAGCGAACTGCCCGGAGCGTGAGTGCTCTGGCAAAGTGGCTGGCGATCGCCCCTGAAGCCCCCTGCGCTAAAACTGCCTTAGAACAACTCGATGCCTGCATCAACTACCGAGAACACTTAAAGCAGCGCGGTGGTTTCAAAGAAGCGGGACCTGGGAAAGTGGCTGGGGTTGAAGCGATTATCCACTATGCCAATCAGCAAGGAACCTTATTGGCATTTTTAGAGCACTTGGAGCGATTGCAGGCACAAGTGACGCAAGCGAGGCAAACTCCCCATCACTGTATTCGCTTAACCACCATTCATCAATCCAAGGGATTGGAGTGGCCGGTCGTGATCATTCCGCACTGTAACCAAGGGACTTTGCCGTTTGGTGAGAACTTAACGTATGAAGAACTGGAAGAAGAGCGTCGGCTCCTCTACGTGGCCATTACTCGGGCTCAAAAGGAACTGCACCTGTATACGCTCAAGCCCCAACCCCTCTCTCAATTTCTCCAGGAGGCTCGAGTGGTAGAAACGCTTCAGAGAACAGAGCAGCTCCACCAGCAACTCCAGAGCGATCCGCAAACTTGGCAAGCGGGTGATGTGGCAAAGGTTGTCAAAGGTGTTGCGAGTTTAGGGTTCGATCGCTACTTCCGGCAGTGGTGGACTGTGGCACCCGAGACCCAAGCAGCGATCGCCCACACGATTCAGCGCTGCCTACGAGCCGCCCAGCAGCAGCAAATTCTCCACCACCTGGGGCTTGAGGAGGAGCACCTGGAACCTTGGCAGGCGATCGCCCCGCTTCCAGACGCAGGCACGTCATCACTAGATTTTCCCGGACTAGAGTCTTTTCGGAACCGAGCCCAACCTTCAGCAACCTTAGCCAGTCGCGATCGCCCAGCTTCTTTGGCATCCAATTTATTAGGAAACCTCCGACGGCAAGAGCGCGTTCAACACGAGAAATTTGGGCCAGGTGTGGTGATGGCGGTAGAGATCCAAAAGGTAAATTCCGAGGAGATCATTACGGTAAACTTTGAGCACGCCGGAACTAAGCGGATTCTGATTACAGAAAAATTTTGCACATTGCACCGGCTGTAGCGCGAGGAGATGGGGTTAGCTTGAATCACTCTTTATTGAGCCCGCTCCCCGGCATCCCCAGGAATTCCTACTTTGCTTCACGGGGTGTCTTCTTCATCCCGTTGAACAAACGCATCCGCGTCTAACTCTAAAACTTCTACTGAGCGAGTGCGTACGCCGATTTTGTGTTCAATCAGCAGGTCAATCAGCTTTTCTCCGTTAATCAGGGTGATGGGTGCAGCACCCCGCTCAACTGCTGCTGCGGTGGTTCCTTTGGAGAAGTCCCCCGTTGTAATAATAGTTCCTCTCACCGCATCAAAGCGATGTAGGGAGCCGCGCAAAGCATCCAATACTGGCCGTTGAATATTGCCTTTGTGCCGCTTTGCTTGTACAACCTCACGAACAGAGGTAATTCCCATTTCGATATCAGCCTTCACGTCAATTCCTTTGTCATTCGAGGGCGCAGTGACCGCAACATTTTGATAATTCATTGCCTCCAGTAACTGTTTCACCAAATATTCAAACGCGATCGGGTTCATTGTTTCTAAAAGCTCTCGAATGCTGGCTCGAATACTGACACTCTGATTCTTCACAAGAGTCAAAATTTGTTGTAACTCGTTGGTGCTGTCTGTGTCCTCGGAACCGCCCGTTTGCTTCAAATAGGCTAAACCGGCATCAGTAATGCTGTACGTTGTCCCGGTTCTCGAAAGTAGGCTCCGATCTAGCAAATTTTGCAGTCGTCGTCTCAAAGTGTCTTTGATTGTTGTATCTGTGCCAAAGCGAGAATAGCGTTGAAGGTAATCCGCCCACTCCGATACAAAATCTCCGCGTCGTCCAGTTCCCTTCTCGGCAGCAATCAGGAGGATTTTGAGGAGTCCTTCTCCCTCGTCAATCAGAGTGACCGCATCTCCTTGCTCATGGGTAACAAAGTCCTGCCCCCGCTCCGTCAAGCACATCTGTCCACTAGCATTCTCTTCTAACAGCCCGTAATTACAAGCCAGTAACCAGTGTCCATAGACATGACGCGGATTGACCTTTCCTCCCGTTTTCTTCCAGATTGCCTCAGCTAACTCGCGATCGTCATCCTGTAAGCGCTGAGGAATCCAAACGTCTGGAGCAGTCCAATCGACAGGGGATTGAGGGCTTCCCCAAAGGGCGGTGATGGTAGAACGCAATCCTGTAATTTGAGATCTGAGTCGCCCATCCCAAACTGGTAGGACTAAACGTACTTCAGAGTAGACCGGAAAATGCGGGATGCGGACTCGCTGATCTTCATGGGTTGCAGAAGGAGGCTTTAGAGTTGGAATAACCTGCTTCAGGCCCCAAGCTCGCAACCCAAACACACCAGGTTTTACGCGAATGAAGGAGCTGCCTTCCCCTTTCTGCTTGATATCTACAGCTAATACGGCATTGAGGGTCGCTTCTGGTGTCTTACCATCTGTCTGAATCAATCCTTGCTCCACGGCCCGCTTCGCAATCTCTCGATAGTGCAGTGGCTCTCCAACTGCTTGAAGAATGGTCAAAGTTGCTTCTTCAAAAGACATAGGAGCAAAACTCGTGATGTATAAGTGAGGTTTTGTAACGCTTTCAGCACTCTCAGTTCTCCCATTAATCTGCTGTTTTCACGGCCCGAAAGCAGCTGGATGCCCCTGATGGGAATAATCAGAGGAGCTCAAGTAGTTATAGTGTGCCCATCATCCCCTAGCCTTAACCCAAGAACGACAGTTGGTTCTGGGAACTTTAAGTGTTTGACTACCGATAAATCCCCAGAACTCAGGGAAAACATCAAATACTTGTTTGACTTTTTTTACGCATATTCAAAAATCTAGTTTCCTGGGAACTCTAACCATCAAGACCTTGGAGCTCCTTGTGTCTCTAAGAGCACTCAAAAGCCTGAGCTTAAGCGTTGACAATGCATAACTAGAGGAATTAATTTTCATGACTTCCTCCTTCACTTGGCTAGACTACTCTGAGCAAGACAAGCGTAAGATGCTCGATGTCATCAGCTTGTTCAGCGAAAAGAACACCCGAGATGAACTGGGAATTGGTGCTGTACGGGATGCCTTCGCTGACTTGTTCTTCCCCGGCACCAGCACGATTCAGACCCGCGCTCGCTACTTTCTATTTGTCCCTTGGATCTACTTGGATCTAGTCAAAGCCAAAACCCCCTCCAACCAGGTTGCCGCCAAGCTGCGACAACGAGAAGTAGAGCTGATCAACGCGCTCGCCGCATCCGGTGAAACTAAGGGAGTGATTGGCATCCAAGCCAGAGCAGGCTTAAAGCGGCTCCCCAGCAATATCTACTGGTATGGCTTGGGAGCCTGGGGCATCCGCCACTTTCCGGGTTCTCAAGAGGAGTACCATCGTTCTCTCAATGAACTCTATTGCCTTGCTGGTTCCATCCAGCGTAACGATGACGGCGAACCCGTGGAGGGTAGAATCGCCTACAACTGGCATCGAGGGCTACCCCCCGCTCCAGCTCAATTTCCCCAAAATGCTAACTTTGGTCTCACTTTAACAGAAGCAGAATATTTAGCTGAGCGCATCGTGACCCAATGTCCCGATAGCTTGCTGGCACTTCTGGTCGCTCGCCGTCTGAGTGCCTCGAATGCTTTTGCCTGGAGCCATCCTTGTGTAGACCAGTTTCCTGTGCATATCCAACGGCAATTACACCATGCTCGCAATTTCTCAGAAACGATCCAGGGAGCGGCTCTCCTCTATAACCTCCTCTTGGCAGAGCAAAAGCAGGCAAAAGACTTAACAGAACAATACCGCGAAGCCCTTCAGAACTGGGCAGATCAACTTGCTGCCCGCCAAAGTGATCTGCAGCAGTGGAATCGAAAGGATTTTTGGAAACTGATGAGCGTGATTGGGGCTCCGATATCGCTGTCAACGCAACGCTTTATTCAGCGCTGGCTGAGCTTAGCGCTTGAGCCTCAGGTTGCCCCCGCGATCGCCACGCACCCAGAAGCGCGCCGTTGCATTCAAGAGCGTGAAGCTGCCCTCAAAGGAGGACAGGCCCGCCTCAGCAATCCTCGATCCTTGGAATTGTGGCAGGGTGACTCAGGGATTGCCCAACTCGATTACCGCTGGGGAGCGACCCAACGCATCTTAAAGGATATTCTCGCAGGCTTGGCTCAGGAGAACGTAGATGTTGCAGCCTAACGATCGCCGCCATCTGTTCGAGTCCCTGCGTCCTCCCGAAGGCTACACTCTAGACGCCGCGATCGGCACTACCTTTACTTTAGAACTGCTAGCCCTGCTCACCGCTCCGCTGGCCTTTACAACCTTTGATTGGGCTGACGAGGCTGGACATTTAACACGCAGCCCTCAAGCTTTATTGGCAACGATGCAGCAGTACGCTGATCGCATTAGCATCTTTTGTCAAACGGGCAAAATTGCCATTCCCAAAACCCATAGTCTGCTGTACAGCTACCTAGAAGACTGTGTGATTGAGGTCAATGCGCCTCGATCTGGTGGAATTTTTCACCCCAAAATCTGGGTGTTACGCTTCAGTGCTGATAACCAACCCATTCGCTATCGTTTTCTCTGTCTCAGTCGAAACCTCACCTTCGATCGCGCCTGGGACACCCTCCTAGTTTTGGACGGGCAACTGACGACACATCGCAAGGAGATCGCAGCCAATCGTGCCCTCAGTGACTTTGTTGCTGCCCTGCCTCAACTAGCGCATAATCCACCCATTGCGCAACGGGTTCAGGCGGAGGTAGATCGCATGCAGGCAGAACTGCGCCATGTTCAGTTTGAGCTTCCTCCGGGATTTGAGCAACTGCGCTTCCATTCATTGGGGCTAAAGGGAAGTTCCCCATCCCCCATCAGCGGACCCATCGATCGCTTGCTGGTCATGGCTCCTTTTGTCAGTGAGAAGCGATTGCAGCAGTTGGGGCAGCAAGGAAAGCGCAATGTTCTCATCTCTCGCTCTGAAGCCCTCGATCTCATTCCAGCAACCACCTTGGGTACCTTTGCTCAGCTTTATCAGATCAGCCCGGCAGCGAACCCTGACACAGCCGAGATTAGCTCCGATCTGCCGACCCAAACTCCACTGGTCGGCCTGCATGCCAAACTCTATGTTGCTGAGGCTGGACAGAAGAGTAGACTCTGGACCGGTTCCGCGAATGCCACCAATGCCGCCTTCGAGCGCAACGTGGAATTTCTGGTAGAACTGATCGGTAGCAAACAGCGGTTTGGCATTGATACTTTCCTTGCTTTTCAGGAACACGAGGTTTCTTTCCGCAGCTTGCTTGAACCCTTTACTCCACCACCGGAACCGCAGGGAATGGATGAGACGCTGCAACAGCTTGCCAAAGCGGCGGAGTCCAAGTTGCTGAAGTTACAGCTGAGCGCGCAAGTCCTGCCTGCAGAAGAACCCGATCGCTATTGTTTACAATTGCGCTGGGGTGGTAACGAACGATTGGAATTTCTCCCGGATGTGACGGTGCGCTGCTATCCGATGACGCGCGCTGACCTCTCCACGCCGCTGTTGCCTAAAACGAGAACCCAGATTGAATTTCAACCGCTCACCTGTCAGGCTTTGACGTCCTTCTTTGCGTTTGAGATTTGGACGCGCGAGGACCGTGAGAAAATTGGTGCCTTTCTGCTCAATGTTCCGTTGGCAGGCGTCCCCGATAACCGCTGTCAGCAACTGTTGCGATCGCTGTTGGAAAACAAGAACCAAGTTCTCAAGCTCTTGCTGTTTCTGCTAGCGGAAGGGAAGGCGGATGCCCGTGAATTGATCAACCTGATCAGCGGCGGCACAGCTCAGGTCGAGAAGGGGACTGACAGTTCTGGTCAAAGTCACCTCTCGCTCTTTCCATTATTCGAAGCCATGGTCCGGGCCCTCGATCGCAACCCAGCCAAGCTCGATCACATTGCTCGGTTGGTAGAGGATCTGCGGCAACTACCAGCGGAAGAACAACTCCTACCCGAGGGCTTTGAAGCCATCTGGTCCCCAATCTACACGGCCCGCCAAAGATTAACGCCATGAGTCATCAAGCGATTTGCCCTGATCCCGCTCCAATTCTCGCGGGCCTGAAGGATTTTCAACGCCATACGGTTGAGTATGTATTTCGCCGCCTGTACCTCGATGCCGATGCCAGCAATCGCTTCCTCGTGGCCGATGAGGTGGGATTAGGCAAAACGTTAATTGCCCGAGGATTGATTGCCAAGGCGATCGCGCATCTGTGGAATCAAGTCCAGCGCATTGATATTGTTTATATCTGCTCGAATGCCGAGATTGCTCGCCAAAACATTCAACGGCTCAATATTACTGGGGCAGAAGACTTTAGTTTGGCCTCCCGGATTACCCTGCTGCCCCTGCAACTGCACAACCTACAGCAAAACCGTATCAACTTTGTCTCCTTTACCCCGGGGACGTCTTTCGATTTAAAGTCGAGTTTGGGGACGATGGAAGAACGGGCGATGCTCTACTGGCTCTTGCATTCAGTGTGGGATTTTCAGGACAAAGCCGCTCCCAAAAATATCTTTCAAGGCGGCGCGGGCAAGGAGCGCTTTCGGGAGTATCTGCAGGGGTTTCGCCGCAGTCGGCAGATTGACCCGACGTTGGCTGAAAGATTTCGCCAGCGATTGCAGCAGCAAATGGTGGCTGAACACCAAGCAGGCAAGCTGGATCTCTATCAGCGTTTTATAACCTTGTGTGATGCCTTTGGTCGTGTCCGGGACTTAAGTCGTATTCCGACTGCAGAGAAATCAGAACGCAACCATTTGATTGGAGACCTCCGGTTACTCCTGGCCAAAGCGTGTATTTCAGCCCTAGAACCTGACTTGATCATCCTCGATGAGTTTCAACGCTTTAAACATCTCCTGGAGCCTGCAAACGACTTTAATGAGATTGCGCATGAGTTGTTTAACTTCTCCGACACCCAATCGCCCGCTAAAGTGGTGCTCCTCTCAGCCACACCTTATAAGATGTATACCCTGGCTCAGGAGTCAGCCGCAGAGAACCACTATGAAGACTTCCTACGCACCATTCAATTTCTGCAATTGAATTCAGGGCAAACCGCTGCATTTGAGACGCTGCTAGGCCAATATCGTCAGGAGCTACTGCGACTGGGCCAAGGCAATTACGACCGACTTTTGGAACTGAAATCCAAGCTGGAATATCAATTACGTTGCCTCATGGTGCGAACAGAGCGCTTAGCCGCCTCTGCCGACCGCGATGGGATGCTAACGGAACGGCCTTGCCCCAACACCAAACTAGAACCTCAAGACCTCGAGGCGTATCTGAGCTTACAGAAGATCGCTCGAATTGTGGGGCATCACGACACGCTGGAGTATTGGAAGTCAGCACCCTATCTGCTCAACTTCATGGACCACTATGAGTTGAAGCGATCGTTTATCCAGGCGATCAACGGCGGACGGGATGAAGCCGCGCTTGTCCAGGCAATTGCTCCTAGTTCCAGCCTGCTGCTGTCACGGCAAGAAATTGAGACCTACACCAAACTAGATCCAGGCAATGCCCGTCTGCGGGGTCTGTTGGCGGATACAGTGGGCGTTGGGGCATGGCAATTGCTTTGGATTCCCCCTTCCCTACCGTACTACCAACTCGGTGGCGTCTTTGCCAATCCCGCCTTAACTCAATTTACCAAACGGCTCGTCTTCTCTGCCTGGCGCATGGTTCCCAAAGCGATCGCCACCCTGGTGAGCTATGAAGCAGAACGTCAGATGATTACTTCATTTGAAGCCGCACCCGAAAACACCATAGAAGCACGCAAGCGACGGCGTCCGCTACTGAGATTTGCTCGCACGACAGATGGCAAAGGCAATAAGCTCACAGGGATGCCGGTACTGGGACTGCTCTACCCCAGCATGGTATTGGCCCAAGCAGGCGATCCCCTGGCTTTTGCGGTTCATGCTCACCGCCACGAACCACTGCCGCTCTCAGCGTTGTTGCCCCAGATTCAACAAAAGATAGACATGCTGCTGCAAGCACTGCCGGTGGAAGTGCCGGAATCTGGCAGCGAGGATGAGTCTTGGTATTGGGTCGCACCGCTGCTGCTTGATCGTCACTTTCATCCCGAGGCGACTCAGCGTTGGTGGGCGACTCCTAATCTAGCCACCCTGTGGGTGGGTGAGGCACCGGAGCAAGGCGAGACGACTGAGGACTCCTTGTGGGCTGAGCATCTCAAAATGGCACAGGGCGTTGTAACTGCGCCTTTTCTCAAGCTGGGCAAGCCCCCTCGGGATTTGACCTTGGTGTTGGCTCAATTGGCGATCGCGGGTCCCGGCACCGTGGTCCTACGGGCTTTAACTCGGATTTTGGGGGGCAGTACCGAACTTCCCAACATTGACGTGAGAGTCAGGGCAGCCCAAACGGCTTGGTCCTTCCGTACCCTCTTCAACTCACCCGAAGCAACGGCTTTGATTCGAGGCATCAGCGCTCACGAACCTTATTGGCGCGGTGTCTTGGAATATTGCCTAGAAGGCTGCTTGCAATCGGTGCTCGATGAGTATGTCCATATCTTGCGGGAGTCGCTCGGGTTGGTGAATGAGCCACCCAACAAGGTTGCTAGAGAAATTTCCCAAGCGATCTCCAAGGTGCTCACACTGCGGACCTCGGTCATGGGCGTGGACGAAATCTTGGCAGACACCCAACGCGGTGAGATTACTTTGGGTGATTATAGAATGCGCGGTCACTTTGCCCTTCGCTTCGGAGAAGATCAAGCGGATGATGAGAAAACGCTCAATCGGACAGAGCAGGTACGGGAAGCTTTCAACTCTCCCTTCCGTCCGTTTGTGCTGGCCACCACATCCGTCGGGCAAGAAGGGCTAGACTTCCATCCCTACTGTCATGCGATTGTCCACTGGAACTTACCCTCCAACCCGGTTGATTTGGAGCAGCGGGAGGGGCGGATTCACCGTTACAAGGGACATGCGGTTCGCAAAAACCTGGCGCTGCAATATGGGGCAGGTGAGATTGCGAGTGTTGATCAAGACCCTTGGGACAGCTTGTTTGCCGCCGGAAAACGCGATCGCCCACCCGGAGCTTCAGACTTAATTCCCTTCTGGATTTACCCGCTAGAGAACGGTGCCAAGATTGAGCGCTACGTCCCCAACTTACCCTTGAGCCGTGATTGTGAGCGCTTAGAGGCCCTGCGCCGTTCCCTTGCAGTGTATCGGATGGTGTTTGGCCAAACTCGTCAGGAAGATTTGTTAGCTTACCTCCTGACTCGACTCTCTCCCTCTGAGGCTGCACAAGTGATTCATCAGTTACAAATCAATTTAGAACCGATAGAGCCATGAGAAAAGACGAATGCCTAGGGTTTTCATCACGATTAGGCTGCCTTGCTTAGCACTCAGGCATGGATTCAAGTTCCATGCTTTATCTCAACCCTGATTGGTTCAGCAGCCTTCCGCTCAAAACTATCTCAATCACATTGATTTGTTCTGTATGCACGATCGCTACTCAGCTTTGATTCAACCTGCCAAACTATGGTCACGTGCCGAAGTGTTAGAGCATGGAAGTTCTGTACCAAAGTCAGCTGGCATCTATGCCTGGTACTTTCGCAATGTTCCCTCGGCTATCCCCACCGATGACTGTTTGACTTGCCAGGGGCTGACACTTCTTTACGCTGGTATTTCTCCCAGCAAGCCTGCGGGGAATCGGACCCTGAAGGAACGAATTAGGAAACACCTGACCAGTAATGCCTACGGTTCTACCTTGAGGCTCTCGTTAGGTTGCCTCTTGGGTGAGGAGTTAGGAATCGAGTTACGGCGGGTTGGCAACAGTGGCACCCGATTGACTTTTAGCGCCACTGGGGAGCAGAAACTTAATCATTGGTTGGACAGTAATGCATTTGTCACTTGGATGCTGCATGGCGCGCCCTGGGAAGTTGAGCCTGAATTGCTGAAAACGGTTTCGTTTCCACTGAATCTAGACCATAATGAACATCATCCTTTCCAATCCAAGCTTGCAACTCTTAGAGCAGAGGCGAAAGCCAGAGCAAGACTGCTACCTGTTGTGCCTGAATAGTTCAGGCTGCTGAGCTTTAGTGACGGAGCGATCGCCCTGCAAGCTACTGCAAGGTAATTCGTGATCAACTCAGTCTCCAGCGGTACCAGCCTTCGGCTCAATTCTAATGCCGCCAAGCACTGCTGACTCTCGTTTTCTACGATCGCTCTCGACCTTGCATCTTTGGCACTCCCTTTTACTGACCGTACCCAGGCTTCCTACCCGAGCAGTCCTGGCGGTACTTCTATCTCACGAGCCACCCAGACTAGATGCACCTTCAAACTTCGTGCTCTCGCGTTGCTAAGCGGTCCTAATCCCGCATCGATTAGCGATCGCTATGAGTCACCTCGCTCGTATCTTGAATCACTAACACTGTTTCATAAGCTGTCATCGGTTCGATGGTTCGCTACTGATGTGAGATCAATATCGCCTGATTCCTCACCCACGCGTTGTCCCGAAACTCATACACTCTTTGCACCACCGCTTCATCTCAACTCACTTGCGGCACCCTTTCATGCAGCTGCGCTACTAAGTCTTCCACGATCTGCACTAACCGCCGATTTTATCGCGCATCTCCTAAATCTACATCCCATCACTCCTCTACATCCAAACTCATAGCTCATTTCCTCGCGGCATCTGTGCAACAAGTAATAAGCAATTGCCACTCTGGACGCAAGGCAAAATTCAACCTCATATGAGTTTCAGGTGCCATTTGAATAGACACTTGCTACGCAGCTGGCACACACAATACTCACCCTGATTCAACTTTCCTAGGACAGCACTACCTCCTTTGAAAGTGATTGCTCTCTGAAGGCTAAATTCTATTGCAACGATTGCAGCAAGGAGGGACATTCAGCTCACGCGGTGCAAAACATGAGCTGTCCCATTTATGATCAACAATTGGAGCGTTGAGTATTTCCTGCGATCGCCACGCTATCGTTATACCCGCAAGAGGATTTCCGCTCTCGCTTCTTGTCACTAAACTTTAGTTAACTTAGAAAGTCTCAATCCTTGAGAGATTGGGCAATTGCCACTGGAGCCGAGCATGCAACAAACACCACAAGATGAGTATGTCTGGGTGGGTGACGTTAAGACACGCTACTGGAGCTTGGGCCGGGAGGGGCCGACTGTCATTCTGCTACACGGCATTGGTAGCAGTGTGGAAACCTGGACACTCAATCTTGAGGCATTGGCACAACAGCATCGGGTTTACGCCATTGACCTAGTCGGTTCTGGGCGATCGAGCAAACCCGATACCTCCTACTCGCTAGCGAATCTCGTCGCGTTCGTCAAAACCCTCATGGACGTTCTGGGGATCGATCGCGCCAGTTTCGTCGGCAACTCAATGGGCGGTGGTATTGCCCTCCAATTTGCCCTGACTCATCCTCAGCAGGTTGAACGCTTGGTGTTGGTCAACAGCTTGGGGTTGGGGCAAGAGATTTCCCTTAGCTTACGCTTAGCCAATCTGCCCTTTGCCGACAAACTTTACCAACCGACTCGCAGTGGGACAGCTTTATTTCTGAGACAGGCTGTGTTTGATCCATCGCTAATCACCGATGAATGGATCGACTTGTTCTACGAAATCATGGTCCTTCCAGGGGCAAAAGATACCTTGTTTGCTCAGATTCGCGCTAGCGTTGACTGGTTTGGGGTGAGAGCGGAAGTGTATCGCCCTATCCGCGATCGCCTCAATACGATGAGCCTCCCGGTGCTGGTGGTGTGGGGAAAACAGGATTCGATTCTCCCGGTGGCTCATGCTCAGGTCGCGGCCCAACAATTGCCCTACGCTCAGGTGCATATTTTTGATGCTTGTGGACACTGGTCGCACCTGGAACAGGCAGAGAAGTTCAACGACCTGGTTTCTCGCTTTCTCTTAAGTATTTAGGATGGCTAGAGGCCTCTCTCTTTTCAAGCGTCTGGAGAACTAGAGGCAGAGGGCTGGGTTGCTGGACGAGAGAGCAGCTTGAGTCCAAAGAGCAATCGAGGCACGTTGTAGCGTCGAATCAATACCTCGTATAACACCCCTGTCCCGAGCAAGGAGGTAGTACAAATTAACCAAAACTTGGGCATGACTCCTGCATTCCATTGCACGATATAGAAGCCGATCGCAATCAGAACCGGAGGATGCAGCAGGTAAAAGGGGTAAGCGGCTTCGCTCGCGTAGCGCAGCACGGGGTGATTGAAATTTAGATACTTCTGCCCTAAAGCGAGCCATGCCATGACCCAGAGCCAGGTGTTGGCACCTCGAAAGGCTTGGTACAACATATAGCTCAGAGAATAGCCGCGTTCTGGCACACTCTGGGTTTGCCATAGCCCGAACCACACGAGCATAAAAGCTGCTGCCAGAATTGTGATTGCTCTCAGATGCCGAGCGATCGCTTGGGCAAATCGGCAATCAGCACTCATCAAATACCCACAGATGAAATAGAGCAGGTACAGACAGAAATTGGCCCAATCGTCGTAGAGATTCTGAAATCCCATCCATCGTGGTCGCAGCACTGCTTCAATCACTGCAAAAGGCACAGCGAGCCAGAAAATGGCTCCTGGTTTCTCGATGAAAGCCGCAAGTTTGGTCTGCCAATGCGCTCTCCTCCGTCTCAAATACAGCAGAAAGGGTAATGCCAATAGTGAAAACGTGAAGAGATAGATGACAAACCACAAGTGTCCCCATTCGAAGTTACCCTTTGGCCGAATGCCATTGAAAAACTGAGGATAGAACTGGAGATAAGAATTGGGATAGCTCGGGTTGCTTAATAAGTGATAGTAGACTAAGGGGGGAACCAGAACGAGGATGCCGAATCCAAAGGGAATCAACAGTCGTTGCATGCGCTCATAGACATATTGCTGAGGCGATCGCCACGAGAGAGCCAAGTATGTCGCTGCCCCTGACAGTAGAAAAAACAGGGGCATGTGCCATTGATGGATGAATAAAACTAAGCCATCCATGACTAAGCTGGTGCGATCGTTTTGGAGATAAAACTCACCCAGCTCACCATTGTAAAAAATGGCTGCGGCGTGAAAGGGAAACAGCAGCAGTACCGCAAAAACTCTGAGCCAATCTAAATAGTAGCGTCGTTGGGGGCGCTCGGTTGGCTGAGAATGGGAATCACCCAGTTGATGTGACATCAACACTCAAAGAAGGGAGACACTGTTCAAGATTTGATTGGAGATTCCCCAATTATAACGAGCTGCGTTGTGTCACCAAACCTGAGAACGCTATATCTCATGATGAAGCGATCGCTTTCATCACTGCTTAAAAGAGGCGGAAAGAGCACACTAACTGCTAGAAGTAGAATTTCCAACCTAGTAGTTCGACACACCGATTTTGACAGGTAGAGAGAAGTCAGGGAAACTGGTTGAAAATCAACAATCCCCTCCTCATGCCAGAAAAGTACACGGTCACCCTCACCCCTGAG
>NZ_JACJPA010000098.1:0-29074 GCF_014695845.1 Trichocoleus sp. FACHB-591
GTGTTCATGGCGCGGTGGAACCACACTGACCCATCCCGAACTCAGAGGTGAAACGCTGTAGCGGCGACGATACTTTGGGGGCAGCCCCACGGGACAATAGCTCGATGCCAGGGCAATAATAGAGTAAAGCTCCTCTTATGGTGTATCCAAAGAGGAGCTTTGCTTGTAGCAACAATTCTGGCAAAAATCTTAACTAAGTTTGCTGTTCTGGTATGCTGGCTGATTTCTATAAGCTTGCTCTTGCCGTAAGTCAGTATTGTAAAGAGTATTTTGTACAAATAGAGATACATATTGAGCGAAAACTGGATACAGTACCTATACGTTTTATTCTGCGCCGATAACTCGTATGTCAATCAAAAATACTAATATTCCGACTCTGAGTGAAGATGCTGCTGTTCCTGCCAACTCTTTAGCGAGTGTCGTTGGTTACTTGCCTGTGGTGATCACTCGCTTGAGTTCTGCAAACAATAGTATGCTCCTAAACAACGACCGTGGAACGTTGGCGCACCCTGCTAAACCCAACTTTTTAGGTACTAGTAGTTTTAGCTATACAGTGCGTGATGCTCAGGCCAGTTTTGCCGTTGATATGATTAGTGGCGGTGCCGAAAACGACCAATTGATAGGTAGTACTGGTAATAATGAGTTATTTGGTGGCGCTGGTAACGATCAGCTTTTAGGCGGAGCGGGGGATGATGTACTCAATGGCGGCAGCGGTGAAGACACTCTCTATGGTGGAGAAGGCAAAGATACTTTTGTGCTGACTCCTGGCGAGGGTTCAGATACGATCGCTGACTTTGTAGAGGGGGTTGACTTAATTCAGTTTGCTGGTGGTTTGACTTTTGAAGGAGTCACTATGACTCAGTTAGGGAGCGACACTTTGATTCGGGTCACAGCTACAAACGAGTTGCTAGCGACTTTGACAAACAGTCCATCCCTGCAAATCATTAATCTGCCTGACGTTTCATTTTTCGGGATTAGTTAGACGAGGACCCTAAAATTCTTGAATTCTGTAAGCTGAATGTAGGAGGAGGAGTGGCATCTTAGCTAACTGCTTCTCCTATTTTTTCAGGCAAAATACTTGTTGTGGCGATCGCACTCACAGACAGCTTGCTATGCAAGAGAGCTTGAATAAGCCAATAAAGCCGATTTGTGATTTGTGAAAAATATGCAAATTTCATCCTTGTATAGGTCGTTCCAGACTGAAATTTAGGTAATCTGAGTACGTAAATCTACTTGTAAAGCTGTTAGGGTAATTAACTGCGATCGCTGATTAATTTCGGTTAGTAGTTTTGGGAATCGGTTGATCGCTGAGGCTATCTTAGGGAGAACTGCCACTGCACTGGGTATCTTGTTTAGTAAAGCTATGATGTCTCTCACTGGTATTCCATAGTGGCAAGTGATGACTGACCATTGCTTTCTAGCCCCCGCTACTTAATGTCTTTACAAAGAAATTTTGTTTTGGAAAGCCCTCTGAAAGCCGATATGACCGTAATTCTACAAGTTGGGGAGCGTGCCATTACGGCCGCAGAAATACTGCCTTTGCTGGCTCGGTACCAGCTATTACCTCAACTACTACGGGAGTTGCTGCTCGATCAGGTCATTACTCCGTATAGTTGTACTTCCGAGGAAACAGCTCAGGCTTGTCAGCAGTTTTATGCTCAAAATCAGCTGGGATCCGAAGCAGCTCAGCAAGCTTGGCTGTCGCAGCGCCAAATGACTTCAGAAGAGTTTGAGGCTAGAACTGAGCGCGGGTTGAGAATTGAAAAATTTAAGCAGGCAACTTGGGGAATCAAGCTAGAATCTTACTTCCTCCAGAGAAAAGGGCAGATGGACAAAGTGATCTACTCCCTTATTCGCACCCAAGATGTTGGTATCGCCCAAGAACTTTACTTTCGTGTTCAAGAGGGTGAGCAATCTTTCGCAAATTTAGCTAGAGAATATTCTCAAGGCCCTGAAGCTCAGACAGGAGGGTTGATTGGCCCAGTGGAGTTGAGTACTCCTCATCCCCAGTTAGCAAAAGTACTAGCAATGAGTCAGCCTGGACAGTTATGGCCACCCACTCAGCTTGGAGAATGGGTGGTCATTGTGCGGTTAGAAAAATTTATTCCGGCGCAGCTAGATGAACCCATGCGCCAACGACTACTAAACGAACTTTTTAATAATTGGCTGCAAGAGCAGCTCAACCAAATTAACTCTGCTAACACCTTGGGCGCTGTTGCTACTTCTGCTTCCTAATGACTTACACTACAAACACAATTCAAGATTTTTTAGCTACTGTACCTGGCTTTAGTCAACTACCTCCCGCTACGATTACGAGGTTGCTGCCACGATTTCAGTTGCTTCGCTATCGGATGGGGCAAGCTATCCTAGTGCGAGAGAAAATGCCCATTCAGATTTCGATTCTGTATGAAGGGCAAGCTCGCTACTTGGGGTACGACCCACGCACCCAACTTCCCAGTACATTGAAGTTGTTAAATTCAGGGGAAGTTTTAGGTTGGGCAGGACTCCTGCGCGGAATGCCTTGTGAGACGGCGATCGCTTCTAATGAAGTGATTTGTATTACGCTTGCAATCACTGACTTCCTGGAACTGCTTGAGCAAGAAGCAGGGTTTGCGGCTGCGTTTCGTCAACGTTGTGCGTTGGTAGAAGGCTTCGATTTGCTCGGAGCAGAGCTACAGCGTCAACCTATTAATAAAATTACTAATCTCAAAGATTTTACTCAGCAGGTGTGGCCAGACGCTGTAGTCATGAACTTGCCTAAAGGTAGGACGCAGCTCAGCCAACTCGACTCTAGCTTCATTTGGTTGGTCAGTGGCGGCGGCACCGTGACTAACTATCCAGTGGCTAGCCGCCTAGATGGATCTGGTGCTCAATCATTTATTAGTGTTGAGGGACCGACTGCGGCTCGCTTGGTTGGGTTTCCTGCTGTGGTTCTGGGAGAGGTGAACCCAGAAACCAATGGCTCAGCCTTGGTACTCACTGATGCAGCTGAACTACTACCCCTCTCAGAGGGTGAGGTTGAACTGGATACGGGAGAGGTAGATATTCCATATGCACCGGAAAGGGTGCCGGGAGATTCGACTGCCGCGCTTACACAACAGGCTAAGGGAAAACAGAAGTATCCCTACATTCGAGCGCGAGGACCGCTCAATGCAACTCTGGCTTGTTTTCAGATGTTGGCGCAGCATCTTGGTTTACCCTTCCGTCGAGACGTGGTGCAACGGGTTCTAACGAACCAAATGGATCGCTCGGGCAGTATGTCTTTGCAGGTCTGTGGCGCGATCGCAGAACTGATGGGGCTGAATGCACAACTAGTTAATGTGCCTGCTGCGACTGTGAGCCGTCTGCCAGCGCCCGCCTTGATTCGTTGGCAAGATAGCTGTGCGGTGCTTTATGAAATTAGTGATAAGGCGATCGTGCTGGCGGTTCCAGAAACAGGAATTCGGCGACTGAAACCAGCGGACTTTGCAGAGGTCTGGGGACAAGAAGGTCAGGTTTTACTGCTAAAGCCTACCAAACAAACGCCCAAGCAGCGGTTTGGTCTCGGTTGGTTTTTGCCATCGCTGATTCGGTATCGCAAGGTTTTAATCGAAGTTCTGATTGCTTCCTTCTTCGTTCAGCTATTCAGCTTAGCCAACCCCTTGATGCTGCAAATCATCATTGACCGGGTGTTGGTCCAAAATAGTTTGGATACCTTAAACGTCCTCGGCATCTTCTTGATTCTGATGGCGTTCTTTGAGTCGCTGTTAATGAGCTTGCGAACCTATTTGTTTGTCGATACTACCAACCGCATCGACATGGCACTGGGTTCAGAGATTATTGACCATCTGCTTCGGTTACCGCTGAAGTATTTTGAGAAGCGTCCAGTGGGCGAGCTCTCTAGCCGTATCAATGAGCTAGAAAATATTCGTCAATTTTTAACTGGAACGGCGCTGACCGTGGTGCTGGATGCCGTATTTTCGGTCATCTACATCGTGGTTATGTTTATCTATAGTTGGCTGCTGACAATCGTTGCGCTAGCTACAATTCCTCTATTTGCCATTCTCACGGCTTTAGTTTCTCCAATTATTCGGCGACAGTTGCGGGCTAAAGCAGAGCGTAACGCTGAAACTCAGTCCTACTTAGTGGAAGTGATGTCTGGAATTCAGACGGTCAAGGCTCAGAACATTGAGTTGCGATCGCGCTGGCAATGGCAAGAACGGTATGCTCGCTATGTGAGCGCCGGGTTCCAAACAGTCCTGACTTCCACGACGGCTGGAGCGACCAGTAACCTGCTCAACAAAATTTCTGGTCTGTTGGTCCTCTGGGTAGGGGCTTACCTCGTGATTGCAGGCCAGTTAACATTGGGTCAGTTGTTTGCTTTCCGCATTATTGCGGGCTACGTCACCACACCTTTGCTACGCTTAACCCAGCTGTGGCAAAACTTCCAGGAAACGGCTCTCTCGCTAGAGCGTCTGAGCGATATTATTGATACGCCGCAAGAGGCAGATGAGCTAGATCGGCAGAACATCCCAATGCCTACGATCCAGGGGGCTGTCACGTACGACGATATTGTCTTCAGTTTTAACAAGAATAGTCCGCCTCAACTCAACCACATCAGCATCGAATTTCCTGCGGGGATTTTTGTGGGTGTGGTGGGGCAGAGTGGTTCGGGTAAGAGTACTTTAATGAAGTTGCTGCCGCGTCTCTATGAACCCGATTCTGGGCGTATCTTGATTGATAATTACGATATCAACAAGGTGGAGCTATATTCCCTGCGGCGACAGGTGGGGATTGTGCCACAGGAGCCACTACTGTTTGATGGCACTGTGCAGGAAAACATTGCTCTAACTCAGCCAGATGCCACTTCTGAAGAGATTATCGCTGCGGCTAAAGTGGCGGCGGCTCATGACTTTATCATGACTTTACCGAATGGCTATAACACTCGTGTAGGTGAGCGGGGATCAGCACTTTCGGGTGGCCAACGGCAGCGGGTGGCGATCGCTCGGACAGTGCTACAAAATCCTCGGCTCCTGATTTTGGATGAAGCAACCAGTGCCTTGGACTATGACACGGAACGGCAAGTCTGCTTGAACCTAGCCGATGCATTCCACGATCGCACTGTTTTCTTCATCACGCACCGCCTCAGCACAATTAAGAATGCGGACATGATTTTGATGATGGATCGGGGTTCGGTTGTCGAGACAGGAACTCACGAAGAACTCATGAACATCAAAGGTCGTTACTACTGTCTCTATCAACAACAAGAGTCGCAAATGTAGGCAGTTGTTTTTAGAAGAGAGCTTGAAGCTAAAGAGTAGAGGGGTGGCGATCGCTACCTCTCTTTTTTAATCACGTAGCTGTTAAGGTATAGCCGTAAAGTTTCATCAAACTTTCTCAGTAGGCTATTTCCTGAAGTGAAGCGAAGTTGCTAAAAGAGAAGAGAAGACTACCCTCTAAAGGTCAATATTGCAGCAATTGATTTTCAGTTTTTGCAAATCTTGGCAGGCTAAAGGGCACGCTAACAACAGGACTAAGTTCTAAAAGTTTTAAGCGAAGTCTGATTGCTACGTTGCTGGTGCTGGCAAATCCCCCTTTGCTACCGCCCTTGAATTGCGCCACCTTCCCTATCACTCACTAGGTTTATGACGATTAACCAGCAAAATGGAGCCAAGTTGAATCAACAGCTACCTCCCACCCCAGAAGTAGCTTCTTATTCAGCGAAATCAACGACTTTTGACCAACCCGTTGTGCTTCAGCAACCTGCCACTTGGTCACGAGCCATTGTTTGGAGTATCGTCGCTGTCACCACAGCTTCAATCATTTGGGCTTGTGTAGCCAAGATTGAGGAGGCGGTGAGCTCTCAGGGCAAACTAGAGCCGCAAGGTGCTGTAAAAGAAGTACAAGCTCCGGTTGCAGGGGTAGTCAAAGAAATTTATGTCAAGGAAGGCGATCGCGTTAAGCAAGGGCAAACGCTTCTCAGTTTTGACCCCACCGCAGCGAAGGCCCAAGAGAAATCACTGCTGAATATTCGCATGGCCTTGATGCAGGAAAATCAGTTTTATCGGTCTCAGCTTGCTGGCTTAGCGTCTCCCGCTACTACGGATCAAGCCGCGATCGCGCTGAAACTACCCGCAGAAATTGCCTCTCTGACTAAGAGCCGCGTCAATCTCTTGGCAGAAAATCAACTGTATCGCGCTCAGCTTCCGGGGGCTGCCCAAGGAGGCAACTTCTCAGTTGAGCAATTAGCTCGTTTGCAGTCTAGTCGAGATGAATTTAACTCACGCGCCGCCGCCGCCCAGTTAGAAACTAAACAGTTAGAGCGGCAGTACAGTCAAAACCAAGTGTCTTTAGCCAACGCCAGAGATAGTTTGGGGGTGAACCAGCGAATTCTAGATGGCATTCGACCGTTATATGAAGAAGGCGGGATTGCCAAAATTCAATACCTGAAGCAAGAACAAGAAGTTCGCTCAGGTCAAGCTGAAGTTGAGCGTTTGGGCCAAGAACAACAACGGTTACAGTTTGCGATCGCTCAAGCTCAACAACAACTGCAAAACACCGTTTCTCAAACGCAGAAAGATGTTTTGACTCTGATGGCGAATAACGAGCAACGCATTGCGGAAATTGACAGCCAGTTGACCAAGGCGATCGTTGAAAACGAAAAACGAATTGACGAAATCAATAGCCAACTCAGTCAAGCCCAACTGACGTTGAAGTATCAAGACATTAAGGCTCCAACAGACGGCCTTGTTTTTGATGTCAAAGCGGGCGGTCCTGGCTTTGTAGCTAACCCTAGCGAACCTGTGCTCAAGATCGTGCCTACAGACCATCTAGTAGCCAAAGTCTATATCACAAACCGTGATATTGGCTTTATTAGAGAAGGCATGGATGTAGATGTCAGAATCGATTCTTTCCCCTTTAGTGAATTTGGGGATATTAAAGGTAAGCTAACCTCGGTTGGCTCTGATGCTCTACCTCCCGACGAAATTCGGCAGTACTATAGCTTCCCCGCCAAGATCACTCTAGATGAGCAAACGCTGCGAGTCCGAGGGCGAGAAGTGGCATTACAGTCAGGTATGTCTGTCAGCACTAATATCAAGATCCGCCAGCGCACAGTGATGAGTATCTTTGTTGACTTATTTGCTAAGCAGTTGGATGGTATGAAAGCGATCAGATAATCTGTTGTGGCAGTCACTCTGCGCAATTGACTCAACGGCTTAATTACTTAAATGCTGGAGCAGCAAGCACAGCCCATGCAAATATCCTCAGTAGGTGCTAGTCAAGCTATGGCTGAGACACCCGCTTGGTTTGTGCAGGCTGTACAACAGCAGGCTGTAGGGTTGCCTGGGCACTATGCAGCTCAGTTATTGTGGCAACGAGGAATTCGAGATCCAGAGCAACTTGCTGGCTTTTTGCACCCACAGTTTTACCAACCGACGAGTCCGTTTGAGTTTGGGCAGGAGATGCAATGGGCAGTCGAGCGCTTACAGCAAGCTCGCAATCAAGATGAAGTTGTTGCTATTTGGGGTGACTTTGACGCCGATGGCATTACAGCCACAGCCGTACTTTGGGATGGCTTAGGTCAGTTTTTTAGTCAGGGCGATCGGCTGATTTACTACATCCCCAACCGCCTGATTGAGTCTCATGGTCTCTCTTACTCAGGGCTCGATCGCTTAGCAGCACAAGGATGTCAGTTGGTTGTCACCTGCGATACGGGCAGCACCAATCTGGCAGAAATTCGGTATGCCCAAAGCTTAGGTATGGATGTGGTCATTACCGATCATCACACCTTGCCATCTGAGCGCCCCACCGTCACAGCGCTCATCAATCCGCGCTATTTGCTGCCAACTCATCCTTTGGCCCATCTCTCCGGTGTGGCTGTCGCCTATAAGTTGGTGGAAGCCCTCTACCAAACCTGGCCAGAGGTGCCGCAGCAACCACTGACGCATCTACTAGATTTGGTGGCGATTGGCTTAATTGCTGATTTAGTTCAACTCACCGGAGATTGCCGTTACCTCGCTCAGCAAGGCATTGAGCAGCTACAGCAACACCTGATCAACCATGAGGCTGGAGTGAAACCTGCTCGGCCTGGAATCGCGCGTTTACTAGAGCTGTGTAAGAAAAGTGGCGATCGCCCCACTGATATCTCCTTTGGGCTTGGTCCTCGCATCAATGCCGTCAGCCGTATTCAAGGAGATGCCCATTTCTGTGTGGAACTGCTCACCAGTCGGGATGAGCAGCGTTGTCAGCAGTTGGCCGAGGAAACCGAGCTAGCCAATATGCGGCGCAAAGCTCTACAGCGGGAAGTTACTTACCAAGTCAAAGACAGATTGTCTCAGTTGGACTTGTCAACAACGAGTGTGATTGTCTTGGTCGATACTCAATGGCCCGTTGGAATTTTGGGCCTGGTCGCTGGGCAAATCGCTCAAGAATACGGTCGCCCCACAATTCTGCTCAATGCTGATTCGCTAGATCTTGATTTGGTGACACCCAGCTCAATTACGGAGGGGCGATCGCAGTCTTTGTCCTTGGCTAGAGGATCGGCGCGATCGGTAAATCAAATTGATCTCTACCAGCTAGTACAAGATCAAGCTCACTTACTCCATAGCTTTGGGGGACATCCCTTTGCGGCAGGGTTGAGCTTGGCAGTGGCTAACCTTCCCCTATTTACTGAAGCTGTCAATCGTCAACTGCGCCAGCAAAACTGTGGCATTACTTCTCCAGCTTCTGCCAATCAAGCAGACCTCGTGGTTACAGTAGCAGAGTTGGGCAAAACTTTATTCCGTGAACTTAAGCTGCTGGAACCTTGTGGGATGGGTAATCCTGTTCCCAAACTTATGATGCGGAATTGTTGGTTTGAGCGGGCTTGGCACCGCAACAGCCAAGACTGGCAAGGTAGGAAAGTCCAGTACATTAAAACAGAGTTTGTGCTACGCGATGACTCTTCCTCCATTGGTTTTCCAGGAGTTTGGTGGGGGCACTACAAAGAAGAACTTCCTTCCGGGCGCTGTGACGTTGTTGTAGAGCTAGACTTCAATACTTACGAAAACCGACGACGTGGACAGACACCACACTATGAAGTCCGTTTGTTAGAGGTGTTGCCTGCCAGCAACGCAGCATTGCTGAGCCAAATTCCACAGCCCGCAGATTGGCTGGTGGACTGGCGAGAGGATCTCAAATCCACTACACCAGATACAGATGTGTTGCTCATAACTCAATGCCCAACTAATTGGGCAGAGTTGCAAGCTTGGTTTCGTCGAGCAGTGCAAGAAGGGCAACGGTTGGCGATCGCTTATCCATCCCCTAGCCTAGTTGCCCCGACTCAGATTTGGCAGCAGTTAATCGGCATTGCTAAATATCTCGGCCGTACGGGTGGTTCTGCCACTCTAAGCCAGTTGCATGAAAAGTTGGGGATCGGCGATCGCCCATTACAACTAGGCTTTCAAGCCTTGCACCTTTTAGGCTTTGCTGTCACTCATTCAGATCAAGGGTTTCGAGTCGAGTATCAAGCGAAAGCGGATCTTACCTCTGTCGAGATGCAATTAACAGAAGTAGTCCAGCAATTTCTAGGAGTGGTTCAAGAAGAGCAGTTTCGCCGCCAATACTTCTATCAGGTGCCACTCTCAACGCTACAAGCAGTAGCTCATCAAACGATATTGCTGCAAACTCATCGCTCACCTCAACTACAGCTAACTGAGTAACTCTAGGCTTGAGCCTGTGAGCCCTAAATTTGGCCAAAAGTTCTACTGAACCTTTCCTTGATATTCACACTTAAATCCTTGCTGTTGCCACTCCTGAATATTGACATCGCTCAGCGGAATCACATCAGTGCACTTGGGTGTATAAACCTGGCTGACTATAGCCCAGACTAAACTCCGCGCTACATCTAACCCAGTTTTGAGCCAGGACTCACGATTACCGGGAACGCCTTCTTCTTTAACGATATCTGGCTCTACCCAAATACCATGTGCTCCCAGCAAAATCTGTGCCAGCCACTTAGCTCTAGGGAGATGAGTCTCCGAGGTGATCAGCTTAACTTTGTGGACTTGCCACTGCCGCAACAACGGAATATTGAAGTAGAAGTTATCGAAAGTGGAATCAGCGCACTTTTCTAACCAAACTTGCCTGATGGGAGCCTCGGAGCGTTGAAAAATGAGCCAGATACAAGGATCTTGTGAACCCTGAGAAATCAGGATAGGAGTTTCAGGATGTTGTTTGGCAAGTTCAGTCACATAAATTTCCCGACGGATACTACCCCCTAAAACGAAAAAAGCATTAACTGGTCCCAAGGCTGCCGATCGCAACGCTATCGTGTTAATTAACAGCCAACTGCCAAGCAGTAAGCCGAGGCTCCAAAGTCCAATTTTAAGGGGGTGATTCCAGAGCTTGTAGGGCCAAGCTTGGTGGTATGAAGTTCTATGACGTTTGCTTTTCGGCTTCATGTCTAGCAAAAAACCTTAATGAACCAAATTTGCATCTCATGCCTTAAAGTTGCACCTTTATAGATGAACAATTCACCGCAACTTTACTGACTCTTAAAACTTGCACCTCATGCTATCCTGGCGGGCAACACTATTATGATTCTTAGGTATTCTGCCTCTTCTACTTGATTTAGTTGCTATGCGTTACGATTGCTTCATCCCCTAGTCAGCTTTGGTTTAATGACCCCTTGATCGGCGTGGACACTGGTTAAACTGTCACATGTTCAGCGTAGTTTAACTCGGTAGTTTGGGTATGTTGAAGCTAATTGTCTTAGGGGTGATCCGACCTTTTGACAGTTTCGCGCATGAGGAGTTGTTGCTGGAGCTAGGGACGTCGCAAGCCCCTTAAAACTCATTTACTGTGGTGCATTTTCCGCTTTCGTTTCTTAGGGCTACTGAATATAGAGCCTTACTGCTGAGCCACTGATAGTTAAACGATTTGAGCCAACTTCCAATGAATCAGTCCCCCAGACATTTCCATCTGCTCCAAGTTGCTCTTTGTGGCGGGGCGATCGCTACTGCCGCTACCCTCACTTTGTTTGGTCCTGGTCTTAGTCGCTCCGTGCGGGCGGCTCTGCAAGATAGCCCCAAAACGATTTTGGATGAAGCTTGGCAGATTGTGAATAGTGAGTATGTGGATGGCACTTTCAATCAGAAAGATTGGCAGGCAGTCCGCCAGAGCTTGCTAGGTAAGAACTATACTTCCCGGGAAGAAGCTTATACAGCTCTACGCAAATCCTTGGAGCAGCTCGAAGATCCTTACACCCGCTTCATGGATCCGAAGCAGTACCAAGCGCTAAATAGCCAAACTTCCGGGGAGCTTTCAGGTGTTGGGATTCGGTTGGAACTCAACGAGAAAACTAAAATTCTGACCGTAGTAGAACCGATTGAAAACTCTCCGGCTCTAAAAGCGGGAATTCAAGCGGGCGATCGCATTTTGGCGATCAATGGCAAGCTTACGAAAGGCATGAGTGTAGAAGATGCCTCTAATCTGATTCGAGGCGATGTTGGCACTAAAGTCACTCTACGAATTGACCGAGATACAAAGTCTGCCTTTGATATACCTTTACAGCGGGCTCGGATTGAGCTGCCGACCGTACGTTATAGCTTGCGGCAGGAAGGCCAGAAGCGGATTGGCTACATTCGTTTAAATGAATTTAGTGCTCATGCTCCCCAGCAAATGCGGCGAGCGATTCAGGACTTGACGGGCCAAAAGGTAGATGCCTTCGTCCTCGACTTGCGGAGTAACCCTGGTGGTTTGTTGCAAGCGAGCATTGATATTTCTCGCATGTGGATGGACTCTGGCTCGATTGTCCGTACCGTCAATCGCAAAGGTGAGAACGAGCAATTAGCCGCTAATCGTACTGCCTTGACCAAACTACCTCTCGCAGTTTTGGTAGATGGTAATTCTGCTAGCTCCAGTGAAATTTTAACGGGGGCGCTGAAAGATAACGGGCGCGCGACTGTTGTGGGTAGTCAAACCTTTGGTAAAGCTCTAGTCCAGTCAGTGCATTCTCTGTCTGATGGTTCTGGGCTGGCTGTCACAATTGCTCACTATTACACCCCGGATGGCACTGACATTAGCCAGAAGGGAATTACTCCTGACATCAAGATTGACTTAAGTGATTCCCAACGTCAGAAGTTAGCTTCTAACCCGAAGCTAATCGGCACTAAAGATGATCCTCAGTATCTGCGAGCCTTGAATGTGCTAGAAGCAGAGTTCGCGAAGGTCAAACAACCAACTGCCGCTCAACGTCAGAGCCGCAATAATTGCCTGATTCCAGGGCTGACTTGTCGCTCTAATGTGCAATAACTTGTCTAACTTCCAGGTTTAAAGGTCTAAAAGTCAAGCGCTTCTCTAGGGGAGCGCTTAATTCTTGCGCGTTACTTTAAGGCTGTAGTCGTATCTGGCTCACTAGATGTACCAGTTCAGGCAGAATCAGCGTTTGCATAGCGAGCGTAACCGCGTTAGTGGAACCTGGAACGGAAAAGATCAGCTTGCTTTGGTAAACGCCTGCTACGGCTCTAGAAGCGATCGTCCGTGAGCCAATTTCTTGATAGCTCAACCAGCGAAATAGCTCGCCGAAGCCAGGTAACGTCTTTTCTAAGAGTTGCTCAATTGCGTCATAGGTGGTGTCCCTAGGAGCAATTCCGGTGCCGCCGTTGCAAATTACTACATCGAGCTCTGGTTGTTGGCTGAAAGCTTGGATTTGCGCTTGAATTTGCCCAGGCTCATCTTTAATAATCCTGTACTCAACAACTCGATGTCCTGCGGCTAGAAGCAACTGCTGGATTACCTGACCACTGCGATCGTCTGCGAGCGATCGCGTATCGCTGACCGTGATCACCGCACAACTAACAACAAAATTTGCTGAATCAGGATGAGGCTGGTGAGGCATGAAGTTCTTTCTCCACTTCGCCAGGATCTAAATTGCCCTCAATCCTTATGCCCGCTGCAAAATCTTCAATGGACGACGCAGGAATGAGGGCAGGCTATGGGCTGCTTTTTAGAGGATGAGAGAAGGCAATTAAGACTTACTGAACCCAAGATCGTGCTCTTCTGAATAGCGTTCCATAAACCGCATGAAGCGCTCCCACTCTGCCACGGACTTTATATAGTAGAAGGCTTCCAGTGCTTCTGGTTGACCATTGACAAACTTTGCTTTTACTTCACGTGTAGAGATTTCACCTTCTTCATCAATCAAGTACATACCTGTGATTGTTTCAGTGCTGGTGGAGCTTAAAGCCTTAGGTCGCTCAAAGTAAAACGTCGCCGTACCATTACTGCCGTCGCGAGAACGAGTTACACGGACTTCAGGCACTGCATCTTCGGTAATACCTCTGGAAAATTGAATTTCAGCCATGTCTTTAGAATTAAATCTTAAATGGACAGTTAACTATTCTTAATCATATAGATCAGTTGCCTTAAATCAAAACTCGTTGGCGGTTGAGGAAGCAGAGATAAAGGGAAGTGGCTAGAGGACAAGAGATAGGCGAAGGAAACCCAAGATCGGGTCAGTTGTGCTGGATAGGTGGAGCCTAGCCAACACAACATTACCAACACTACAAAGATGACCTAAGCGGAAACGATGTAGGGAGAGCTAATTGCAGGCGATCGCCCAGCATTGACCAAGGCTTGATAAACCATAGCGGTTACTTCAGCACGAGTGGTCTCCCGGTTAGGGTTTAGCTGCCCTATGGTGGGGAAGTTCACTACCATCCGGCGTTTTGTGGCTGTGGCAACAGCACCACGGGCGAAAGGTGGAATTGAACTTTGATCGCTATAGATCCCCAACACAGCTTCATCACCACTTCCCAAGTTCAAGCCGTTGACCAAGGAAACGAGCACTTGAACGCGCAGCACGTTCTCATTCGGGCGGAAGGTATTATCTGGGAACCCAGAAAGAAACCCACCCCGGTAAGCTTGCTGAATTGCGTTAGCGGCCCAAAAATCTGCGGCCACATCGCTAAAGCTAGTGGCAGCTCGGATGGCAGGCGGATTTAAGGCTTTGACGAGTAGAGCCGCATATTGCGCCCGATTCATCTTCGCGTCTGGTTTAAAGGAACCATCTTCAAAGCCGCTAATGAGCCCTTGACCGCCTAGAGCGCGAATAAAATCCGCTGCCCAGTGACCTTGAATATCGGTGAAGGAGGGGGTCGCTTGATCTGGGTTGACAATAAAGTTAGAGGCGATCGCTGGTGCTTCACCACGAGCCACCAAAGCTTGGTAGAGCAAGGCTGCGACTTCCGCTCGGTTGATGTCTTGCATTGGCTCTAGTTGATTCACCTGCGGTTGATTCACCACCATGCGGCGCTGAGTTGCTGTAGCTACTTCATCGGTCGCATAACTAGGAATTTGGGCGCGATCGCTATAGACCAGCAGGATATTTGTGTTACCACCTGTAAATCCTAAACCGCTGACCAAAGACACGATCGCCTGAACTCGCGTCAAGTTTTGATCAGGTCGGAAGGTATTGTCTGGAAAACCAGAGACAAATCCCATCTGAGCTGCTTTCTGAATTGCTGCCTTGGCCCAGAAATCAGCCGGAACGTCCGCAAAATCAGTCGCTTCTTTTTTGTTGGGTAGATTAAACGCTTTAGCGATCGCCGCAGCATATTGGGCTCTGGTAATGCTGGCTCCAGGCTTGAAGGTACCATCGGGGAAGCCGCTAATGATGCCACGACTGACTAACCCTCGAATAAACCCTTCGGCCCAATGACCTGTAATGTCAGTCAAGCCAACGGGATTTGGAGTGGGCGTCGGAGTTGGAGTGGGTGTCGGAACTGGGGTTGGCGTAGGCGTGGGAGTGGGTGTGGGAACTGGAATAGGCGTCGGAGTTGGAACTGGGGTTGGCGTAGGCGTGGGAGTGGGGGTCGGAACTGGAATAGGGGTTGGTGTTGGTGTTGGAACTGGAGTTGGGGTAGGAGTGGGAACCTCACTGGCCACAAAGTTGATCAGACCTTGAACGCGGGTGGGGTTTAATTGATTACCGACAGAAATCAGAGTGGTTTTGGTGGCATTGTGTAAGTCAAACGAACCGTTGTCTCTAAAGATGTTGCCCCCCGGATCTTGGCTTTTACCCAAATCTGGCAACGAAGTATTCGTAATGACCAGACCATCGCTGGTGTTCTTCTCCAAGACGTTACTGCGAAGTACAGGATTGGCTTGACCAGACAGTACGACCCCAGAACGATTTTCAAAAATTCTGTTATCAACGACAAGAGGGGCAGCGTTATCTCCAATGGCAATGCCGTAACCTGTCTTCTGACAAACATTACGACGGATTTCACCTTTTGCGTTCCGCACCAGCGAGATGCCACTGGCGGCATTTTGAAAAAACACGTTGTCTATAATGACGGGATTCGCTGTCCCAGTGGCGAAAATGCCTTCGCGAGCACAGTTAGTAAACGTACTGTTGGCAACTGTGGGAGCTGTAGACTCTACCCAAACGGCAGTGCCGCGCTGGGCTCGGTTGGTAACGGTGACACCCCGCAGTTGGGCTGTGTTCTCGAGCCGTAGGGTAATGTTTTGCCGCGCAAAGGTAGGGCTGATATATTCGCCGCTGCCTTCAACCAAAACTCCACTACCTTTATTGCTTTCATTGCCTACAAGCGCCACACCTGCGGGAATTACGAGTGGGAACACTTCTCCACTAGCAGCATTGTAGGTGCCTGCTGCTAACTGAATAGTAGTTCCACCACGGGCTTGCTGTAAGGCTCGCTTTAGGGTTTTGAAGGGAGTAGCTTGACTGCCATTGGCAGCATCATTACCTGCCGTAGGATTGACATACAAGATCGAGCCGGAAGCCGATTGAACCATGACTTTGCACCTATCCGCAATCTTTAAGAGCACTTACCTATGTATTGCGTCACGTTAATTTTGTTGATCAGGGTTAGAACCCCAAAACTTTGATGACGTACTAAAGAGCTACAAGGTGTGCAAGTCGATTTTAGGGGCAGTTTTTCATCTTGATAGAGAGTGGCTGATACCCCACAGCTCTTTAAGTCCTCTAGCCAACATCTAAAGGCTTGGCTGCTGGGCTTTGTAGCGATTCTTAAAAGTTTCTGAATCCAGAAGCTATACTGCTGGGAAAGCGCATCTATTTTTGAGGTCTTTATGGCTTCTCCACAAGCGATCGCCCGACAAGGCGAGCTTCTCAACCGTTTGGTACTCGATCGAGAGACCGCAGAAGAACTGGGTCGAGTCGATCAAATTTGGATGGTGCCAGAATTGCATCGAGTCATGGGCATTATCTGCACGACCGGGTTTTTGAAGGGTAAAAAACAAATGTTTACCCTGGTGCAAATTGAGGCCTTTGGCACAGATAGCATTGTCGTTAACTCTAGTCACACCAGCGTCAATCCTGAGGACATTAAACCGATTGATTCCTTGATTGGACGAGAAGTCTGGAGCGATGCTGGCAGTAAGATTGGCAAGCTGACAGACTATTTGTTTGACCCTGCGACTGGAGAAATTACTCAATATCTGTTTGTGGCACGGGGCTGGAGTAGCCTGACAGATGGCAGCTACCTGTTACAGCCATCCATGATTTTGGGCTTGGGCAGCAAGCGGGTGATGATCTCCAATAATGCGGCTCAAGAGATTTCTATCTACACCGAGGGTCTTAGACATAAAGTTGCTAAGGTTAGTAGCTTTTTACAGTCAGATTACGCACAAACGAAGCAAGATGTGAAGTCTTGGTTAGGAGGGATTCAAGCCATTACTAGCCAAGCTAAAGAACAACTACAAACTCTGAGTGTTCAGGCAAAAGAACAAGCGCAAACGGTGGGTGAACAGCTTAAAGACACAACTCAAACCCTAGCGGAGCAAGCCCAAGAGAAAAGCCAAACACTCAAAGAGACTCTTAAAGACCGAGCGCAACTGTTAGGCGAACAAGTCAAAGACAAAACTCAAGCTTTAGCGGAGCAAGCAAAAGCCAATGCTAGCGATCGCACTGAACCTGAAGTTGTTGTCTCAGTTCAACCAGATACCTCTGTTACTGCCCAGCCGACTCACACCACTGAAGTAATTGTGGATGTCAGCCCGGAAAAGCCTTCAGAATCTGCACAGTAGATTCTATTTTCCATAGGGCAGTCTATCGCAACTCCTGGCTCTCCGAATTTTTGCTTTTGCAGCTCTACCATGCTGTATTAAGTTCTGGTGTAAATCGGGCGACTAGTCTCGCTAGCAGATGTTACAGCGGCAAGAACTATGTAACGATTGAGGCATCGCGGGTTAGGAGGTGTGGCGATGGTGATCACCGTAGTAGTAATTAATCTCCTGGTTAGCTGCTTTTGCTTCTATGCAGCGTGGCAGATTTGGAAATTGCGTCGCACCTTGGCTCAAGTAGCTAATGCTCTAACAGCTTCTGAGCGCAGTACCCACAGCGTCTTATATGGTGCTCCTACCGGAATTTTGCAAGGGCAGCGGGGTGTGAACCAGTTGCGACAACAGTACCAAAAATTAGAATTGCAATTGCAGAAAGTGCAGCAAGTTTTAGGTCTGATAAGTTTGGGTCAGGGTGTTTGGCGGCAGCAGGTCAGGCGATCGCAGCGACCAAGAATGCCGAAAAAGCGTTTTTAGCTGATAGCTAAACCATGAGATAGATTAATGTGTAGTGAAGCATAGAACGCTGATTTAAGCGTCTAAACGCCCAAAGAGTGCTAAGCAGGATGCAGCTTCTAGAGAGCCAATCCGGTAAAATCGGGGCGGTTCCACCTGATCACAAGCTAGGTGGCATCAAATTCAGTTAGATTAATCCGCTAGTTATTGAAAGGTAGAAGCCAGACAATGTCGAACAACCGTTCCGGATCATTCATTGGAGGTCTACTGTTAGGAGCTGCTGTTGGAACAGTGACCGGTTTATTGATTGCTCCTCGGCCAGGACGGGAGACGCGGCAGCTCTTAAAGAAATCTGCGGATGCCTTACCAGAACTCGCAGAGGATTTGTCTACTAGTGTCCAGCTCCAAGCCGATCGCCTATCAGAGTCAGCTCTGCGGAGTTGGGATGAAACACTAGGACGCCTGAAGGAAGCGATCGCCTCTGGGATCGAAGCAACTCAGCGGGAGCAACAGGTATTAGAGCAAGTGCCAGCTTCGGAAGCGGCTGAATCCGATCTACCTAAGCATGATGCGTTCGATAAAATTCACTAACTTGTAGAGTAGGCAGAGTTCAGTGATTGATCCCATTTTTTGGCTAGGACTTTCAATTCTACTGGTGGCCGTGAGTCTCGCAGCAGTCTTAGTTGTAGCCATACCAGCACTTCAAGAATTAGCGAGGGCGGCTCGCAGTGCTGAAAAACTATTTGACACCCTCTCCCGGGAATTGCCTCCCACCCTAGAATCGATTCGCCTGACTGGGTTAGAGATTAGTGATCTGACAGATGACATGAGCGAAGGCGTGAAGAGTGCGGGTCAAGTCGTCAAACAGGTAGATCAGAGTTTTGATGGTGCTCGGAAGCAAGTCCAAAAAGCTCAGACTACTACTCGTAGCGTTTTTGCAGGCATGAAAGCGGCATGGCGCACGTTTAGTCGAACCCCTACTAGTGTCGCTGGTGGTCGTCGCTCCATGGGGCGGTTACCTCCTCCTTCGCGATCGCCCCTGGACGTGCCGAGCGGTAGCTATAATGCTCGGTCTACCTCTGATGCTCTTAGCGAGCTTGGAGAAGTGAGTCGGCCAGCTTCGCCCTTAGAAGAGCGCCTATCTGACTTAGAGAGCGATCGCCTTCGAGAAGAAACTCGGCTACAAAATACCAACCATAACTATCCGCCAAGGCGAGAACTGCCAGAGTCAACTTCGCCCCAACCAGAATCTGCGGAGTCTGAAGAGAAGTCTGTGGAATGGTGAGTTTCAGTTAAGAAAAATGCCATGAGACCAAGCGGAATGATCGGGAGTGGGATAGACTTAAAACCAAAGTTCAACAATGCGATCAGAAACGTCTAGATTGCTTCTGGAGCGATCCTGTCGCGACTAGGACTGCTAATTTAACCCAGCAGTCTTTTTTGCCGCCAAACTAATTCACCACCTTAAGTAACGTGCGGTGGGCATCCCCTTGCCGAGGGTTGAGATGGAATACTGGGAATTTCTACTACAGAAAGAGGGCGATCGCTCCTGGCTACCTCTAGAGTCCCCCGATGTGGAAATCTTAGAGGGACGCTATCGAGTGGTTGCCCGCTCTAGCCGCGCTAATACAAGCGTCGAAATCCGAATTACACATCAAATTGACGACGAAGTATCGCCCAAGCGACGGGCGCAAAAACGATTTGGCCGCACCAATAAAGACGGATTGATGGTGGTTTTCCCCTTTACCCGGATGAAACCCGGATTATGGGAAATTCGTTGCGTGGGCGATCTGATGTCAGACTTTATGGGCCAAAGCTGGCAACATATTGTCTGTTTACAAGTATTACCGCAGGAGTTTGAGTCTGAGACGGATTGGGATCCTGAGTGGGAAATGCAGGATGAAGAAACGACAGACCCCTCCTCACCATCAAACTCAGCAGTTACTACAGCGACAGTTGCTGATCTGAATCAAGAGCCAAGTCAGCATCATGCCGAACCTGAGCCAGAACCAGATGCACTCACGGTAGAACCGGAAGTTGCTGTCCAATTTGAGCCTACTGTAGAAGCAACGCCAGAAGCAGCGCCAACGCCTGGTACACCAGAGATTGTAAATAGTACGCACCACCTGACTGAGGTCACTGACTATTCTGTAGAACAGTTGCAGTACATTGCTGAGCGAATCTCAGAAGCGGAAGCCAGCCTCTTACCCGAAGCAAGTCCTGACGAACATCAAGCTAGTGCCGCGATCGCGAACCCTGATCCTGAGAATGTTCCGCCATCTGCGATCGCGGTTCCGTCAGAGACAGAAGCTGATTCCCCCGCTTTAGGGGATTTTGCGATACCTGCGACTCCTGATCCGCTGCTAGAAACAGCCGAGTCAGCAAGTTTACCGCTACAACTAGTACTGGCTGAAGCTGCCTATATGACCTCTTGGGGGCAGCCCTTTACGTTGTCTGGTCGAATTGAATTGAAAGAGCCAGAAATTGCTACAGCAGCGATCGCTAGTCTTCCGGCTGAAATTCGTTCGGGTCAGGGAGAATTGCTTGTTGGCTTGCGCGATCCCCAAAGCGGTCAGGTTTTGGTTGAGGTGCGGCAGCCTGTCGCCAACCCACAGTTGCCCTATTCATTTAGTTGCACCCTCGAAATTCCCTTAAGTTGCAGAACCCGCTTGCTGCTCGGAGAAGTTGCCTTCTACCGCTCAGCCGTCACGACAACAGATACAGAGTCAGCTAGCGCAGAATCAACCCGCTCAGAATCGATAGACACAGCGATCGCCAGCCAGTCCTTTACACTCACCGCAGACGTAGACGAGTTACTGGACGCGATCGCTGCCGACTTGAGTGAAGCTCAGTTGTTGGATTTACCTTCGCCTGCAACGTCAGAGGCTGAGGCTGAGCCCGAACCTGAACCTGCTGACTCTACTACAGACACTCAACCGTCAGAGCGGGCTTATTTAAATCTCTCCTTCTTAAAGGTTGGAGAGCAATCGCAAGATAAGCCGCCATTCTACATTCAACCCTCGACAGGTTCGCCGCTCCCGCCCCAAATCTATCACTCCCATCAATCTGAAGCTGCTAAGACTCCAGCCCTGCCCGTGATTCGAGGATTGCATCCAGGCCAAGCTGAACTGCCTGTAGAAGCAGTGATAGAAGCAGACATCTCAGAAATTGATGATTCTGCAACAATTGTGGAAGACATACAGCTGGAACCATCTCTGGCTTTCATCGATCTCGACTCTGACTTAGGAGAGCTTGACTCTGATTTAGGAGACGTTGATCTAGCTGTCGCGGAGATAGATATGACAGCGACAGTAGACTTGTCTAATGACGAGTTGGCTGAGACTGCAACGACTCCAGAGGAGAGTGAGCCTGCGGTAGAGACTACCTCTCAATCTTTGAATTTTCAGGAGCGTTTCTGGGCTCGGCTGAATGCTCTAGCTTCAGATGCAAACCTCTCAGAGTGGTTGAAGGAGGATGATACTGATTCATCCAGCACCGCTGATTTAGCCGATTTAACAGAACCCCTCCCGGAAGCTGGCTTAGCACATAATTCAGCGACTGATCACAACTTGGGCCTGTTATCTAACAGCTTGGCGGCACCTGAAAATAGCGAGATGATTGTCCATCCGACCGCAAGACCTCCAGAAGATCAGTGGGTTGCTCAAGAAATTGTCGTCGAGGATGATCCAGTCATAGCATCGCCTCTACCCGCTGAACCCACCCCCGAAGTGCTTAGCCCTGCTTTACTTGAGCCAGATGCGATCGTCCCTAATCCTCAACTGGAAGTCCAAACTGGGGAGTTGGTTTCTGGTAAGCCCGTGTCTGTACGAGTCAGAATGCCAGATTTACCCTGCCGAATTTATGTCAAACTTTGGGTTAACGATCGCCAAACCCGATCGCTCCTAGATGGCCCCCGTTGGCTGGTTGACTTTACACCAACTGGGCTAGGAGATTTAGAAGCAACCACTCAAATGACCGTACCCTTCGGCAGCTTAGAGATTCAGTTTGAAGCGATCGCGATCGAAATGGCAACTCAAAGGGAGAGCCACAAAGTGGTAGCTACTAGAATGGTGGTGCCGCCTGATACCCCCACATTGTCATATCCCGAATGGGACTAAGGGATGATGCCAAAGATAGTGAAACGCAAAATATTTTAGGCTGATCTGTGCTCTAACTCTTGGCCAGTCACATTTTTGTTAAAAATCTTTAGCAGATAGAAATTTAGCCATCGATTCGCAGTAAATTCGGTCTTGGAATTGTGCAATCTTAGATAGGAAACTTTTCTATGGCAGCTTCATTTTTGCCCTCAATCCTAGTCCCCGCTGTAGGTTTACTCTTTCCTGCCGTGGCAATGGCTTTTCTGTTTATCTACATCGAGCGCGAAGATCCCTCAGGCATCTAGTTTGGTACTGAATTAAAAGTAGCCAAACCATAAAAACTCTCATAACAAAAAACCACCTACTTCTAAAGGGTAGGTGGTTTTTTACGCTGAGTTTTAGACAAGCAAATGTCAAAAATTCGAGACGATAGAAAATTCTGAGTTCAAACCAGCTTTTGTGTGAATCAAACAGATGAACCTAATCCCGCGTAGGCCCCATAAAAGAAAAGTCCTAAAATGCCAATGGCACCCAGACCTGCAACAGTAGCAACAACCCACAGAGGAATTCTTCCAGTTCCAGACACAGCTTTTACCTCCTAATTAAAATTGAATAAAACTGGCTGATTAAACAATAGCCAGTTAGCTTACATCCAGTTAGTTGAAGAAATAACTGGAGAACAAAATACCCAGAACAAAGACCAGCAGTAGTCCCAAGTACAGTGAAGTACGGTTTAGCTCAACAGGCTGCTTGTTAGGGTTATTAGAAGACCGATCTGCCATTTCTTTTCCTACCGATGAATAAATTGCATAGATGCGATCGCGCCCAAGAAAAAGATGGTTGGCACGGCTAGGGTATGAACAGCCAGCCATCTAACTGTAAAAATCGGATAAGAAACGGGTTGATTGGGAGTATTGGTAGTCATGATCTAGAACCAAAGTTTGAAAACAATTACTTGAGGAATTGATTGATCTGCTCTTTTGACTCGAAGCGATCTTGCACAATTGGCACTTCTTGACGAGTCTGAGTGAAGTACTCATTGGGTCTAGGAGTACCAAACACATCATATGCTAGACCAGTGCTGACAAAGAGCCAGCCTGCAATAAATAATGCAGGGATTGTAATGCTGTGAATTACCCAATAGCGAATGCTAGTAATAATGTCGGAAAATGGACGCTCACCAGTAGTACCGGACATTCAGATTTCTCCTCTGACAACAACACAAAGCTTAAGTACTATCATACGGAACGATAGAAACAGTCACAAGCAAGTCATCTGCTGAAAGAGCTAATTTTGACTACTTATGACTGCACAACTGTCAAGCAAGCTCATGATTAAGCAGACTTCACTGAGGCTTGATACTTGAGTAAGGTACCTCTCTGGCCAATGACAAATCCTTGGTCAGGACTCAGGAAGACTACCTTGTAGAAATTACCAGGAATGTTTTCTACATCTCGATCTTTGAGCCAAGTTTTGCCGCCATCTAAGCTACAAAGCAAGTTGCCGCTGCCGCCGCTCACCCAAAGCTCGTCCGGAGTTCGGTAAGCCAGGTCCAAAAATCCCCAACTAGTCGCGGATTCTGGGCTGTTTGCGGTCTGCCAAGATTCAAAGTCATTGGCTTCACTAAATTGAACTTGGCCACCCCGCGCTAGCATCCACAGGCGACCATCTGGCGTGAAGCCCATGTTTTGGACTCGACGAGAACTATTGCGGTTATGTGGCTCCCACGCTTCTTGTCCAGGTCGCCAAACAGAGTAAAAATTACCCTTAGCAGAGACAGCGACATATTGGCCATCGCTAGAGCGAGAAATGTTGCGGACGACACCCACAGCTTCTTGAACTTCAGCCTTCCAATTTTTACCGCCATCTGTAGTGCGATAAATGGCTCCAATATCGGTAGTCATTTGAGCCGTTTGGGGACCAAGGGCCAACACCGTATTCGGAGAACCGGGGAGTTTGGCACTGAGGGGAATTCGTGCCCAAGATTTGCCCCCATCGGTGGTATGGAGCAAGAGACCAGGTTGTCCAGCAATCCATCCCTCTTCGCCATTGAAACTAACTGAATCAAAGCGGTACTTCTGATCGCCTAAATTGAGGCTGCGAAGTTCCCACGTTTCGCCGCCGTCGTTAGTTTCCAATAGGGTAGAGTTGCTGCCAACTACCCACCCATGCTTGCGATCGCTCGCGAAGCTGATGTCTGCGATCGTGGCATCCGTCGGCAATTGGACAAGCTGCCAAGGGTTGTAATCCAAAGAGCTTAAATATCGGTTAGCGCAGCTAGCACATAGAATAACTACGGCTAGCAACATTACAATTCGTTTCAGTGTTCTCACAATCGAGTTCATCTCGCTTCAGCCTATACCTGGAATATTTGATCAATAGTGTTTGGTGTTTCAATGAAGGATTTTAAGGAGCCGCGATCGCGTTGCTGAGGGCGCTCCATTCCTTCACTGCAAACCGTAGAGGCTGAGAAATAGTAAGAACCCCAGCCCCAAACCTCCGAAGATTAGTAAATTTTTCTGCCCAGGGGTGAGTTGGTTGACTCCAAGGCCATAGCTTAAGTTTTCCCGAAAACCGGAAGCGGCACCTGCTGGTCCAACACTGGTAAACTGTGTAACTTTGGCACCGCAAACTGGACAGCGCCAATCAGCAGGCAACTCTTCAAAAGCAGTTCCTGGGGGGATTTGACGCTTGTCATCCCCCTTCACTGGTTCGTAGACATAGCCACATGCTCTACACTCATGGCGGTCTAGAGATTGAGGATCAACAGCTTCAGTGCTCATGACGAGAAAAACAGAGGGGTGAGGATTTGATCTAGGCCAACGATCTATATAGAAGATCTATATAAAAGATCTCTTCCTTAAAATATCTGTTAAAGATTATGACACACCCTGTTAATCTTCCTGTCATGTGCCTGTTGTTTCTCACCAATTGCTAGCTATAAAAATTCTGCAACCAGCTCTATGGCTTACTTATAACGGCACCCTGCCACTCTTAGAGCAGCCAGCAAAAGAGATTTAAGATGCAGTAAATGTGTTGAGTGGAGTGATGCACCAGGAATTTATACTCAAGAAGTGGGTAAGTGGGGTGAGTCCTAAGGCCAATTTAGCTTGACTGAAGGATGAACTCGGCAGTTTCTGTCGAGCCACCTCATGAGGCGCTCCAGTTTACGGTGAGCGTGTCAAAATGTAAATGAAAAGCAGCACAAGTTCTTTCACTAAAGCGGTAGTTATTAGCAGTGTTTGTTCTTAGTGGTTACGAGTACTTTTTAGGCTTTTTAATTATCTGTAGCCTGGTACCTGTCCTGGCCCTGAGCGCGTCTAAGTTATTGCGCCCTCGGCTCCGAGGTCCTGAGCGTCGCACCACCTACGAGTCAGGGATGGAACCCATTGGGGGTGCCTGGATTCAGTTCAACATTCGCTACTACATGTTTGCCCTAGTCTTTGTCATCTTTGACGTAGAGACGGTGTTCTTGTACCCTTGGGCCGTCGCGTTCAACCAATTGGGGTTGCTAGCTTTTATCGAAGCCCTAGTTTTTATTGCGATTCTCGTGATTGGTCTAGTTTACGCTTGGCGTAAAGGAGCTTTGGAATGGTCATGAGTCCCAAAGATGCGGCTCAAAATGGCGCAATTTTGCAGCCAGATGAACAAATTATCAACCCCATTGAGCGTCCCCAAGTGACGCAAGCGCTGTCCGAGAATGTCATTTTAACGACTGTAGATGACCTTTATAACTGGGCGCGCCTCTCTAGCTTGTGGCCTCTGTTATATGGAACTGCCTGTTGTTTTATTGAGTTTGCGGCTCTCATCGGATCCCGCTTTGACTTCGATCGCTTTGGTTTGATTCCGCGTTCTAGCCCGCGTCAAGCTGATTTGATTATCACTGCGGGCACGATCAACATGAAGATGGCTCCCGCTTTAGTCCGTTTGTACGAGCAGATGCCTGATCCGAAGTACGTGATTGCAATGGGTGCTTGCACAATTACGGGTGGAATGTTTACCGTAGACTCGCCTACCACAGTACGCGGCGTGGATAAGTTGATTCCTGTCGATGTCTATTTACCCGGTTGCCCCCCACGTCCAGAAGCAATCATTGATGCGATCATCAAGCTGAGGAAGAAAATCGCCAATGACTCGATGCAAGAGCGCGGTAAGCAGGGCCAAACTCATCGCTACTACAGCATTGCTCACAAAATGAAGCAGGTGCCTGACATCACGACGGGGACTTATCTGCAAGTTCCAAGTCGTCAAGCGCCACCTAAGGAACTTACAGAAGCAATGGGCCTACCCGTTCCACCCGCTTTGAAAGCCGCAGAGAAGGAGGAAATTCGTCGTGGCTGAAGAATCTAATGCCCCTGAAAACGGAGCAGAACAGGCTCAGGCACCAGCTCCTATCGTCGAGGCTGGTAGAATCTCCAAATGGCTGAGTGAGAACGGATTTGAGCATGAGTCTTTAGGGCCTGATCGCTCTGGCGTAGAAATGCTCAAGGTCGATCGCGATTTTCTGATTCCAATCGCGACTGCTCTTTATGCTTATGGCTTCAACTACCTCCGCTGCCAAGGTGGATACGACGCGGGGCCTGGGCAAGAGTTAGTTAGCTTTTATGACCTCACCAAGGTCAGTGACTACAGCGATCGCCCAGACGAAGTGAGAATTAAAGTATTTCTCCCTCGAGAAGATCCCAGAATTCCGTCTGTCTATTGGATTTGGAAGACCGCTGACTGGCAAGAACGGGAGTCGTTCGATATGTTTGGGATTGTCTACGAAGGACACCCCGATTTGAAGCGCCTACTGATGCCCGAAGATTGGGTAGGCTGGCCGCTCCGCAAAGACTATATCTCCCCTGACTTCTACGAGTTACAAGACGCCTACTAATTTGAGTTGCTGCGAACAATTTAAACCTCACCCCGCCTACGGCACCCCTCTCCTTCAAGGAGAGGGGATGGGGGAGAGGTTTTTTGTTTGAGGCTTAAGCCGTTTTTGACCAAGAAACGTAAGGTAGTTTCGCAGCAGTCGCCCGAATTTGATCCGCTTGCGCAACGAGTTGACCGCAAGCATCCCAAGTGCCACTGGTGAACATTTGCCGTGGACCTGCCCCCATTGATACGCCAATGGTGAGGTCGCCACATTGCACCTGCATGGCTTCTAGGTCTACTTTGACTTCTGCCTGCGGATTAGCCGCGATCGCCTCTTGTAACTGCTTAGCATCTTCTGGAGCTGCCATCACACAAGGCACTCCTAACGCCACACAGTTGCCAAAAAAGATTTCTGCAAAACTCTCACCCACGATCGCTTCAATACCCCATTTAGCAAGAGCTTGAGGCGCATGTTCACGCGAGGAACCACAGCCAAAGTTGCCGTTGACTACTAGGATCTTGGCTCCTTGGTACTGTGGCTGATCAAAAGGATGCTGCCCTTGGGTTTGAATGCGATCGTCTGCGAATACTTGTGCGCCTAAACCATCAAAGGTGACACAGCGTAAAAACCGCGCTGGAATGATGCGATCGGTGTCAATATCATTGCCGACCAAGGGCACACCCCGCCCCACTACTGCCTTAACTTCGCTACTCATGACACCCTCCCCCTACAACAATTCACGAACATCGGACACTTGACCTGTGACTGCGGCGGCTACCACCATTGCTGGACTCATCAGCAAAGTACGACCCGAAGCCGAACCTTGACGACCTTTGAAGTTGCGGTTGGAGGAAGAAGCGCTAAGCTGACGGCCTTCTAGCTTGTCCGGGTTCATGGCAAGGCACATCGAGCAACCCGGTTCACGCCATTCAAAGCCTGCTGCGACAAAAATCTTGTCTAGACCTTCGGATTCTGCTTGCTGCTTGACTCGCTCTGAGCCAGGAACGATGAAGGCTTTGACTCCCTCGGCCACTTGTCGTCCTTGAGCAAACTTAGCCGCTTCGCGCAAATCGCTGATCCGACCGTTGGTGCAGCTACCGACAAAGCACACGTCCACCTTGGTGCCTTGAATCGGCTGTCCGGGTTGCAAGTCCATGTAACGGTAGGCTTCGGCTGCGATTGGTTGCTCGTCAGCGGGCAGCATCTCAGGTGTCGGCACTAGTTCGTTAATCGCAATGCCCTGGCCAGGAGTGATGCCCCAAGTGATGGTGGGAGCAATGTCAGCCGCATCGAAGACTACTACATCGTCATATTCGGCAGCAGTATCACTCCGAAGGCTTTGCCACCAAGCTACAGCTTTGTCCCATGCTTCGGCTTTGGGAGCAAAGTCGCGACCTTGGAGGTATTCAAAAGTAACTGCATCGGGGTTGACGTAACCACAGCGAGCACCCCCTTCGATCGCCATGTTGCAGACGGTCATGCGTTCTTCCATGCTCATCTGCTCAAAGGTGCTGCCTGCAAACTCATAAGCGTAGCCAACCCCACCCTTGACACCCAGTTTCCGAATGATGTGGAGAACTACATCTTTGGCGTAGACTCCAGGCTTCAGAGTGCCGTTAACTTCGACCTTGCGGACTTTTAGCTTGGCAAGTGCCAATGTTTGAGAAGCTAAGACATCTCGCACTTGGCTGGTACCAATGCCAAAGGCGATCGCACCAAAGGCTCCGTGGGTGGAAGTATGGCTGTCTCCACAAGCGATTGTCATTCCAGGCTGAGTGAACCCTAACTCTGGGGCAATTACATGGACAATGCCTTGACTGCCCGAGCCAACGTTATAAAAACGAATCTGATGCTCTTCACAGTTTTGCTCTAGGGACTGCATCATTTCTTCGGCCAAGCTGTCGGCAAAGGGACGCGCTTGGTTCTCCGTGGGCACGATGTGGTCTACCGTTGCCACTGTCCGCTCTGGATATAGCACTTTTAGGCCGCGATCGCGCAGCATGGCAAAGGCTTGAGGGCTGGTGACTTCGTGAATCAGATGCAGACCAATAAACAGTTGCGTTTGGCCTGAGGGAAGGATTCCAACTGTGTGTAAATCCCAGACTTTATCGAAGAGTGTGCCTTTGCTCATGCTGACGTTCGGTACTTAGTGCGCTAAGGAATCAATCCACTATTCTAACGTAGAGCTGAGCTTCGCTCTTAGGGAGGATTTTTACCCAACGTGAGCAGAAATTAGCGATCGCTCAATTCAAACAGGTTGGTCGTGCATCAAAATGTAGTGGGTTCGGTAAAGTAGCAAGGCACTTACCCTCAAGCATGATCTTTGGAATGCAGCCTCTGTGCTTACCCCCGCATCCATAAGCATGGCAAAGCTCCTAACGGTAACCAACGATATTTCTGTCCGCAGTGCCAGCAAACGTTCAATGAATGCTTTGCCACCTTGTACTACCATCTCCAAGTCACGCCAGAACAGATTCGACAGTTATCCCTCATTCATCACTCTAGGCAGAAGAAAAATGTTGCATAGGAGCCGAAGGAGTCAACGGTGACCAACCTGGAAAGGCATTGATGATCCTGATGAGCTTAGCAAAGCCAC
>NZ_JACJPA010000099.1:0-106464 GCF_014695845.1 Trichocoleus sp. FACHB-591
TCCGTTCGACTTGCATGTGTTAAGCATACCGCCAGCGTTCATCCTGAGCCAGGATCAAACTCTCCATGTTATTAGATGAGTTCTTAGGCTCGAAAATACTATTGACCCTTAACTAACAAGCTAAGCAGTCAGTAGCACTTGTTATCCTCTTGTCCCTGAACCGGAATCAACCGAAATTCAAAAGACCCATTTACTTTGACGAGGATTGGGTGCTATCTTGGCTTTCAAACTATTCTCTTTTCTAGGTGCGGGGGCCGACTGATTCGGTGCGCTTCCGCGCCCCTTCTCTCTCGACCGCTTAGCCAATATAACGAAGTCCACACGGGGTTGTCAAGGGTTGGAGGAAAAGTTTTTCGAAGGGCAGGAAATGCCTTCAACACAAGCCCTTGTTTTACCTACGCCACTCACTAAACAGCAAAATCAAGAAACAGCAAAATCGAGAATTTACTTTTAGCGTTCTGCCACTGCCTCATGGGCTTCTGTATACTGAAGTGCAGTGATAGCGACCTTGTCAATTAACCGTTAGTTTTGGATTGTGGCACGCGTAGAGTTAACTGACTTGCATGCTTTACGACTGCTGAGCTGAGATGGAATTGCCTAGGAGTATCCTTTGTGAAATTTAGGTTGATGAAGAAAACTTTAATAACATCTCTGATACTGGTGATGCAATATGTACCTAAGCCAGCAGCCAGCCAACTAGTACCTCGACCTTGGGTTTCGGTGGGAGTTAAAGACAATGACCCAACTTTCTCCATAGGTGCTAAAGCGATCGGACTAGGTGTAGAACTAGGAGCTGGGCCAGATGGTGCTACTGGTGTAGATGTACTTAAGTTTGTGAACTTGCCTGTCGTCTCGCCTTATGTGGGTTTGGGGCTGTACTCCGAAGACAAAGGCGTTGCTTATTCCGGCGGTGTACAAGTTGATGCTTCTGACAATTTGTTTGTTGGAGCAGGTTACAACTCGGTTCGAGGGGTAAACGGGCAAGTCGGGCTGAGATTTTAGGTGACTCCGATCGCGAAATGACTAGGGAAAATTGGATGCTGGTTAAATTAACGCTGTTCCTCGTGAGCATGAGATTTTAGCATTTGAAAGGAGGGCAAATGCAGGCTGGCCTCCAACTCTGCGCGCTTCACGAAACGATTGAAGTCACTAGCAGCTTTGGTTTTTTGCTCTAGAGGTACCCGGTCATACCACAACCAAAACAGAGTTCTGGGGCTGATAGTGTCAGGTACGTTAGCCATAGTTATAGTTTCATCTTGCGTCAATAATATTCGTAAGCGTGACGCAAAATGTTGGTTCTGACCATCGATAAGACACGGAGTTGAGAACATCTAGGCAACGTAATCTTCGTATTTTTACCGAATGTTCTACAAAGTTTAGATTTTCCCGTCAAGATGGCATTGGCTAACGTTGAGGTTTGTGAACTTAGGTCCGATAAGGATGCGATCGCCCTCTTAGCTCTCATTACACTGGCTCAGCTTTTTTCAAACTTCAATTTTAGCTGTGTAACTGACGAGTGTGAAATTGGAAAGTTAGCATTAGGTAGAAATTTAGGATTTTTAGTTGCAGTAGATGGAACCCCTTGTTCGCTCGTTTCCAACTCAGAAGATTCAGCCTAACAATACGGCGCTACTCGTCATTGATATGGAGCGGGATTTTGTAGATGCGGGGGCTGTGCAGGAAACACCAGGAGGGCGAGAACTAGTTCCAGTAATTAATCGCTTAATCAGTTGGGCTAGGCAACATACTGTGCCCATTATTTTTACCCATGAGATGCATCGGCCTGACAAAAGTGACTATGGGATTGAACTGGAATATGACCCAGTGCATTGCCTAGAAGGAACGCCAGGTTGTGAGCTTACAGATGGCTTGGATGTACAGCCGCAAGATTACCGTATTTTAAATAAGCGCCGATACGACTGCTTTATGGGCACCGAGCTAGATCTATTGCTGCGATCGCAAAAGATTGAAAATTTAGTTTGTTGTGGAGTTACGGCTCATGTTTGTGTCATGAGCACAGTCTTCACGGCACGAAACCTAGACTATCGAGTAATTGTGCCACGGGATGCGATCGCAGGGGTTACGATAGACCACTATACAGCAGCCTTACTCTGTATGAGTGATGTTTTTGCCTATATTTCAACTGCTACAGAAGTCACTCAGCTCTGGGGCTAAAACTCGTTAGTTAGGAAGTAGTACTTTACAAGTTACTTTTTCCAAGGCAGCTTAGTGCCCATTTCGGTGAAGGCGGAAAAAACCAAGTACAACGCTAAAATACCAACACTAGCGAGGAAAATCATTAGATCGCTATTCATGGATGGGACACTCGAACCTACTTCTTGCTGATCATGGCAGAGTCGAGGCGGTGTCGTGAAGTCCTCCACGGTAGCGCTTCGAAACAAAAACAGCGATCAGAGCTAAAAACATCGCTGCGATCGCCGTTTAGGTTTAATGATGGTCAGAATTTAGAAGTTCATGAGTCCTAGATAGGAAGCTGAGGAGATGGCGATAATAGTCAGAACTCCCAGAATGATGCTGAGACCGAATTGAAAAGCAGGTTTTTTTCCAGCGCTCATAATTTACACCGCTTAAACTAATTTATTTAGTCATGGTGTCTGTGTCTTCAAAAAACTACATCCTGCCACAGGACTAAGTAAGAAGGTACAAAAAACTGAAGAGAGATAGGAAATTTGGACTGCTGAAGTTTGAGTCGTTCCTTAAGGGGGATGCTTGCAATCGCTTGATTTTCCCTTTGGCAGAAGAGGAAAGATAGGGTCGATCGCTACACTTAAGAAAGTATTAAGTATCCTCTAACCCCTAGCTGTAACTTGGTTTTGTATTATGGAATACTTAGGACAAACCATTGAGCTAATGCAAAAAGATGGCGGATGGATTAGCGTTTGGTATCACCATATTTGTACGATTCAAATTGGAACTTTTCCAACCGCCAATGCTGCTTGGGATGCTGCTACAGATCTGATCCAGCGGGATCTTGCAGTTCGAGGGCTGCTACAAGTTATTGACGATTGGAGTAGTGACAACTTCATTACTTGCCAAGAATACTCACTCTTGGAAGATTCACTCGTCCAGTTTGTTGTATCGGTTTAACAAGTGTCAATGTTGAGTTGCATCAGCTATGAAGTACGAGCTAACAGCGATGCCTCACCTCGCTGATACAGCTCACGAGCGTAATCTGTCCAAGTTCCTTGGCCCCAGTAACGGAAACAGCTAGTTTGTAAGAGCAAATTGTAGAGTAACGCTTCTTGATAGTCCGATCGCTGCGTCACTGAACTATCCTGCTCTACTAGGCGATCATATTTCTCGTGAAACAGTGCGCTGAGTTTTCTCATGGGGTCTAAAACATTTTCGTAGCCATTGACCCAACTTAAGTGATTGGTCCAGGAAGCTCCGTCCATGTGGAATTGGTGGTCGGTAGCTTTGAGTTCGGCGATCGCTTTCTCCACTGCTTCAGGTGTGGCTTTGTCTGGATCAACTCGTTGCCAAATTTTGTGTTGATTGACAGCTTGGCAAATAGGATATTCTTCCGGACTAGCACCCGCTGCTTCAATCAGTTCTAAGTACTCAGTACCATTTAGAGCAACTGTGCCAGATCTGCCCCCACCTTGCCCGCGTGCTTCATGACAAGCTTTAAAGAAAGCTTGAGGAAACTCATTCATCATCACACCACCATTTTCCCCGTCAGCAATTTGGGTAACGAGGGAGGGCACCGTAACATCGCCAATTTGCTGGTGGCTGAGTCCTTTGGCTTCGTAATAAGGCTGCATTTGGCCGACTAGCTTGGTATCTGAGCCTTGAGTTTTAATTAGGGCAGTAATGCTAATCGTTTCCCCATGACAATTCTGGGCAACCAATCGGTTAGGGATATATTTCTGATCATGTTGTAACCCAGAACCATCTATGTTTTCGACAGAATGTTCTTGCACCATCAGCCAACGATAGCCACATTCTTTGAGCGCTTTGATGTATTCATATAGCGTATCTGGGTGATTGGGTAGATGCATTTCTGGTGGCGAGAAACCTTTTACCCGCCTTAGAGCGTCATAGCCAAAGATGGCTGCAAAGTGCTGTTGCCAAGCTTGGATATGCAGTTTGATATCTGGGATGGGAGTAGAAGGAATCACAGCGTGACTCCACATGGTGCCTAACCACTCCACATAAGGCTGATATTGGGGGTCACAAGCGAGCCGTTTCAGATTATTTAAGACATCCTCACGCCCGAGTTGGCGCAGCCCCCACAATAGATTACCCGAATAATCGAGCATCATCCGAGGATGGCATCCTTCGGCTACGAGTTGAGGGATAAACTCTCCCATGCGGCTGTAACACCAAGTAAAAGGATCAGCATTATGGTTATCTCCTTCCCCAGGATGCTCAAACATATATTGCAGGTTGCTGATCAGGGTACCATTGGCTCCTGCCGGAATTGTGGGTTGGTGCATATGCAGCGCACAAGCAAATCCTGCTGTAATGTCTGCTAGTTGGAGATTGGTCTGAGGTGAGAAAATAGGTTGATTGTGGTTCACCACTGTATTGATCTCTGTCTCCCAACCACAGATGTTGGGCAGACCTGATCTAATTTCTGTCAAGGTGGGAAGAGGGGAAGCCGAAATTTGTGTAGACACAGAACTTCCTTCATGCTGATTTTGCGATCGCTTTCAATTGTGACTCATTCCAGTAGAAATCGTCTTAACCCAATTGAATTTGTCGCTACAGTAGGGCTGGCAAAGAGTAGTCACAAATTGGGAACTCTACATCTCATAGCCAATACTGGTAGTGTGCTTGACACGCTCAGTTATTGATTTTACTAGTCAGACTAGGAGTCAGCCTTGGAACTCGTGCAATTAGCTAAGCAAGGTGATGGTAGAGCGATCGCCACTTTATTAAATCGAGCTTTTGAGAAACAGGCAACTGCTGTCAAGGTGAATCTCAGGGGTAACTGCTTACAAGTGCTACTAGAGGCGACTCCAACGCCAGAGCCACTAGCTGCCATGACCTTGATGCAACAGGTGATGTCACATATCCAACCAGAATCGCTAGAAAGAGTTGAAGTGTATGGTCGGGAAACAGGGGCAAAAATGTTTAGCTGGCAAAAAGAAATACGACTTCAGCAGCCCCAGCAGCCATCTAGTATTCAACCAACACTGCAAGACCGAGAACTCACTAAGCAAGGAGATTTTGAACAAAATGAAAGCCAGACCTCACCCTGTTTACAGCAGCCATCTGCCACTAAAAAAGGAAAGCTAGTTTTCTACAGTACCCGTAGACAAAGCCCTTCTCGCTCATTAACTAAGCATCAACCTCAAGCTGTAACAGTTGAAGGTTGGGGTGCAGTCTTAACAGGATTGGGATTGGCAGTGATCTTGTTTATCCTCAGTCCGCTGAAGCTACTATTTCGGGGATTTTTGGTCATGGTGCATGAGGTAGGGCATGCTTTGACTCACTGGTTATTTGGTCGTCCTGCCATTCCGATGATTGATTTCGCCTTCGGAGGTGGAATCACCCTGAGCTTTGAGCAATCTTGGCTAATTCTAGGGCTGATTTATTTGGCGATCGCCTATTCAATCTGGCTTTGTCGGGTTTATCCTCGCCTGCAAGGTGTTCTGGTTGGGTTGGCAGGGCTTTATAGCTTCTGCCTACTTACCGATTGGAATCTCATTTTGTCAACCTTTATGGGGCATGGCATGGAGGTTTTGGCTATTTTTATTTGTCTTTATTTATCAATAAGTGGTTACTTTCGTCGTATGGATGGCGATCGCACTATCTATGCCATGCTGGGTTTCTTTACCTTGTTTAGCGATCTCCAGTTCTCATGGCAGTTGCTTTACGATTTAGATTTTCAGTCTTGGTACGACGAAGGTAAGGGCGGAATCATTGACAACGATTTGGTAATCCTAGCCAGTGAGTACTTTAATGCGGATCTCGCAACTATCGTGGGATGCCTAATAGCAGGCTGTATCACGGCTCCTATTCTCGCCTTTTTGCTTTATCGCTACGAGTCTTGGTTGCGCTCTGCGATTGGTAAGCTTTTGGCGTAGCCTAAAACAGTACAGCTAGCTAAACAGTGCAGCTAGCGATCGCTGGCATGTTGCTTTAGTTCGCTTAGAGAAGCATATTCCAAGGCTGAGGCATGGGTGGCAGCTAAAACAACAGGAGGAGCCATGCCTGCATCTAAAGCTTCCTTCCAGCGGGAGGCACACAAACACCAGCGATCGCCAGGCTGCAAACCTGGAAACTCAAAAGCTGGAACTGGCGTGCTCAGATCGTTACCTTGATCCTTAGTAAAGGCCAAAAACTCTTCAGTCATTTGGGCACAAACTACATGGGCTCCAAAATCGCCACCACCTGTATTGCACTTGCCATCTCGGTAGTATCCAGTCATGGGTGAGGTGCAGCAAGTTTCGAGGGTTCCACCTAGTACGTTGCGTGCTTCTGTCATGCTACTCCGGCTCTCTAAAATCTCTGATTGCTTAGGTTACCAGTTTAGGCGGATTTGAGGTGGAGTGCTATTGAGGTTGTTGAAATTGCTTAATAAATTCTATGATTTGTCGCATTTTGAAACCTCTAGCTAACTGGCGGAGATGGGTTGCAAAAGGTAAGAATTGCGGATCGAGCAGTTCTAATCTAGCTGTTCTCTCCGTTAGGGCTTTCAGATCGCCCATCATCGCTAAGTGCAATAAAGCTGCAATTTCTTCAGCAGAGGGAGCTACTAGGGATGCAGAAGGGCTGTCATTTGCTTCTGCGGAAGAGTGAGAAAGAGATCCTGCTGCGATCGCCTGCCGACTAGGATCAGGAATATCAGAAATATTTGTCGATGGGTTCTGTTCTGTTTCCTGAAGAATATCTCTAGTTTCAAGACCCGATGCTAAGCTCTCGCCCTCAGCTTCCTCGTAAATCCATTCTAGTTTTAGGTGATGGCTTAGACGCTCCAGTAGCTCTGCTTCACGAATCGGCTTGGGCAGAAAATCATTGCAACCTACTTCCTGGCTCTGCTGTCGATCCATCGCAAAGATGCTGGCTGAAGTGGCAATGACCACAATGTGTTGGAGAACTGGAGACAGACGAATTTGGCGAGTCGCTTCAAACCCATCCATGCCAGGCATGACCAAATCCATCAAAATGACATCTGGCTCAAACTCATACGCTTTACGCAAACCCTCCCGGCCATTGGTCTCTTCCAATACCTGAAATCCTAACGGTCGTAGCAGGTTGATTAGCACTAAACGATTGTCCTCTTTGTCATCTACCACCATAATTTTTCGCCGATCGCCTTTATATCCACAAATACTGCGATCGCAGCGAGTAGCATCAGATAAGTGAGAAGCTTCAGTGAGATCCAGATCAATCCAAAAACTGCTTCCCTGCCCAGGCGCACTTTGTACTTGAATGTCACTCCCCATGAGCTGTACCAGTTGACGGCTAATTGAGAGGCCCAAGCCTGTTCCCTCGGTTTGGCGATAGTGTTCGCTAACTTGGCGAAATGGCAGAAAGATCTCTTGGAGGTGGGCGGGGGTGATCCCAATGCCCGTGTCTTCGATCAGAAAGCGGAGTGTGGTGGCATTTGGCACCTGGAAACTGTTCAACTTAGCCGCAGCCAATGGAGTGTTGGATGAAATATTTGCGGTTGGAGGGAGTAATTCGTTACCTAAAGCTGAAGATGAAAAACTGCTGACATAGCCAACTTTAAAGGTTACGCCACCGTTTTCCGTAAATTTAATTGCATTCCCTAATAAGTTAATCAGAACTTGCCGCAAACGCTTCTCATCCATTCGCACCAAGCGGGGGAGGGGAGGAAGCGGTTTGTAGGTGAATAATATTCCCTTTTGCTCAGCTCGAATGCGGCAAATCTCTACAACTCCTGCCAAAAACTCTGAGAACAAGACATCACTGAAGTAGAGTTCCATCTTGCGAGCTTCAATTTTGGAAAGGTCTAAGACGTCGTTGATCAACATCAGTAGATGCTCTCCACATTGATGAATCACGCTCAAACCATTCTTTTGCGGCTCTGTTAAAGCTTTGTTCTTCTTGAGAATCTGAGCATATCCTAAAATGCCATTGAGCGGGGTTCTCAGTTCATGGCTCATGTTTGCGAGAAACTCGCTTTTGGCCCGACTAGCAGCCTCAGCTACTTCTTCTGCCCGTTGGCGATCGCGAATTTCCTGCTGCAAGTCTAAAGTTCGTTCCTCAACTTTAGCTTCTAAAGTCCGATTCGCTTCTTCCAAGTCAGCGTAAAGACGAGCATTCTCAATCGAAATGGCGGCTTGGGAAGCAAGTAACTGTAAAACTTCTAAGCGTTCTGAAGTAAAGGCTCCAGTCGTTAGATTGTTTTCTAAATAAAGAGTCCCAGTTAGCTTGCCTTGATGCAGAATTGGTGCACATAAAACTGACTTAGGTTGATATTTTCTAATATATGCATCCGAGGTAAAAGATCCTTCACAGCCCGCATCATTGAGCACGACAGGTTCATGGGTTCTAGCAACATAGTTGATGATTGAGGTAGGGTAGGGATACTGGGTGACTGGATCTTCAATTGCGGTTGTGATCTGTGACTGCCATGCCAAAACATCTCTGCTAGTGCTGCCAAAGGCTGCAACCTCTAACTCTCCTGCTTGTTCTAGCAGTAATAATCCTAGTTCTGCACCCGCATTTTCCATCACAATCTGCATGAGTTTCTCTAGCAGCCTCGTCAAAACAATCTCACTAGAAAGTACCTGAGATGCCTTGAGGATAGTGGCTAAATCTAGTGTTTGAGTATGATCACCACTGGTAGAGCGATGAGTTTGCTGTTTAGTCAGTTGGGAGCTACCTCGCTGCTGGGTACGAGCGAAAACATCTATATATTTTGCTTCTAGGTGTTTAACTTTAGCGATCGCCCCCCAGCGTACATAGCCATAGTAGGATTCGCTTAAGTATTCCTGAGCAAACTTATTCCGACCCAGTGAAAAGTAGAACTCTGCGGCTCGCTCATTTGCCAGCGCTTCTTCTTGCAGATATCCATGTTCTTTAGCTCCAGCGATCGCCTGATCATATAACTCTCTAGCCTCAGCAACTTGCCCTAAAACTCGCGCTTTTTCTGCCTCTACTAGCTCATATTTATGCTGAAAGTTCATTGGAGCATGAGCGGCCCAGTTACGCATCTTCTCCTGATTACTATCTACTTTGCTCAAAAGGTGGGCTTGTTGAGCCGGCGATGCTGATGGATAAATGCTGAGTTGTGCCAAAGAATCATAAAAATGACAGACTGGTACTACTAGAAATGCTCGTACTCCATCTAAATACTGTTCGGCTAAATCGGCATTCTCCAGAGCTTTTTGGTATTCTCCAAATAAATAACAAAGAATCAGCTTATTGAGATAAAAGTAGTGGAGAGTAGTCCTAGAATTGGCCTTCTGAAGCAGGGGCAAGGAGTAATCTTCGTCATACACTTCACCAACTAAACGATAGGAATTTGTCGCAGGTTGAAGTAAGTTGCAAACTGACTGTTGAAATATTTGATTCCAGGCGAGGGTATTTTCCTGATTGAGCTGGGCAAAAGCAGCACTAAGAGTTACCATTTCCTGTTCTAACTTCGGCAGTTCTTGACCAACGAAGTATAAATGTTGGCATCTCTGCATGGCAGCATAGCAACCATACTCAAACTGTCCGTTCTCTAACCCGTGCAAGTAAGCATCTTGGAGCAGTTGTAGAGTTTCTTTAACATGAACCTTGCCATGTATTGTGCAAGCTCCCGCAATAAAAAATATGCTTGTTTTTAGTTCTAAAGTGTTGAAACGTTCTACCAAACTTAAAGCTAATCTACCGAATTTATAAGCCGATTCGATATCTGAAAATACTCCATTGAGGAGGACGCTATAACAAACATATCCATAACTGGAAAAAGGTGCATTACCATATTGAATCGATAGAATAACCTGTTCGCAGGTAACTAATGGAAAGAGGGCGGGTGCTGCTTGATAAGTAGGAGAACCCATACTTGTAAGCATGCGTATAGCAGCTAGCTTATCTACTTCTGTCATTAAAGGCAGATTGATCAAGTCTTCAATATTTCTACCAGTCAAACTAGTAGTAGTTTTAGCCAGCATCTGCTCAATGTTAGAGGGGGTAGGTGATTCAGGTAACTTTACCCCTAATAGTTCCAAGGCTTGCAATCCTATTTTGACGGCTTCAAGCGGTTGAACTTGGGCCATGCAAGCTTGAATTCTAACTTCATAAACCTTCATTTTGTCAGTGGGAGCTTTAGCTTTTTGCAGGACAGTAGTGGCCCATTCCTGCATCTGTGCAAAGTTGCCGTTGAGGTAAGCAGTTTCTGTAGCTGCTTCATAAAGAGCTAAAGATAATTCATACTGATTTTGCCAGCTATTTGTTGCCAACAATCCCAAACCCGTATTTAAATAACGAATGGCAGATTCATAGGCAGCCGATGCTTTTGCCTTCTGTCCGGCAATTAAATTAAGGGCAGCCAACTCATATTTTTCTGTCTCTGCACTAAGCAAATTGATGCCATAGTTGAGTTGATTAACCAAAGCAAAAATATTTTCTTTTTGCTCCTCAGGGGTTGAATTTTGCAGTAGTAACTGACCAATCTTTAAGTGAGTTCTCTGTTTTTGAGACTCTGGAATGAGAGAATAAGCCGCTTGCTGCACTCGGTCATGCAGAAACTTATAAACAGTTGCATCTGAAGTAGTTAAAGCAGTTGCAGGATTGGAGCTATTAGTTTCCTCTAACACCCCATCTATTGCATCCGAGCTGTAAGCCAGAGGGATTTTGTAGAAGCTATTGAGTGGAGAAACTAAGCTTGCTTCTAGAGCTGGCCACAAATCTGCCGCTGTTTCTATCTCGGATTTTTGATGAGCGATCGCTAAAACATCTAGGGTAAATTCATTGCCAATGCAAGCAGCTAGCTTTAAAGCATCTTGGGTTGGCTCCGCCAGTCTTTGAATTTGACTAATCATCAGCTCTACGACATTTTCAGTAATCTCAATGTTTTGCAGAGCAGCAATATCCCATTTCCAGCAGTTTTGCTCGAAGTTAAAGCAGACTAAGTTTTCTTGATAAAGCGATCTTAAGAGCTGAGTTGAAAAGAAGGGATTGCCTTGGGTTTTTTCAAAAATCAATGCGGCTAAAGCTGCAATCTCATCCGGGGTGGTGCGTAAAGTATCCGCCACCAATCGATTCACATGGCTCGCAGTCAAAGGTTGGAGAATGATTTGATTAATGCTGGCTCCAGCCTGTTGAATTTGCTTAAGGGTATGCATCAAGGGATGAGTGGCGCTAACCTCATTGTCGCGATAGGCTCCAATTAGCAACAAATACTGAGTGCTGGGGTCGCTGATAATGGACTCCAGTAGGTTTAAGGAAGGCAAATCCGCCCATTGCAGATCATCGAGAAACACAACTAGAGGATGCTCGGCTTGGCTGAATACCCGGATAAACTGTTTGAATACTCGGTGGAAACGATTCTGTAATTCCGCCGGACCTAGTTCAGGAACCGGAGGTTGTGGCCCCATAATGCGGACTACTTCTGGAATTACATCAATAATGACTTGAGCATTGCCTCCTAAAGCTTCAGATAACCTGGTTCGCCACACTCGGATCTTCTCATCACTTTCCGTGAGAATTTGCTGGATCAACTCTTGCAAAGCTCGAATCAGAGAAGCGTAGGGGATATTGCGCTTGAATTGATCAAACTTTCCGGAGATAAAGTATCCTCGCTGTTCTGCGATCGGTTTATGGACTTCGTTTACCAAAGAAGATTTGCCAATCCCAGAATAACCGCTGACCAACATCATTTCGGCTCTAGCCTGGTTATCTTTCGGGCAAGCGATGCGAGCAAAAGCATCCATTAATAAGCCAACTTCTCGATCGCGCCCATATAGCTTTTGGGGAATCGAAAATTGACTAAATGAATCCAATTCTCCAATTTTGAACGGGGCAATCTCACCAGAGGTTTGTAACTGTTGGAGGCAAGTTTCTAGATCGGCCTTCAGCCCCAAGCCACTTTGATAACGCTCCTCAGCCGTCTTGGCAAGCAACTTCATCACAATGTCAGCGATCGCTGGAGGAATTGCTGAATTGATCTCCCTTGGAGAGATAGGAGCTTTAGCAATGTGGCAATGAATTAGCTCTAGGGGATCTGTACCTTGGTAAGGTAGCTGGCCTGTGAGCAGTTCGTAGAAGGTAACGCCTAGAGAGTAAAAATCGGCTCGGTAGTCAATGGCGCGATTCATCCTTCCCGTTTGCTCTGGAGACATATAAGCGAGACTGCCTTCGAGCAAATTGAGCTGGTTTGCGACTTGGTTTTCTCTAGATAGACGAGAAGCAATACTGAAATCAATGATTTTGACTTGCTTAGTCTCAGGATGAATCAGGATATTTTGGGGTTTAATATCCTTGTGCAGAATGTGTTGTTGATGTAGTTGAGCCAAAATTTCTGCCAGTTGCACCGCAATCTGCAAAAACTGGGTTAAGTCCAATGCTTGGCAATCGCAATATTCATTGAAATATTCACTCAGGGATTGCCCAGAAAAATCCGGCAGGATCAAGGCTAGCCCGTTGTGGTAATTCTCCAGAGCGATGGGCTTCAGAACGCCATCAATCTCTAAGGACTGTAAAATTTTGAACTCATGCCTCAGCGTCGCCAGCTCCTCGACTGAAGGATGCTCAGCTTTCAGGGTTTTGATGATAACAGAGCGATGCTTCGGCTGCTTAGAAGCCCGATAGATGACAGTATTAGTGCCTTCATAAATCACTTCTAGGATTTTGTAGCCAGCAATAGTCATGGTTGGTCGTACCCGCAGCCGTACTAGCATCCATGATGACCTAAGCTCAGGGGGAAAGGCATGAGCTACTTGCAAAACTTCTTGAGGATTATTCGCTCTCAGCAGGCTAAATGTACAGCGATCGCTCTTTAGGGGCTTGAACTTGTACTAGTGGCCTATCTAAAGGCAGATGACATGCGCATGTTCTTTAAGATACATTGACCACTGAATAACTACGTGATATGACGCATGTCAGAGCTGAACTCGGAGTCCTTCCCCTTACCGATTGATGAAAACGATCGGCTGGACGCGCTTCACCGCTACCAGATTCTTGATACCGCTCCAGAAGAGGCGTTTGATGATTTGACAGCTCTGGCTGCTCATATTTGTGGCACTCCTATGGCTCTAGTAAGCTTGGTAGACGCGCATCGACAGTGGTTTAAGTCTAAGGTAGGTGTAACTGCTACCGAGACTCCTAGGGAAATTGCGTTTTGCAGCCACACTATTATGCAACCGGACGAGTTGTTTGTAGTGCCTAACGCTCTAGAAGACGATCGCTTTGCCAGTAATCCGCTCGTCACCTCCGATCCGCAAATTCGGTTTTATGCTGGAGCCCCTTTAGTCACACCCGATGGCCATGCACTGGGCACTTTATGTGTAATCGATCGCGAACCTCGTCAACTTACCGAGGAGCAAGCCAAGGCCTTACAAGCTCTGGGGCGGCAAGTCATCAGTCAATTGGAGCTACGAATTAATTTAGCCAAAGTACAGCAGACTTCTACGAAGCTAGAGAGCACTGTCGAAGCTTTGCATCGTAGCAATCAGCACTTGAACCAAACCTTACGTGAGTTGCGCCAAGCCCAAACTCAACTCGTTCAGGCAGAAAAAATGTCCGGGTTAGGGCAACTTGTAGCGGGAGTGGCCCACGAAATTAATAATCCGGTTACTTTCATTCACTGCAATTTGCCGCATATCCATCGGTACGCGGAAGATTTGCTAGAGCTAATCTCTATTTATCAAGAGCGTTGCCCTCAACTCGACCCCGAAGCCCAAAGTCGAGCCGAAGCACTAGATGCTGACTTTATCGTGAAAGATTTGAAGAAAGTCCTGGCTTCAATCGAAGTGGGCACAGGGCGGATTCATCAGATTGTGCGATCGCTGCAAAACTTTTCGGGTAAGGATCGAAGTCAAAAGGAACTCACCGACATTCATCGCGGCCTAGACGATACCCTGTTGATTCTGCAACATCGTCTCCAGGCTCCTGCGGCCCCGATTAGAGTTGTGAAAGAGTACGGCGATTTACCGATTGCAGAATGCTACAGCGGACCCTTGAACCAAGTTTTTATGAATGTGTTAACTAATGCCATTCATGCCTTAGATCAGGCAAGGCAGGACCGCTCAGCCGCCGAGTTAGCCAAGCAACCTCCTACCATTACTATCCGCACCGCACTTAAGGCTGCAACTACAAAGGGAGAAAGTGCCCTTCTGATCCGCATTGCCGATAATGGCATGGGTATCCCTCAAGATGTAATTCACCAAATCTTTGATCCGTTTTTCACGACTAAACCCACAGGCCAAGGAGTCGGATTGGGTTTGTCTATTAGTTACCACGTTGTGGTGGACAAACATGGTGGTCAGCTAAAGTGTCTTTCAGAGCCTGGGAAAGGTACGGAATTCTGGATTGAAATTCCTCAGGCTCTGAGCGTAGATTCGCTACAACCTAAAGTATTAGCTAGAGAGGAAGCGAGCTTAAGGAGCGCTTCAATCGCTTAGCTTACCTAGCCCGTAGCTCTCCGCTTGCCTGATCTTTTGTACAGCAGGGTCTATCTTAAGGCTGTGTAAAGTTCTGCATAAATTCCCTAGCCTAAGCATAGATCCCGCTGAAGCTTAAGGAAAAAACCTATATGACCACCAATGTTTCTCCTGAAATTAAAAAAGAAATGAATCGATCGCTCTGGATTGGTATCCTGCTTGTTGTTTTAGGCATTGCCGCGATCGCCTTGCCTCAAATCTCTACCATTGTGACTGAGAGTTGGGTTTCGCTGATCCTGGTTTCTGCTGGAGCGACTAAATTGGCTTACGCCTTTCAAACCCGCAACCAAGGTGGTTTTATTTGGAAACTGCTGCTGAGTGCGCTCTATGTTGCTACAGGTGTCATGCTGTTCTCTAACCCTCTGACAGGTGTTTTGACTCTGACCCTGTTGTTAGGTGGCTTCTTGTTGACTGAAGGTACATTTGAGCTAATTTTGGCGTTCCGCCTCCGCCCCCAAGAAAACTGGACTTGGGTATTGACCAACGGCGTCGTAACTCTACTGCTCGGCGTCATGATTTGGTTCCAGTGGCCCTTCAATGCACCTTGGCTGATCGGTACCTTAGTGGGAGTTAGCGTTCTCTTCACTGGTATTTCCCGCATCATGCTCTCCATAAATTCTGGTGCTGCTGGCCATTCTGATCAAACTGCTTCTGCGTAAAACATAAATCAGCGCAAGCTAGGTAGGGGCGGAGCATTCAGCCGTTGGGTCTAAAACAAGACCCTAGACTATGGCTTAAATGCTTGCCCCTGTCGTTTTCAGTAGCGATCAGAGAGAACCAGCGATCGCTTTATACCCCTAATTTTTCCCGAATCACCTCCTCCTTATCTTTGAAACCGACTAATACGGCTGTCTCATCTTTGACAAACAAAGGTCGCTTTAGCAGCATGGCATCTTGGCTAAAAGCCTCAATCCATTGCTCCTCGGTCCAAGTGCTTTTCTCTTCACCCAAGGCTCGGTAGGACTGACCGGAGGTGTTACGCATTGGCTTCGCGCCTAGCTGGTTCACCCACGCCTGAATGCTGGCCTGATCTGGAGGATGCTCTTTTGTATTGATGAACTCGTAGTCGATGCTGTGCTCATCCAACCACTTGAAAGCTTTTTTGCAAGTGGTGCAGTTAGGAATTCCGTAAACCTTAATCATGCCAGTTAGCTCTGTTTCTGCCCGAAAAACTGATCAAAGCGATCGCGCGTAGTATATCAAATGTTAAGTTTAGTGACGGTAAGCAACTAAATTCTTTGATTCCTCATGCGTGTACTTCGGCCTCTTTTAGGAATTTTGATATGTCTGCTGGCTCTGGTAACGGTGCCGCTACCGACTCAAGCCGCTAGCTCAGCAGCCATTCGAGCTTACGATGATGTGAAATCTGTCATTAAAGACTTTTCTGGCCAAGATTTAGCAAAGGCAGAATTTAGTAACGCCAAGTTGGCAGAAGCCAATTTTAGCAATGCGAACTTGCAAGGAGCCGTTTTCAATGGTTCTATCGCTAAGAAAGCTAACTTTCACGGGGCGGATTTTAGCAATGGGATTGCTTATCTCAGCGACTTTTCGGGCGTTGACCTAAGTGATGCAGTGCTCACTTCAGCCATGCTGCTAAAGACCAATTTCCGGGGGGCCAAAATCACAGGCGCTGATTTTAGCTTCGCGGTGCTCGATCGCAATCAACTGCTAGAAATGTGCAAGTCCGCTAGTGGCACCAACCCTGTGACTGGGATAGATACCCGCGATTCCTTGGAGTGCTCCTAAGCAACTGCTATCCGTACACCTCAGGATTAACGCAGTGCGGCAGGCGATCGCCCTTGAGTCCTGCTATTAAGTTGGCGATCGCCATATCTGCCATTTGTTTGCGAGTTTGCCAACTAGCGCTGCCAATATGCGGCGTGATAATCAGGTTCTCCAGCGTCAACAAAAGACTATCGGTGGGAATTGGCTCTGGGTCGGTGACATCTAGAGCTGCCCCAGCAATCTGCTCTGCACTCAGCGCTCGGTACAATGCTGCTGGATCGACAATTGGCCCACGGGCAGTATTAATTAAAATTGCCGATCGCTGCATTTGCTCAAATTGGCGATCGCTAAACAGATGATACGTTTCTGCCGAGAGCACCGTATGAATCGTGACAAAATCTGCTTCCTGTAGAAGTTGCTCAAAGGAGACAAATTCTGCTCCTAAATCTTGCTCTAGCTCAGGCGCAGCTCGATGAGGATCTGTATAAAGAATCCGCATCTCAAAACCTTTGGCTCGGCGGGCCATGGCTTGACCAATCCGCCCAAACCCCACAATCCCTAAAGTCGTGCCAGAAACATTTGGCCCTAATAGCAAATCAGGTTCCCAAGTTTGCCACTTCCCTTGGCGGGTAAAGCGATCGCCCTCTACCACTCGTCGCGCCGCTGCCATCAACAAGGCCCAAGTGAGATCTGCCGTAGCATCGGTTAGCACTCCTGGGGTATGGCCTACTGGAATTTTGTGGATGGTGGCGGCAGCAATATCAATGTTGTCGAAACCTACCGCCATTTGGCTAATTACCTTTAAAGCGGGATTGGCTGCGATCAAAGCTTGATCAATTTGATCGGTCAGGAGACAAAGCAGCCCATCGATCGCCTGTACCTTCTCTCGCAACACGTCATAAGTGGGTGGTTGTCGCTCTGGCCAAACTTCAATCTCCGCAATTGCTTCCAGCTTCTCTAAAGTGGTAGGTAAGCGGCGCGTGATTAAGACTTTAAACTGGGACATCATTCAACTCCACATACAGTCCATCTTCGCGCCTTAGCCCAAGCTCGTCTGGATATTGACAAATAAATATAGATATTTGCGCTGAAAGACGATCGCAACTGAGGATTGAATTAAGTAGCGATCGCCTTTTTCGCTTTGCCAATATACATAACCGACGTATCTTCATTGATGCTGATCTGGAAGCCCTGGGTTTTGCGATATTGCCAATAGGCAGCTAGATTATCCAGCATTGTTTCGCCAAAGATATTGAATCCCTTAATCTCGATCTCCTCAAAACTGTGCGATCGCATCAAAGCAGTTAGGTCTTGAGGCGAAATGAATTTTTGCCAATCATGAATGCCTGCTGGAATCTCTCGCAAGATGTTTTCTAGCAGCCAAATCATGATCAGCTTTGACTTCAAGGTGCGATTGATGGTGTCGAAACAGAACGTACCTCCGGGTTTCAGCACGCGATGAATTTCTGCGATCGCCTGATTGAGATCAGCCACATGTTCCAACACATCCACACAAACGACCACATCAAAAGCATGATCAGCATAGGGGAGCGCTTCGGCATAGCCGTGTTGGTAGGCGATCGCTAATTGGTTGCTGAGAGCATGTTCCTGAGCTTTGGCAATACAGTTACGAGATTGGTCAATGCCTGACACGATCGCGCCCCGATGAGCCAGAAATTCGCAAGAAAACCCACCGCCACATCCGACATCTAAGACGCTTAAGCCTTGCCAATGGGCAATATGGCGATCGAAATATTCAAAGCGAGGGGCATTCAGATGGTGGAGCGCATAAATCTTAGCTGTTTCGCTCCACCACTGGTCTGCGCTCAGGTCATAAAATGCCAAGTCATTGGGTTGTCTCATAGAACCTCCCAACTAATCCTTAACCACCCACATGAATTCCAGGACGCTGCTCTGGATCTTTTTCGGCCTTACGCAGCACTTCACGAGTCACAACGGCAATATCTCCTTCGCCAAACAAAATGAAGCGTAGCAAGTATTGAATCGGATTGCCCTCCGCCCAGCCAAAGTAGGCATGAGGTAGCTTACCAGTTTGGTCACGGATATATAAAAGGATAGCGGCAATAGTATTTGGTACTGCTGCTCCCTTCGCTTGCAGAATGCGATAGTCGCCTACTTGCACACCTCGTACCCAAATAGTTTCTGTAAATTCCGAGGCATCTGAGACTTGAATTTCGAGAAACAGAATTGAGTCAGTGGGCGGAATATGGTTGTCGTCCCGTACTTCTTGCTCTTTTAAGCAGTACTCACGCACATCGCTCTCATTCGGGCGATTGGCAATTAACCTCACCGTTCCTTGGCTCTCCTGAGCAATAAAGCTCTGAGCGACGTCATCCATGACAATCTTCTCGACCCGTAACTCGGTAGAGCGCCAAACTCGTGAGATCAAAGAAGTGGCAATGATGGTGCCAATAAAGAAGCCAGCAATCCGAATCCCTTCAGGGCGCTCAATGATGTTAACGATTGTCGTATAGAGGAAGACAAACGTGATGGTACCAAAGATAATTCTGCCTCGTTGCGATCGCCGCCGATGAGCCGCCAAAGTCACGGCAAAAGCCGCCGAACTCATCAACACCAATACACCCGTCGCATAAGCGCCTCCCTGAGCCTCCACGTTTGCCTTAAACAAAATGGTGACGACAAAGGCGATCGCTGTGTAAACCAGTACCAAGGGTCGAGATGCCCTAGCCCAGTCGGGAGCCATGCCATAGCGCGGCAAGTAGCGCGGCACAATATTGAGCAGTCCTGCCATTGCCGATGACCCAGCGAACCAAAGAATCGCGATCGTGCTGAGGTCGTAAACAGTACCAAAGATGTCGCCGAGGTAGAAGTGGGCGAGATAAGCTAGGGCTCGGCCATTCGCTTTGCCACCCGCTTGAAATTCTGCCGCAGGGATTAAGAGCGTAGTCACTAAGCTACTCGTAATCAAAAAGAAGCTCATAATCACTGCAGCAGTCGTCAGCAGTTTATGGGTGTTACGAATCCGCCCTCTAGGATGATTCTCAGCGTCACTGCCGCTACCTTTTACTAGGGGCATAACGGCTACACCCGTCTCAAACCCTGATAATCCTAGGGCTAACTTGGGAAACAGTAGTGCAGAGATTGCCAGCATGGCGAGAGGGTTGCCGTGGTTGGCGAGTAAACCTGTTTGCCAGTTGGTAATGACCACTGGGTTTTGCAGAATTTGGTATGCCCCAACGCCAATGGTGACTAAATTCAGCAGTAGATAGGTAGCGACTAAAAAAACAGCCAGTCCGATCGCTTCTTGAAATCCTTTGAGGAATACAGCGCCTAACAAAGCGATCAAGACTAGAGTAATCCCAACTGCTTGCCCATGCAAAAAGTGTGGGACCAGAGGATTTTCGACAATATGAGCTGTGGCATCCGCTGCCGAAAGCGTCATCGTAATAATGAAATCAGTGGCCACAAACCCCAGAAGGCAAAGCACAAACAGCTTGCCTTGCCACCAAGAGAGCAAATGCTCTAGCATGGCAATCGATCCCTCTCCGTGAGGACTCGTGGCTGCGACCCGACGATAAATGGGCAGTGCGCCAAATAGAGTTAGCAACACCAAAATTAAGGTGGCTAACGGAGAGAGCGACCCTGCTGCTAGGGCAGCAATACCGGGCTGATATCCCAAGGTGGAGAAGTAATCAACCCCAGTCAGGCACATGACTTGCCACCAAGGGTGTCTAGAATGTCGGCCTTCCTTCCCCGATCGATTGTCGTTCAGTAACCAGCGACCGAGGTTTTTGTGGTACTGCCTGGGTGGAATAATGGGTCCAGCCATCAACGCGACTCCTGCTACATAGCTTTTATTAGCTTATGGCAAGCAGTAGTGCTGGCTTAACCTAGCTCTTACTGAACTTCTCTGGGGCTTGATCAACAAAAAATCTAGCGATTGCCTCGGCAAACCCAGCAAAGGAACTAAAATCTGCTGCCACAATCTGCACTGACAAACCCAGCTTCTTGGCATTGGCGGCTGTGTAAGGCCCAAAGCAGGCGATCACACAATTTTGGCAATCTGCCTCGAACTCCACCATTTGTAAAAAACTGCTGACTTCGGCAGTGCTGCTAAAGGCGATCGCATCAATCTGACCTTGCTTAAGTAAGGCTAGTTCTACTGTATATAGTGCTTTGTCAACGGCGCGAGTGAGATAGGTGGGGACCCGATGCACGATCATCTCTAACTGTTGCAGGTCGGTGACAAAGTTGGGGACTACATCAGGCTCTGGCACACCCACAACTTCTGGCACTGGCACTAGAACAGCTTGGCCTGCAATATCAGATATTTTGGCTAGCGCTGCAATAACGCCTTGCGGGCTGGGTTCGTCAGGGATTAAATCAGCTTTGAGGCCAAATTCAGTTAGTTTTTCGACATCCTTACCGATCGCACAAATTTTGCAATGTTCAATCAGCGAAAAGGATAGCTCTAGCGATTGAATCTGCTCAAAAAATGCTTCAATGCCGTTTCTGCTAGTGAAGGCGATCCAGTCATACTGTTCTATGTACTCAAAGGCTACATACAGCTCTGTGAAGTTCGAGAGATGGCAAGTCTCGATCGCAGGTATCAAAATCGGCAATGCTCCTTGAGCAATCAAAGCTTGTGATAACCGAGCCGCATAAATACGCGGAGCCGTGAGCAAAATGCGTTTGCCTTGAAGAGGAAGTTGAACCGAGGGATGTAACATCAGCGATTGTAGTGCTCGTTGATTACTTGCTTGCACAACCCTATTAACTAAATTTCAAGATGCCAAAAACCAGTTGGGTCGCAGTTGTGTAACCCGTGAATTAGGAAGACTTGATTGACCCTTTTCGGATTCAAAATAAACAAAAGTTGCTCTTCCGTCTCCAAAACCGTAGGTACTATGGGTAAAAACAATCTTTATTGAGTTTGCTTCCTTCAAAAGCTCAATCTTGCCACTTCTCGACAATCCTGCATAAGCATTGGGTAGCTCTATTATCTCCATACAGCTAATCGGTTCTGTAGGGGATTGAGATTCAAGCTGAAAACAGTTCCCATTGCCTTTTAGTTTTCCAGATTCTACTAATTGAACAATATATTCCCTTTGCCTAAAAAACTGGTTGAAGTTGTTTTTGGGGTAAGACATGCTCATATTATGGAAGTTTCCTATGAACACAAATGCTGTGCAAGCTGACAGTACAAAAACCATTATTTTATAAGGCTTCTTGGTCTCTTGGTTTTTTCTGGTTTTAACTCTCCAACGTAGTCTTGCTATTGTCAGAAGATCGATCAGGATTAGGGGTGCCAGTAGAAAAAGAAGCGTAAATGCAAAACTGACACCAACAACGGGTTCATAGATTCCCCAAAAAGGAAAAACTTTATATACAAAAAATATGTTGATTAAACAGATGATTCCTGAAAAAGTTAAGGAACAATAGTCTGCAAAGCTTAAAGATTTTTTGCTGATTCTGGAGGGGACAATTGGTTCAGTCATGGCTATAACTCCTGCTCGTAGAGTTTGTCCTAGCTTAGGGCAGGTGGCAGTGATGACTAAACCTGATTCCTACTGAAGTTGCATCCATTACAGATTCTTGTCTGAGATAGAAATGAGATTTAGGGAGGTCTACCAGATCCAACTTATTTCCTGGAAATGACGGATATACGCTCCCTAAGAATTAGGGCACCCACAAGAGATGCCCTACAGCTACTTATTGAGAAGTTATAGCCGACAAGAGTTTACTGTTTAGGTAGCACCTGCTTCAGCGCTGCGACGAGGCGATCGACGCTTTCAGGACGGCTGTTGTAGCCCATCAGACCCACCCGCCACACTTTGCCTGCTAGTTCACCTAAACCACCACCAACTTCGATATTGTGCTCATTCAGGAGTTGACGAGCGATCGCTTTGCCATCTACACCTTCTGGAATCCGCACCGTAGTTAGGGTGGGGAGGCGGAACTCGCGCTCGACGTGGGGAGCCAGGCCGATCTCTTCTAAGCTTTGCCAGAGGTATTCCACATTCTTTTGGTGGCGCTGCCAGCAGTTTGCCAATCCTTCCTCACCAATTAGGCGCAGTGCTTCTCGCAGGCCATAGTAGAGGTTGATCGGTGCGGTGTGGTGATACACGCGATCGCTACCCCAATATTTGCCCAGCAGGTTCATATCCAGATACCAGTTCGCTACCTTGGTCTTACGCTGCTGCATCTTCGCGATCGCCCGTGGTCCCATTGTGAAAGGAGAAGCCCCTGGAGAACAACCCAGGCCTTTTTGGCTGCAACTGTAAGCCAGATCCACTTTCCACTCATCTAAGAAGATAGGTACACCACCCAGACTGGTGACGGTGTCGAGCAGCAACAGGCAGTCGAACTCGCGGCACAAATCACCCACGCCTTCCAGAGGTTGGCGTGCTCCGGTGGAAGTTTCAGCATGCACCAAAGCCAGAATTGTAGGACGGTGAGTTTCTAGAGCCGTGCGGAGTTCTTCCAAGGAGAAAACTTGGCCCCAAGGCTTGGTGATGCTGCGAACATCCGCGCCGTAGCGTCCAGCCATATCGACCAAGCGGTTGCCAAAGTAACCTGCGACACCCACCAGCACCACATCCCCTGGTTCAACCGTATTGGCAAGGGTCGCTTCCATTGCTGCCGTTCCCGTGCCACTAACTGCGATCGTCAGTTGGTTTTCGGTTTGCCAGACGTAGCGCAACTGCCCCTGAATCTCGTCCATCAGTTGCAGAAAAGCTGGATCGAGGTGGCCCACTGGCGTTTGACTCATGGCAGCGAGCACATCCGGGTGAGCATTGGAGGGGCCAGGCCCCAACAACAAGCGGGTAGGAGCGGCCAGAGGAGCGAGTTGCAATCGCTGAGCGTCGTTGATGGAAAGTGTTAATGTCATTGTCGGTTCTAAAGTTATTCAGCGCATCAAGCAAGGCATACTCTCAAGTCTAAGGTCTGGTTGGACTCGAACCAAACCGCGTTAGGTTTCATTATTTGAAGAGTTTGCTGATCGCGGAATCTAAATGTAGCAATCTGTAGTCTAGGGAGCCATCTCTCTCTTCAGCTTTAACCACTATGAATCCAACCTCTCAGGGAATCCCCTCTCTCCCTGACCTCACCCATCCCCAGGAGTTGATCCAGTTCGGGGAGCAGGGAATGAAGTTGTTTCTGCTATTTGTTGTCCTCACAGGTCTTTTGGGAGTGGCGATCGCGCTGCTCAATTTCTCCTTAGGTCGCCGCACCAAAATTCTCTGGACAGAAACTTGGATAACTCAATACGGCCTTCTACTACGAACGGTGCAACATGCCACTTTAATCTTGCTGATTGCAGTCAGTGGCTTTTTTCTCTGTTCTACCCTGGCTAATCGTTATCACCACTGGGAGCAAGCCCGAATCGCCGCGATCGCCAGCAATGTTGCAGGAGAACGCCTAGAACATACCGCTCCGCAACTGCGATACACCGTAGAGGAACCTTATACAACCACCACGGTGATCAATGGGCAAGTTGTGGAGGAGAAACGCACTCAAGAAGTCAGCCGCTTTCTCACGCCCAAGCGCACTCAGGTAGATGTCACGCTACAGCAAACTACTGACCCCGCCAACAACCGTCTCCTTTATCAGGTTGGCTTTGATGGCAACTATGAAGTGGTCAATACTTTAGAAACTGCTGATGAGTTTTTCTTTGAGACTCAACCACCTGCGGGCTACACCATCCTGCAAGACTACCGAGTAGAGCGAAATGGTCAGCGTTTACAGCCTTCTCAGCAAAGTAACTATAGCTTCCCCTTACGCTTGGGTGCGGGTGAGACCGCTCAGTTTCGTATTACTTACCAAGCATCAGGTGGTCCACGCTGGGTCTACAACGCAGGCTCGCAGTTGCTCTCCAATTTCCGGTTAACGGCATTAGCCAATTTCCCTGGCGCACAATTTGCCAGCGGTATTGTGCCTACCAAAATGCAACCGGAAGGGCGCGGCACTCGCTTCACCTGGGAGTTTACCGATAATGTCTCGGTATTAAATCCCTTTGGTGTCTTTACCGCCACCGCTCCAGTCCGCAATACAGGTGTGTTGCCTCGCTTGCTGCTCCTGGCTCCTCCTCTACTCCTCTGGTGGCTCTTGGTGCTATATCTCTCCGTACCCTTGAGACTGCGAGATGTGGCGATCGCCTCTGGAATTTTCTTCGCCAGTCTCTTGACCTTAACCTACCTCAGCCGCATTATCCCCGGTGCTTTTGCCTGGGCTATCTTGGCTCCTGTGGTGCTGATTCTGTCCTGGGGCTTGGGGAGAAACCAACGTGCCTCGATTGCTGCTGCGATCGCCACCATTAGCGGAGCCATTCTCCCTGTGTTTGGCTTACTGGTTCCTTTTACAGGTCTGACGCTAAGTTTGGCAGGACTACTGTCGGTCGTTTGGCTCACCCTCCGCCACTGGTACGGTTGGCAACCTCGCTCTCTCAGGTAACTAACAGCTAGACTGCAAATAGTGTTCGCAAAAAACTCTACCTATGCAGTTGCAGCTCAATAACTTCCATATCAAGCTTTTGGCTGCAATCTTCATGGTGATCGATCATGTAGGAGTAGTTTTCTTTCCCAATGTCCTAGCATTCCGGGTGGTGGGTCGTCTCAGTTTTCCTTTATTTGCGTGGCTGTTGACCCAGGGAGAACAGCATACCCGCAACATTGAGCGCTACCTTATCAGGCTGCTTTTGTTAGGCATTGTTAGTCAGCCATTGTATGTGGTGGCTTTGCAGGGTGAATTCCTCAATATTCTATTTACGTTGATGTTGGGGGTAGCTATGTTGCGGTTGGGTCGTCGCTATCCAGAGCAACGTTATTGGATTTGGGCGGCGAGCATGGTGGCGGCAGAATTGCTGAAGTTTGAATATGGTGCTTACGGGCTTGCGATCATTGGGCTGTTATCCCAGTTTCGCTCTAGTTATTACTGGTGGGGGATTTGGCTGGGATTACATCTCTTTTTGGCGATCGCATCGAGCAATTTTGGCTTGTTTCAACTGCCTGCTGTTGTGACTCCGTTGTTGCTGCTGGTCACAAACCAACAAAAAGGACCGACGGTGCGTTGGTTTTATACTTTCTACCCAGCTCACTTACTGCTGATCTGGGCTATAGCTCGTAGCCAGTAATAAAGCGATCGCATATTTCAGTCAGCAATAGTGGGACAGTAGATAGCCTACTGCCGTAATCTACTGAGCGAAATGAGCCAGCTCAGCCGACCATTCTAAAGCATTCTTGAGGTCAGCAATTTGCCTACCTTCCGCTTGTAAATAGTCAAAGAAAGTTCGAGCTACCACAGAGAGTTGCTTGCCGCTGGGATGAACCACATACCAGTGTCGCAAGATCGGGAAATGCTCAACGTTTAAAATACTGAATTGACCGTTATTTCCTTCTAAATTTAAGCTATGGAGTGAAAGCACAGAGATGCCTAAACCTCCTGCGATCGCCTGCTTAATGGCTTCATTACTACCAATTTCGAGCTTAACTTTAATCGGAATTTCATAGCGATCGAATAGTTCCTGCACCACTTTTCTAGTTCCAGAACCCGGCTCCCGCATAATAAACGGTTCTCCGGCTAGCTGTTCTAGGGAGATATGTTTAGCGTCAGCTAAGGGATGATTGGGAGGAGCCAAAACCACTAAAGGATTTTCTACAAAGGCATGAGATTGAATGTCAAGATGCTCTGGCGGCTGACTCACAATATAGAGATCATCCAAGTTGGCTGCCATCCGCTCCATTACCCGTTCGTGATTGGTCACCTTCAATGAAACATCAATGCCGGGATATCGTTGGCAAAACGGGCCTAACAATCGCGGTACAACGTACTTAGCAGTTGTAATAACTGCGAGCCGCAGTTGGCCCTGCTTTAGCCCTTTCATGTCTGCTACAGTCATTTCTAACATAGACAGACGTTCAAAAATTTCTCGGCAGGTGACGAGGAGGGTTTGCCCAGCATCCGTCAAGAAAAGCCGCTTGCCAACCTGCTCAAATAACGGCAATCCGATCGCTTGAGAAAGCTGCTTGACCTGCATGGAGATCGTAGGCTGAGTCAGAAAAAGTTCCTCAGCAGCACGAGTGAAACTACAATGGCGAGCCGCCGCTTCAAAAACTTGGAGTTGGTGCAGCGTAATTTGTCTCACAGGTACTACTCCTAGACGGGTGGTGTTGCTCTTATAGAGAAAAATCTATGAAAAGCATTTACAAGCTCGAATATTGTTTATACATTATCAGCATATCATCTTAGTCAAGTGAAGCTAAATTCCTGCTAAAACACTGCAACCTCCTGAAAAAGAGCAAGTTGTGATTTTCAGTTTGCAATGAAGTAAACTTTGCTGTCGAATTGATCCGGTTTTTGTTTCTTCTTCTAAGCTGAGAGATAAGAAACTCCCACGTCGAAGTTTCTCAGACAGTGTCAGAGTGAGCAGTTTCTATTCTGTTATTCACGCCCCAATACTCTGCGCTCCTCCAGCCCCAAATGTAGATTCTTACTGCTTTAGACTGTTTTTGCAGAGTATTGCCAAAATACCTTCTAACTGCTGACCGTGATGCTGTTTCTCAGCGCTAGTTCATTTAGCTACAGCGCTCGACTCTGTTGTAAGAGGATCTGACATCATGACACAAGGTGCTGCCCAATTCTTTAAAGCGGCTACACAAGACCAAGCCCTACAGAACAAGCTGAAAGCAACTTCTAATCCGCAGACCTTTATTGAGATTGCGGCCCAAAGTGGTTATCAATTTACTCTAGAGGATCTCAATACGGCAATTGAGCAACTTTCAGAAGCAGAACTCGCAGCTATGATTAACCCTGGGATTGGTCCACGCCAACATATATTGCCTAGGTAAATTACAGGTAAATTACTTGGGTTTGATTAAACACCCCACCGTAGAGAAGTGAGATGTTTAATCGTTCGCATTAGCTACACAGAGCTAGTCTCAGAAACCAGCCTGAGTAATATGTGGGTAAGTAGGCCAAACGATCGCCCTATAATTTGGATCTCACTTTTGGTCTCCCTGGCGATTGCTTAGGTTTGGTCTTTTAACTGAAATGTTTTTCTAAAAATCCACTGCATTAAGCTGGGGAAGAGGCGGCTCGCTGCAATTGACATATTTGCAGAACCGACAATTACCTCAGCTTTTTTATGGGCGATCGCGTCCCAAATTGCCTGAGCTACATCTTCTGGCTTCTCGACAACAGGCACCTTAAGGACTTGTTCGAGCTGTTCTTGACGAGCCTGCCGATCTTGCTCATCTTTCCCCCGGAAGATAGCCCGCTGCATAAAGTCACTGTTGATCACGTTAGGATAAATACCTGCAACATGGATGCCTTTAGGAGATAGCTCCGAATGCAAAGACTCCGTCAAACCAGTTACAGCAAATTTGGTCGTGCAGTAAGGAGTTAAATAAGGAACTGATACTTTACCACCAATGGAACTAACATTGACGATGGTGCCAGTGCCGCGCTGAAGAAAGTGTGGGAGTAGAGCCTGAATAGTGTAGATATAGCCCCACAAGTTGAGGTCGATCGCTTGGTGCCAGTCTTCTAAAGAGAAGGCTTCGATCGGGCCAGAGAGATATATTCCAGCATTATTAACGAGGACATCAAGATGCCCATAGTGCTCTAGGGTCTTTTCAACTAGTGTGTTTACCTGAACTGGGTCTCTCATATCCGTTACTACAGGTAATACATCTCGCCCCAGCGATCGCACTTCACTGGCCGCCGCTTCGAGTCGGTCGCTATGACGTGCTGCTAGGACTAAGTCATAACCTTGGCGGGCTAAAAGCAGGGCTGTCGCTTTACCAATTCCTTCAGAGCTACCTGTAACTAATGCTGTAGGAGCCATAACGTTTGCACATGAACATCGTTTTACTCTTACTAGCTTGTGTAACAGTACGTTAAAAACCCTCTCACTTTCGCCGGATTTTGCTTGGACTCGGTGTAAACGCAAATTACTTAAGCTTAATCTAACAATTTAGCCTTGATGTGACTCTGAAATGGCAGATTTTGGGAATTAATGAGTCATGGTAGGATTACGGCTTTCACGTTAAAGTCAGAGTCAGCTCTCATTTCACCTTTAAACTAGGCTAGGAGATAACCTCAGTTGAGATGGCTCGATTAAGTCGCATGAATCAATGGGGCACTGCGCTAGTGAAATGGGTGGTACGCATAATCCATCGCTTCAGAGTGAGCAAACACAAAAAACCACAGCGATCGCCTCAACCTATCTCCCCAAAGCCTGCTGTACCTGCTCCTCCCATCCCTAGCAATGAAGCCGAGCGTCTAGAAGCTCTAAAGCAATACAACATCTTAGATAGCATGCCAGAGGAGGCATTCGATGAGCTAACAGAGTTGGCGGCCCAAATCTGTGGTAGCCCAATTTCGTTGGTTAGCTTAACAGACTCGCATCGGCAGTGGTTTAAGTCCAAAGTAGGCATAGATGCCGTGGAAGTTCCGAGAGAGCAAGCCTTCTGCGCTCATGCGATCGCTAAACCCGATGACTTGTTCGTGATCCCCAACATGCTAGAAGACGAGCGCTTTGCCGAGAACCCACTCGTCACCAACGACCCCAGTATTCGCTTTTACGCAGGAACGCCTCTCGTTACGCCAGATGGTTTTCCATTAGGGACTCTTTGTGTGCTCGATCGCATTCCCCGCAATCTCACCCCAGAGCAACGAAAGGCGTTGCAGGTGCTAGGTCGGCAAGTGATTGCCCAAATGGAACTACGATTGCAGATTGAAAAGCTAGAGCGCCAAATTAATCGGTATCAGCAAGCTGAAGCCCAATTGAGAGCCTCAGATCAGCAAGTCGTAGACCTTCTAGAAGGCATGACGGATGGTTTTTGGGCCTTAGACCGTCAGTGGCGTTTCACCTTTGTCAACCAAAAAGCGGGTCAAATTCTCCAGAAATCACCCGAAAAGTTGCTAGGAAAAGTCATTTGGGACGTTTTAAGTGACTTAGCAGGTTCAAAATTCGATGAGGAGTTTCACAACGCGGTAACTCAGCAGGTTAGCGTTAATTTTGAAGAGTTTTATGCTCCCCTAGGTCGTTGGATTGAAGTTCGGGCGTTTCCATCCTACGAAGGCCTATCTGCTTTTATCCATGACATCACAATCCGGCGGGTGATGGAAGAAGCTTTGCGCTATCAGCAAGAGCAAGCAGACCGTCTCCTTTCTAACACCTTACCTGCCCCGATCGCCAAGCGCCTCAAACTTCAAGAAGATACGATCGCCGATAGTTTCGAGGAAGTTACGATCCTCTTTGCCGATCTAGTCAACTTTACCCAATGGGCCAGCGAAATCACCCCGACAGCATTGGTTAGTTACCTAAATGAAATTTTTTCTGCTTTTGATCAACTCACTGAAAAACATGGGTTAGAAAAAATTAAAACGATTGGGGATGCCTACATGGTGGCTGGAGGATTACCTATCCCTTCTGATCATCATGTAGAGGCGATCGCGGAGATGGGACTGGATATGTTGAGTGCGATCGCCCAATTCAATGCTAAGCATGGAACGAATCTCAACCTATGTGTTGGCATCAATACTGGTCCTGTGATAGCAGGTGTGATCGGCACCAAAAAGTTCTCCTATGATCTGTGGGGAGATACCGTCAACATAGCGAGCCGCATGGAGTCTCACGGCCTACCTGGTAGAGTGCAAGTGACTGAAGCCGCATACCATCACTTAAAAACTCACTATACTTTTGAGAAGCGGGACATCATTGAGGTTAAAGGCAAAGGGTCCATGCAGACTTATCTAATAACTGGCAAGAAAACTTAAACCTAGATTTAGTCACTTTCTTCCGCCAGTGACTGTTCAAGCCGCTCAAACTAAGCTTAGTTCACCTTCGCTTTAAAGCGCACAAAGCCATAAGAGCTTGCAGGTGTGCCTGAAGCGGTTGCTCTTAAGAGGGTGCCAAGGTTAACCACAACTGCCCCATTACCATTAGCACTAGTATTTGCAGCAGGACAGGGTTGAGGGCTGGTCCCACCTACTGGAACGGGGACTGATGCACCAACTACATAGAAACCACCTGCATCTCCATCAACCAAATCGGTGTAAGAAACTTGAGCACCATTAACAGAAGTCGCAATACTACGAGTTGCGCCCGCTGTTCCGCCTGGGGCTGCCGCTACAGTGCTATAGGCATTTGCCACCAAGGTTTGATTCAGAGGCACGAGATCACATAACACTACGTTTTGGGCATCCGCTCCACCATCAGAGAGGAAGTAAATGGTGTACTCTACTACATCTCCAGACCGTACAGCACCTCCATTAATTACCCCAGCCAAAGAGGTACTGGTTGGGGAAGGCCAGTTCGTAGCGTTGTCATCGGTTGTACCCGTGCCGTCTACGAAACCTGTTCTATTCGTAGTATTGATTGCGGTAATTCGCTTGACTAAGCGTAGTTGAGAAACACCAGCGATCGCATCACTACCAAAATCATTGGTGTTATTTTTATCTCCACCTCCAGAAACAGTAGCTGTGTTGATAGTAGCTGCGGACGAATCTCGCCGAACTGTAATGGTAAGGGGGTTAGCAGAACTGCTACCAGCAATGACGTTGCTAGTGGTACAAGTCACTGTAGTGTTCGTGGCATTGAAGCTACAGGACCAACCTGCCCCTGCCGCTGATTGATAAGTTAAACCTGTAGGTAACTGATCGGTGACCGTGATGGTGCCTGATGTAGCTGCAAAGCCAATATTTTTTACAGTGAGTAGAAAGCTGCTGTTTTGGTTTAACAGAAATTTGTCAGTGTGAGTTTTGGTGATCGTTAAATCCGAAGCGTTGACGTTCACATCTGCCGATGCTGCGTTATCTGTAAGATTTTGATCCACGTATCCAGCAGGTGGAGCAACCTGAGCTGTATTAGGAATAGTGCCAGTTGCTGAGGATGCCACAGTTCCAGTAATAGTAATAGTGGCAGTACCACCGCTCTTTAAGTTGAGAAGCGCGCTAACGTCATTACCTGTTGTAGTCAGGGTACAAGTACTACCCCCACTGGGGTTACAAACAGGTGCCAGAGTAGTCGAAACGGTAATGGCTGGGTCAACAATGTCGCTGAGTTTTGCTCCTATAACATCAAAACTACTATTATTGGTAACTTTAACTGTGTAGGTGATATTGCTATTAGGGCTAGCACTGGTAATCGGGGTGCCAGGGCTACTCGCTAGCCCAACCGTTTTAGTAACAGCCAAGTTAACAGGCGCATTAACGGTTGTTGTGTCATTAGATGTGTTGTTACTCGCAACCGTATCATTGGCTGTAGCCACTGTAGCAGTGTTAGAAATTGTGCCTGTTGTATTCGGCTTAACGGTTAACGTGATGTTGCTATTTGTTTTAGGAGCTAAAGAACCAGAGCTAGTACAAGTCAATGTTCGATTGGCTAAGACATAGTTACAAGTCCAACCATTGCCAGTCGCAGAAACATAGTCTAGAGATGCAGGCAGTACATCTGTAACGGTGATGGTTCCAGTAGTAGAGAGTGTCCCTGCGTTTGAGACGTTCAGTGTGTATTGCCCGTTAATACCATTGGCAAAAGTGCCAACACGGGTCTTCTGAACCATCAAGTCAATGCCAGTCGAAGGTGCAAAGGCAGTCACAGCAAATAAGTTTGCGCCTGTGCCAACGTCAGCATTGTAGTGGTAACTACTTCCAGAGAAGTCATAAATAATGTTAGTTAATGCGCCGCTACCCGCTGATAAAATTTTAATTGTATAAACGGTTGTGACGTTATCACCTACTTTCTCACCCACATATCCACTGGGAATGGCTGGGTTATTACAGGTTAGGTTGTTGTGATAGTAAGTACTACTGGGATTGTTTTCCCAACCGCAAGCATCGGCATAGACAACGTTATTGGTTGAGCCAGACGGAGATGAGTAGGTCGTAGAAACGGAAAGTAGCTGAAAAAAGCCAGGTAAAACAGGTAGGAATGACAGCTGTTCGTAACCACCAGGAGCTGTGTGTCCCTTGACTGTATATTGAACAATGTCTCCTACAAAGACGGTGCTGGGGCCAGAAATGCTATCAACTGCGTTTCGTGATTGAGAAACGAGCTTCTCAACATACAATTCTCGGTTTTGAGGTGTCGTGATAGTTCCTAACCCCGTGCCAGTGGCCGAAATATAAAACTGCTGCCTGGTGCTAGCGTTAGCAAGGGTAGAATAGGATGCTCTATCACGAGCAATTTTTACGTTGAAATAGAAGTCAGAGCAGTTACTGGGCGTGGGGCCTGTATTCCCTGGAGGATGGGACGTAGGGCCTGCGGGTAGCGAAGGGATAGAGAGTGTACTAGCTCCTACTAAGCTGATATAGCTACTGCCTCCAGTTTTTACAAAGGAAGCTGTGACATTGGTTGCAGTAGCATCACCGACATTACAAACGCGCGCTCCTTCTAGAAACTGATCAGGGCCTGCTCCACCGAGCATTTGAGAGGCAACGCTATCTAGCCCAATTACGTTCCAGGTAATTGGAGTGATAGTGAGTTGAGGAGCGGCGATCGCTGGATTAGCAATCCCTAAAGTGGCACCCGCTAGGGCCAGCGCAGCAGAAGCCAGGAGCTTGAGATTAGGAAAGCGTTGAAGTTTCATAGCTTTATCATTCCCCACTACCACTAACAGTTGCAGATGCAGCCGGAACTAATTCGGATGTTGTAGATGTTGTTTCCGAGGTTGCAGTTGTATGCGCTAAATGACTAGAAGAATGTGAGGCAACTGGCTTAGTTTGGGGCTGTTGCTGAGGCTGAGGTGCTTTCTGTAAACCAAAACCATCAAACAATTCATTCAGTTTCACTGTGAGGCCGAGGTAAGGACCATCCACTGAGCGAGAACCACTGAAATCGCGATCGCTAGCACGGCCAAATCCATATCCTGCTGCTAGGCGCAAGTTGGGAGTCATATAGTAGCCTGCCTCAATGTTGAATCCAGTTTCGCTATAGCCTGTGTTGGGTTGATTGATCCAGCGAGCTTCTCCAACCACATCCCAGCTGTAGCCTAAACGGTAGGTGGCTCGGAGCTGGGCGAGGGAGACACTGCTAGTACCCACTAAATCTTTAGCCAAATAGGTGGAGCTATGACGAAACGCATATTTTCCATAGAACTCCCAGCGCCAGTTCGGTGCGTAGATCGCTTCTGCTGCGAGGAGATGCTCCTCAGAACCAGTGCCATTGCCTAGCAAGAGAGAATCTGGAATTATGGAAGGATTCTGGCGATACTCATAGCGCAACAGCGCATTGAATTTATCGCTATGAATATCACGGTAAGCCAAACCGATTTTTAGATCTTTGGTATCTCCCAAATCAGATAACTTTTGGTTAGCAGCACTCGCTTGGTGGTAGCGAACTAAAGCGGTGAGAGAAGGAGTGATCTTGCCTGTGGCAGCCGCAGAAATTACAGTATTGCTGCCTTCAGAGGAGGAGCGGTGTTCGTAACGAGCACTCGCTTGGAACTTAGGATTGTCAGTGTATTCTAAACCAACACTGTAGCTATCTCCAGAAGCCAATGCTAGAGAAGAAGCACTCTGGCCTGATGCAAAGGGCTGAAGGAACTGAGAGCCCGCAGCCGTGCGACGCGAGTAGTTACCAAACACATGCTCATAAGCTAGATCCATGCGGAGACCTGGAGCAATGTTCCAGCGCTGGTTGAGGCCCACTGCGCCCTGCATCTTCATGCCGTCAGCGCCACCTAGCAAAGAATAACGTCCGGTCAAGGTGGTGTCAGAACCGAGCTTGTAAGAACTGTTGACATCCAAGCTGGTAATGGAATTTCCAGCATATTGACCCCGAGTAAAGAATTGCTGAGCCAGACGCACATCGACTCCAGGCATCGGCTTCCAATCCAGACCGACAAGGGTGCGATCGTTGTAGACGCTATCTACCTTGCCTGAAAGAGTCATCTCGTTTTGGGCTAGGAAAGTGAGGTTACTGGCGATAGGAACCGTCACGCGAGAACGCAACTGATCAGAAGTGCCGCTGAGATCAGGATAGAGACGATCTTCGCGATCGCGGTGAATCCAATCTACTGTGAGATCAGATTTGCCAATTTTCTGTTGAATGCCAGCTGAGATTGTGGTGAGAGAATTATCCACCTGGCTACCAGGAATGGCGGTAGAACGAGGCGCAAACAAATCTTCTAAGGTATCGAGGGAACGGGGCGCAACGCCATAGTTATCTTCATGGTCGTACTGTGCCCGGAGGTTGGTGGTATCGGAGAGCTTGCCTGTAACCTGAGCGCCGTAACGAGTTTGACCAGGGACAAAGCTAATCGTGGCATCATTAGCGAATCCTGGGTCAGCTGCTCGGTAATAAGCTCGGCCTTGAATGCCTTTAGCGATTTCTCCCTGAGCTTCTAAACGGTAAGCTGAACCGCTCACCTTGCCCATCACTTCAGAGTCGTTTTTAGAATGAGCGTATTCTGCAATTAGTTGTCCCTTAGAACCTAGATTGATGAGGGCATCTGCTCCGTAGAGTTCAAAATCCCTGATTCCTTGGTTCTCTTTGAGATAAGTTGCACCGAGCCAGCTTTCATGATTGAGGGTACGGTCTAGATGATATTGAACTCGGCCACCGTAGATGTTACTGGTACCTTGACCTTCATACTGGTAAGTAACGACAATCCGACGAACCAATACCTCACCTTCGTCACTAATATCAGTCCGGAGGATGGGTTTGCGGAAAATGACAGAACCGCGATCGTAGTCGATGTCGTAGTCAGGGCCTCGGTTGAGAGACTGGCGATCGAGCACTGTGCCAGGACGATTCAGTTCTTCTAGCTCAATAAAGACATTTTCACTACCTGGGACCAACAAGCGACGAGAGAGGAAGTAGTAGCCACTGGTGCCATCGGGTGCGATCGTATCTCTTTGGAAGCCTTCGACGTTGTTGCCGTAGAAGCCAGTTACTTGCAGATCACCGATGTTGTAGTTGGCTTTGAAGCCATGCAGTTGGCGAGTGAACGCAGTAAATTGTTGAGATTTGGTAGAAAACTCGTTGGTGTTATAGTCACCCCACATGGCATAGTCGGGAGCGGCACCCGCAATTTTAGCGGAGCGCTCAACCCGCAAGTACAGGCTATCTTTAGAAGGCGTGAGGTTATCAACACGAGAGCTATCACCATATACAGGATAGTTCTGCTCACAAAACTGTGTATCTCGGTATAGGCGGCTGTTAGCATCGCAGGTTTGGTTGAGGTTGCGATCGCTATTGTAAGCTCCAGTAAAGAGCCAATCGCCTACCTTACCAGTGGCAAATACAGACCCACGCACATCTAGCTCTGTAGAGTTATCGCCATCACGAGGGAGATAATCGCGGAAGCTGCCGTAGTAGTCGCTGCCTCGTCTGCCCAACCGCACATCAATTACACCTGTTGCGATCGAGGGACGCAGATTCGTTTCAAATTGAAGTTGGGTAAAAGCTTCTAACTCACCAATATTGGCCCGGACTGTTACTGTTTGAGCTTGTAAGCTGGAGCGCAAGTTGGCTGTAAACTGGCCTTGACGGGCTTGTACCTGAAACCCAGGCTCATCGGTTTTCGCATCGGCACCAACGAATTCTCCAGCGCTAGTACTTAAGGTAACGATCGCATCTCGATTAGAACGGTTACCTTTGCCATCTAGTAATTGTCCTTGCACTGTAGCGGTAGAACGGCTATCCGCAGGGATACGAGTCTCAACCGTCTGTATACTCAGCTGGGTAGCCCTACCCCGAACTTGTACCTGAACTGCCACGGGAATACCAGCAACTCCATTGGTGGTAGGCTGAGCGGTGATGGTATTGTCTCCCTCTTTCAAGGGCACACCATACCAAGTTTGGGTGATGATACGAGTTTTGGTATCTGTTTCTGTGCGCCCAACTGAGGTGGTGCTAACAGTCGCTCCATTTGCTTGCAGTTGTACCTGTGTACCTTCCACAAATTGCAGAATTACTGTCGTCGCAGGGATATCTAGAACTGTGTTGGTCGTAGGCGTGAGAATCTTGACTTCTGTAGGAGCTACAGGAGCAGCAGAGCTGACATTCTCAGGAGTTGTAGTAGGGGTAGGTGTAACCGCAGGAGCGACATCAGCCGGAGCACTTTCAGGCGTAGTTTCAAGAGCTGGCTGAGTCTGGTTGTTGCTTTCTGAGGCAGAAGCGGGAGTATTGTCTGGAACTGGTGATGCTTGAGCGCTGGGAGTCGTGGTCGCTGGCAAAGGTGAGGCAGTCTCAGTAGCAGCCGTAGCCTCTGAAGCCTCTGATTTGGCATCGGGAGTCGTGGCAACGGGAGCGATCGCTTGAGCCGTAATTAAGTTATCTGATACTTGAGGTGAGAAGATTAGAGGGTGAAGCGCTTCATTGCCTGAAGAAATAGTAACTGGCTGTATAGATGCCTCTGGAAGAGGAATCTCAAATTCTGTGCTTGCTTGGGCAGCCAAGGGAGACCCAATTAGACCTACAGTTCCGGTGATAGCTCCGAGCAAACCAAGCTTTAGGGCGTTAATTTTAGAACCTGTAGGCTTCGTAGTCATCTCTTGCTCACAGCGGATAGAGGTTTGTGAAATAAAGATTTCCTACAGAGCTGGCAGATAACTAGGAGTGTTTCAGGCTGGGAAACTCGGCTATGTGCGGTAGGAAAAACTGGATATCCCTAAGATAAGATTTAAGCCTTCTAAACACTTGCGCTGTTTTACTGGACTGTTGTCAGCCTTTTAACTTATCCCTGTGAGAGCAGTAGTATATTCACTGGTTTTTGGTTTCGCTGGAAGCTGGGGTCACTGCGAAGTTCATTCGGACCAAGCCACCTGGTTGTAGATGCACTAGGCGAGATTGGCTATTGCGTTCTTTGACATAGAGATTGGGGGCAAAGGTGTAACCGGAGACGCTCGTGAGGTCCAGCACTCCAGTACGATAACCAGAGATCACATTAGAAACGGAGAACAAGCCGTTGGGGTCGGTGGTGATACGGTTGCCATCATCCATGAACACTACAGCATTGGGAACACCTGGTTCACCTCGTTGTTGTTCGCCATCAAAGTTTTTGTCTACGAAGACGCGACCAATGATGGTGCCACAATCGGACAAAATACCAGAACGAATCCGGAGGCGATGAGTGGCAGGTCCATCTTTCACACCTTGGCGGTTATCAACGCGATCGCCACTGACAACCGCAGAGTTGAGACCTGTGCCACGTACCGCATCAGGTGTGAGAACAGCGGCGTAGGCAATGTTGAGAACCGCACTTTGATTGTCAGCTTGAGGCAGTAAGGAAACATTGGGCTGAAAGGTAACAGTTGAGCCATTCTGGTTCGTTGTGACTGCAACTGGTTGGTTGGCAATTTCAGCGCGAACTGAGTCAGGTCGGAAGTTGAACCCAACTGGGAGAGTATCTGTAATCACGACATTGTCAATTGCCGCAGTCGCCAAATTCTTGACCGAGAGCCGATAGATAACGGTGTCTCCTGGCTCTGCTGCCGCGCGATCGCCTGTTTTAATAATTTGAACGCCTTGAGACTGACATATGTCAACATCAACATCGAGCAGCGCTAAGACTAAGCCTGCACCTTCCGCATTTTGAATATTAATAGTCTCACTCACAGAGGAGCGATTGTCAGTGCTACTGATGGGTTTACCATCTAATGATGTAGCAGTATAAGAGACAGTATCGTTGGTGCGGGCAGTAATGATGATGCGGATACGACGCTGGCTATAACCTGTATTCTCTGGCGGACTAATGACGAGAATGTAAGCTTTACCTACATCTATCTGCCCACGCTTGGGATCAAGAAGGAAATTGTAGGTTCCTTCATCACTATCGGTAAAAAAGAAAGGATTATTATTTTCGCTATTGGGTGCAATACCAGCAGGAATACCGTTGTTGGCAATATCAGGCAGCTCAGTTTTGGTTAGCGATACCAAACCGTTTAAGCTTGCACCTGTGGGATCGCCAGGATTCGTTTCATAAATTCCCAGGCTGAAACCGTCGTAGCTGCTCAGCGTCTCTCCAGCACAGCCACGGATACGCCCAAAGGGATCAACTAAGCGATCAACGCTGGTACTAACTGGGGCAGAATTTCCTTGAAAGGTTTTTTGGGTAACAGAATCGCTATAGGTGTAGCTGGCTTGGTTAGAGAGTTGAGTCGTTGTAATGCCTTTAGCCAGAACAGGAAGTGAATGTTGTAAGCTGCTTGCCACCGTGATCGCAACTGCCCACTGGCTCCAGTTTTTAAGTGAAAATATATGTTTTTTGGAAAGTGGCATCACAGTAACGGATCTCCTTGTCAGCCCAGAAGGGGTAGCGATCGCAAAGGCACAAGTATCCCTGTGCAGTCAGTTGTAAACTTCTCTGACTGCTTGTTGGACATATGAAATAATTTGAAAGCTTTAAATAAAAGAGATAAAAAGAGAAATTTGAGGGCGAGTCTGAAAGTGTAGAGCGATCACCCTCAAGCTTTTCTTAGCGAACTTTGACTTGGTAAGTTGCTTTCAGAGTGCTCTTGGCACCCACTGCTGAGCCAATTGTCCAACGGATATTGGTGTAAGCTTCAGCGGGAGCGGGCTTCATGACGACTTTGCCATCAGCTTGCTTGACTGACACTTGGGGTTGAGCTACAAAGCTCTTGCCTTGGTCGATGCTATAGGTGATTTGAGTTCCAGCGTTAGGGCTGATTGCTGCCGAACTCATGACATAAGCCATGCCTTGAGGCACAGGCTGGTTTAGCTTGAGGTCCTTGATGGGGCGATCGCTCTTGTTTTCGCCAGTCAAGGTGTAACGAAGCACGTCTCCTGGCTGCACGGTTACATTGCCTTTCAGCGCTTCCCAGGTAACTTTCTCTTTACCTTGCTGATCTTTTTGCACAATTTTTTTGTCAGCGCTCAGAACTAATTGCATCTGAGCTTGACGTTGATTGTTTTGAGCAATCTTAGTACCAGGATTTAGCCAACTAGCGGATACAGGTAGTTCGTTAACGAAGGGAATGGAAGCAACGAGGGCGATCGCACTTAAACCGATGAGAGAGGAGCGTTTCATAATTAATTCTCGCAGTAGTGTGAGGGACTTGTTGGGAGATGGGGGAAGGGAGAGGTGATTGGGACACTCCACTTAAAGTGCCCCAATCTTGACTAACGGAGCTTAGTTGCTCATCTTGCGACGAATGTCGAGTTTGCCAGATGCACCAGGTGCTAGGGAAGAAATAGTGTCTACATACTTGGTGATGTTGGGATCAGTACCAGTCGTAACAATTGTTCCACCAGCATCAATACCAGAAACGTGAACTGTATCCATGATGGTATTTCCATCTTGGTCGAGCGCCCAGTTGTTACCACCTGTGGTGCCATCCTCTACAATTTGGAGATTGGTGGCATTGAGAATGGAACTACCCGTGGTGGCCGCAGCAGTCTCGGAAATGTTCTTGTAGGAAATCCGATACTCAACAATACGTCCTGGCGTGAGTTTGCCTGTTAAAGCAGTAGCATCTGTGGTGAAAGCTTGAACAACGGTGGTGCCATCAGCCTCTAGGATTTGAGCTTCTTTGTACATTGCTACATAACCTAGATAAGTGCGCTCAATCGTGAGGTTTTGAGGCTCTGTTACCTGAGCAATTCCATCATTGTTGCTATCTACAAAGGCGAGGATAGGCATTGCATAGCCACCAACCACAGCAGCAGTCGGGCTTGTGAGATCACCTGGAGTTGTGAGATCAGTTGAGAGCTTCGTGCCAGCAGGTAAATCTACAGTAACTGTGTAGTTAACAGGCGTTCCAGGAGCGACGCTTACAGTAACTGGTGTACCAGTCCAAGCAGTACCATTCCAAGTGAAGGTTCCAGTTGTACCTCCCGCAGTAATAGTTGCCGTGGTTCCAGCAGGTACAGTGCTACCTGGTGCGTTAGGGCGTAACAGGAAGGTAGCAGGAGCATTACCAGTGTTGCTGAGCGTATTGGTGAAGGTGACTACGCCTGGATCGTTAGCAGTGCTACCAGGTTTGCTATCGGTCGGTGCCACAGCTTTGTTGGTGAAGTCAGTGTTGTTATTGGTGCCATCACCTGTAGCAGCCGCATTGCCATTCGTTCCATTCAGGACACCAGCGACGTTACCGATCACACCATCTAGAGTGGCGCTATCTTCGCGAGTGCCATTGACAGGAGCACCTGCTACTTCACCAGGCACAGTGCTCGGATCAGTGTTGTCATTGGTGTAGATGTCTAAAGCTCCATTAGCTGCATACACTTGGTTGGTGCTGGCAGGATCGACAGATTTACCGTATTCCACCGTAACCGTTCCAGGAGCAGCATTAACGGCGATCGCAAGGACAACTCGGACATTAATAATCCCGTTAGCCGCGATTGAACCAGTCAGTAATGGAGCACCACCAACTGCGATAGTTTGGTCATCTGCGTTGCCCAATACGCCGTCAGCGCCAGCGGTGATGATCTGGCTGATAGATGCGCCTGCTGCACCTGTACCAGTGATGCTTGCAGTACTAGGTAATACGAGCCGAGTGGGGTCATTACCAGTGTTGGTGATTTTGAAGTCGTAGTTAAGCGTGCCACCAGGTTGAGCAGAACCAGGAGTATTTAAAGCGCTGACATCAATACCTGCAACCTCGGCTACTGTCACGGTAACAGTGTTGGAGGTAGCGCTGAGAGTCGTGCCAGTGCTTGGATCTGTATAGCTCGCAGTTGCTGTGTTGCTGATCGTTGTGTTTGCTGCGGGAGCTGCTAGAACCGGAGTAACCAGTTGAAACACACCACCTGCAATAAACAATCCTGCAACTAGGGAGCGGTAATTAAATTTAGGCTTGACGCTAGTTCTATTGTTCGACTTCACTCTTTTCACTGGATAATGCCTCTTGTATTACTTTGACTAATCCTTTTGACCAGGATGTGGAAGACTGCGGGAACCTTGGAAAGCTAGAATTCTTATTCTCTTGACTACAAGCTTAAGCAGAGATGTTATTAACAGTTAGCCAAAATACTAGGCTTTAAGTATCAGTAATTCACACCAACTTCAAAGAGATAACCTGAACTTTTAAGTACAATCATCAACTTAAAGCTTTCTGCTCTAGGAACCTTAAAAACTAGTATTCGCTGTAAATCAAAAAAACGACTCAGCAGAATAGCGTATGTCTTCTCAGCACAATATGCAAAGCTCTTAAAGTAGTTAAGACTCTCTCAGTGCATAGGCTTTATGAATCAAAATCAGTGTAAATAAGGATTTTTTAATCGAGATGAAACAGCTTAAGAAATAAATAGAAAAGCTACTATGACTGTTAATTTGTTATTAACTTGCAGGCTATACAAACAATCGGATTTAAGTATTTTCATCTCTTTGAAGGCTGCTGACCCTATCTTCAAAATCTAAAGCCAGTAATTCTACTATTTTGATTTCAATAAAACCCTTTCGGGCCATTGCCTCTGGATACAAAACTTAACCGAGCTAGATTTTGCGCGGTAGGATGCCTTTAGATCTTTTTGAAATGCACCCTTACTTATGCGCTTTAATCACAAAACAGTTATCCTTACAGGTGCTTCAGATGGAATTGGCCGAGCACTCGCAATTACGCTGGCCCAACAGCAAGCCAACTTAGTCTTAGCTGCTCGGAATGAGGTAGCTCTGACAGAAACTGTAGAAGCCTGCAAACAACAAGGAGGACGCGCGATCGCAGTTCCAACAGACGTAACTGACCCGGATGCTTGCAAACGTTTAATTGATGAATCCGTTCAGCAGTTTGGCGGAATTGACATCCTTGTGAATAATGCTGGTATCGGCGCGATCGCTCGATTTGAAGAGGTTACAGACCTCTCTATTTTTGAGCAAGTAATGCGAGTTAATTATTTAGGTGCCGTCTACTGTACTTATCATGCACTGCCTTATCTAAAAGCCAACAAAGGATTGTTAGTGGCGATCTCTTCGCTATGCGGTAAGCAAGGAGTACCCACGCGATCGGGATATGTGGCGAGTAAACATGCCATGCAAGGATTCTTTGACACGCTCCGCATTGAACTGCAAGGAACAAGCGTAGATGTCTTGGTGGTTTCTCCAGGATTTGTTGCTACGGATATCCGCGAACGGGCTTTAGGTGCAGATGGTAAACCTTTAGGACATAGTCCCAGGGACGAGGGGAAAGATACGATGCCTGTAGAGGAATGTGTGCAGCAGATTATCCGCGCGATGGAGCGACGACAGCGGGAAGAGGTGATGACGCTGAAAGGCAAAGTGGGGCAATGGTTAAAGTTAGTCGCACCCAACTTAGTCGATCGCCTAGCCGCTAATGCAGCTCGAACCCAATAAAGAGATTGGATGAGGGCGATCGCTCCATCCCGCTTTAACTCTTTGGCTGACGGAGGTTGGATGCAGCTTGCTTGATGGGTTGAAGTAGAGAGAGGGAGATCCGCAAACTATTTAAGGATGTGTTGTTTGAATTCTTGCTGTCGGGGTGGGGGCCATGAAAGTCACTGCCACCGCTCATCAGTAACCCATACTGAATACATAGCTTCTCTAGCTTCCGCGATTGCTTCAGGCTGTGGTTCGGATGATAGACTTCTATGCCCATTAGACCTGCTGCGACTAATCCGGGGAGCGTTTCTTCTACCTCTCCACCTCGGAATAGATAAGGATGTGCCCACACCGGAACGGCATCACACATGCGTAATAACTGAATGCCATCGATCGCCGAGAATTTCTCGTAATGTTCATAGGCGGGCTTGTCATCTCCCAACCAGCGATCGAACGCTTCCCGCACAGAGGGAGCATGCCCAGCTTGTACTAAGGCTGCGGCAATATGGGGGCGACCCGGAGCCATGCCTTCTCCGAGGTGGGGTAGCTGAATCGGGTAGCCTAGTTCGGCGAGCTTAGCTACCATTTTCTCGGCCCGCCGCTTGCGACCTGCTAAGCGCTCTGCTAAAGGTGCTGCTAATTTGTCGCGGTCTGGGTAGAAGCCTAAGATGTGTAGAGAGCGATCGCAATGCACAGTACTGAGTTCTAGCCCAGGCACAATTTCTAAGTCATGGGTGGGAGCAGCAGCCAAGGCTTCGTCCCAACCGCCTAAAGTATCGTGGTCAGTGATGGCTAACGCTTGGACTCCCGTTTTGGCGGCTAGCTCCACTAGCTCTGTGGGAGTAAGCGTACCGTCGGAGAAAGTGGTATGACAATGTAATTCGAGCATCTTTCTATTGTCGGCTAAATCAACAGCGATCGACTGCTTCCAAGGTTCTTTAGAGATGATGAGGCGCGATCGCTGAGTATAACGTCTTCTGGGTCGGGTTGGAGTAGTGACCATAGGCGGCAACTACCCGGTTACACCTTCGGTTCTCCTCACCACGAGAGGGGTAAGGGAGCGTTACAGTAAGTCTAAGGAAATCAACAAAACTTCATACAGGCTACTTTTCCTTGGAGGTGATTGCCTGTTGGATTACTGGCTGAGTGACTGGAGCGTTAGTAGATGCGGATCTTGATGTTGACCATTTCTAGCCCTGCTAAACCATCTACTGAACTGCTCGGTGCAGCCGTTTTATTTGCAGCCGAAATCGCTCGGTAAGGGAAACTCACCATGTTCGAACTTTTTACAGAAAAGGCCATTAAGGCAGTCATGTTATCCCAGGAAGAAGCACGTCGTCTGGGACACAACCTCGTGGGAACCGAGCAAATTCTCCTAGGACTGATTGGCGAAAAAACGGGAATTGCCGCTAAAGTCCTACTACACCTGGGTGTTAGCCTCAAAGACGCTCGGGCTGAAGTTGAAAAGATTATTGGTCGGGGGTCTGGCTTTGTACCTGCTGAACTGCCCTTTACCCCCAAAGTCAAGCGAGTTTTTGAAGCAGCTCTGGCAGAAGCTCGCCAGTTAGGGCACAACTACATCGGCCCGGAACACTTATTGCTGGGTTTAATCCGTGATGGCGAAGGAGTTGCGGTTAAGGTTTTGGAGCGGTTGAGCATTGACAAAGATGAAGTGCGATCGCGGGTTATAGAAGCGATTGGCAATACTCCTGCAGTAGCGGCAGCTCGTCCTCAAGAAAACGGCTTTGACAAGCGTCCTAGCAAGCTCCGCACTTTGGAAGAGTTTGGTACTAACCTGACTCAAATGGCGATTGATGGCAAGCTTGACCCGATGGTTGGCCGCCAGAAAGAACTTGAGCGGGCAGTGCAAATTTTGGGTCGTCGCACCAAGAACAACCCCGTTCTAATCGGGGAACCCGGTGTCGGTAAAACCGCGATCGCCGAAGGTCTAGCTCAACGGATTTCTGATCATGCTGTGCCTGATACTCTGTTTGGTAAGCAGGTGATCAGCTTGAGTATGGGTTCTTTAGTCTCTGGAACTCGTTATCGCGGAGATTTTGAAGAACGCCTCAAGAACATTGTCGAGGAAGTGCGACAAGCGGGTAATGTCATTCTTGTGATTGACGAAATTCATACCTTGGTGGGTGCGGGTAGCGTGGAAGGCGGCATGGATGCGGCCAACCTGCTCAAGCCTGCCCTAGCCCGTGGTGAGTTCCAGTGCATTGGTGCCACCACCCTAGATGAGTATCGCAAGCACATCGAGAAAGATGCTGCGTTAGAGCGTCGTTTCCAGCCGATTATGGTCGGTGAGCCGTCTGTTGACGAAACGATTGAGATTCTGCACGGACTGCGCGATCGCTATGAGCAACACCACAAAGTCGCTATTGCCGATTTGGCGCTAGAAGCAGCCGCTAAGCTTGCCGATCGCTACATCTCCGATCGATTCTTGCCCGACAAAGCCATTGACCTGATTGACGAGGCAGGTTCACGAGTGCGCTTGAGCCACTCTAAAACTTCAGCCACCAAAGCGCTGAAGCAAGAGTTGCGGCAAGTGACTCAGGACAAGAATGCGGCAGTTGCGGCTCAGGATTTTGACCAAGCGGGTCAACTGCGCGATCGCGAACTCGCTTTGGAAGCTGAAATTCAATCGGTCACGGAAACTGAGAAGCAAGTCAATAATGCGCTCTCTAGCCGTCCGGTCGTCGATGAGGAGGACATCGCTCAGATTGTGGCTTCTTGGACAGGAGTCCCTGTCAACAAGCTGACTGAGTCAGAATCCGAGTTGCTGCTGCACTTAGAAGATACGTTGCACCAGCGCTTGATTGGTCAAGAAGAAGCAGTAACGGCAGTCTCTCGCGCCATCCGTCGGGCACGAGTGGGCCTCAAAGATCCCAATCGTCCGATCGCGAGCTTTATCTTCTCTGGCCCTACCGGAGTCGGTAAGACAGAACTGACCAAGGCTCTAGCTGCCTACTTCTTCGGCTCCGAAGACGCGATGATTCGCCTCGACATGTCTGAGTACATGGAGCGCCATACCGTCTCCAAGCTGGTTGGCTCGCCTCCGGGCTACGTCGGTTATGACGAAGGTGGTCAGCTCACCGAAGCAGTGCGTCGTCGGCCTTACACCGTCGTGCTGTTTGACGAGATCGAGAAAGCGCATCCCGATGTCTTCAACCTGCTGTTGCAGATCCTCGAAGATGGTCGTTTGACCGATTCTCAAGGTCGCACCGTAGACTTCAAAAACACCTTGCTGATCTTGACCTCGAATATCGGCTCCCGCGTGATTGAGAAAGGTGGTGGCGGTCTTGGCTTCGATCTCGCAACCGAGACTCAAGCCGAAGCGCAGTACAACCGCGTGAAATCCCTCCTCAACGAGGAACTGAAGCAGTACTTCCGTCCAGAACTGCTCAACCGTCTAGATGAGATCATTGTCTTCCGTCAACTCATTCGTGAGGAAGTGAAGCAAATTTCGGATCTGATGGTGCGCGAACTCTCGACTCGCCTCACTGAGGAACAGGGCATTACCCTGCAAATCACGGAGCGGATGAAAGATCGCTTAGTGGCAGAAGGCTACAACCCTGCCTATGGCGCGCGATCGCTACGTCGAACCATCACTCGCCTGCTAGAAGATGCCTTGGCCGAAGCGATTCTGTCAGGCCGTATCCATAGTGGCGCGATCGCCTTAGTCGATGTTGACGAAGACGGCCAAGTCCAAGTCAGTCAGACAGAAGCACCTGCTCTAGCTGAAGCGATCGCATAAAACCTCTTTAGGCTCAGTTTTACACTTAGTCCCTGGTTCTAGAATCAGGGACTTTTTTATGCTGCTCAACTGACTAAATAATTTCAGCTAAAGGCACTGAATTGACGTCCGAGTCTAACCAGGGAGGCGTTTTAACAATTAGCTCAGTTGCTTGTTCCACCGTCAAAGGCTTAGAGAACAAATAACCCTGACCACAATCACAATTGAGCGCTTTAAGCTGAGCCAGTTGTTGAGCCGTCTCAATGCCTTCAGCGACTACAGTGAGTCCTAGGGAATGCGCAATGTTGATGATCAGAGGCACCAACCCTGAGCCTTCAGAGCTATCTGTCATCCGCTGCACAAATGAGCGATCGATCTTCAGAATATTCAGAGGAAAGGAGTGTAGGTAACTCAGAGAAGAATAACCAGTGCCAAAGTCATCAATGCTAAGTTGAATCTGTCGTTCTCGCAGTTCTTGAAACATGACGCTGGCAGATTGAGGATTCTCCATAATCACACTTTCAGTAATCTCCAGTTTCAACGCCTGAGGATTGACTTGAGTGTCGGCCAAGACTTGATCTATTTGCTTAACTAAGTCGAGTTGAGCGACTTGCCGTGCGGATAAATTAACGCTGATCGAGAGATTCAGACCATCTAGATTACCTTGTTGCCACTTGCAAAGTTGTTGGCAAGCTTCTCCCAACACCCAATGACCAATCTGAGTAATCAAGCCTGTTTCTTCTGCGACTGGAATAAAGATTGCCGGCGACAGTAAGCCGTGCTGAGGATGATGCCAACGAACTAACGCCTCAAACCCCACCAGTTGGTTATGGTTAAGTTCAACAATGGGTTGGTAGTGGACCACAAACTCTTGCTGTTGGATGGCGCGGCGCAAGTCTGTTTCTAGCTGCAAAAGCTGGAGCGCCCTCGTATGCATGACCGGATCAAAAACTTGATGTTGTCCTCTGCCTAGCGCTTTGGCTCGATACATAGCCGTGTCTGCGTCACGCAGCAAGTGCTCAGGTTTCTCATATCCGGGTTGGTGGAGGGTAATGCCAATACTGGCATTGATAAACACCTCATGCCGAGCCAGTTGAAACGGCTGAGCTAAAGCAGCCAAGATCTGGTCGGCCACTTGAGTTGCACTATTGAGGTCGTCTACCTCTGTCAGCAGCACAGCAAACTCGTCTCCACCTAAGCGAGCCAGCGTGTGCTGGGAACTCAGGGATTGCTCTAAACGACGGGCGATCGCCACTAGCAACTCATCCCCCACAAAATGCCCTAGAGAATCATTGACTACTTTGAAGCGATCGCAGTCAAGAAACAAAACCGCAAATTGATACGCTACATCTGTCTGAGCTTGATGGAGGGCTTTCTCCAGCCGCTTCATAAATAAAGCTCGGTTAGGTAAACCTGTCAGCACATCATTGAGGGCCATTTTTAGCAGTTCTGCTTGGAGCTGTTGTCGCTCTTGGACCTCTCGCTGTAGCTCTTGATTCGCCGTCTCTAGTTGATGGGTACGCTCTTTGACCCTAGCTTCCAATTGAGCCTGTAGTTCCTCGTTCTTGCGTTCAACAGCTTTTAAGGTCAGTTGATTCTGCACCCTTGCCAAAACTTCTTGGACTTGAAAGGGTTTAGTAATGTAGTCTGCACCGCCACCATCAAACGCTTTAGCCTTGTCAAGACCGTCACTCAAGGCACTTAAGAAAATAATGGGAATTCTGGCTGTTTGTGGATTGCTTTTCAAGCGATAACAGACTTCATACCCATCTATTCCGGGCATCATGATGTCCAGCAAAATTAAGTCTGGCTGCACAGTTTGTACAGCCGTGAGCGCCATTGAACCGTTAAGGGCCTTGCGAACGTTATATCCTTCCTTAGCTAAAATAGTGGCAAGAAGGCGTAGATTTTCTGGGGTATCGTCTACAACAAGAATGTCTGCTGGAATAGGCTCAGTCTGGGTAGCATTCATTACGATTTTTGCCTTCTCACTTCCCTTTGATTAGCTTGATTAGCTGCTATAAGCGGTGCCGTGATTAGCAATCATCACAGTGCTTCTTCGTAATTTCATTCATAAATTCTAGAAACGTTTAATCTAGATTCAAGCAAATTTAAAGGTTGTGATCATACTAAGTTCATTAACTTGCGATTACTTTTTGATTTTTCGATTAATACAATTAAGTTCAAAAAAAATTGAATTATTTTTTAGTATGCCCAAAGCTAATCTAATTCAGAACTGAGCCAAGGGTAGAAATTGGGCGATCGCTAGGCTCAGATTGACTCACAGCCTTTTTCTAGACAGTCTTGTTGCGGATATTCCATTCCTCCTATAGTAGTATTCCAACATGAAATTTGTGTGGGTTGGGCGGATTGTGCAACCCAACCCCACAAACCTGATTTGATGAAGTACTACTGCTCTTGTGACTGAGTCAGGGTGGTAATTTGGTCAAATCGAAAATTTTCAGATAATTCAGTCAGGGTCAGTGCTAGGGCGGTAAATTCAGTCGGAATTTCTTGTAGGAGTTCAGTAATCAAGCGATCGCTGCATTGAGAAGCAGCATAATGCAATTGAGCCACCCAATTTGTCGGCATGGCGGCAAGTTGTTGGCTAACATCAACCTTCTGTGTAGCAATTTGCGCCGCTTTGGCAGCACTATTGTTTACCAGCGCTGGTAGTTCTTCGTAGAGATACTGCACGCCTAAATGCTGGCTAATGGTTGCGAGGAGTGCTTCTTTGCGGAAAGGTTTGCGAACGAAATCATCACAGCCTGCTAAGAAAACATCTTGGCGTTGCTCCTCAAAAGCACTGGCAGTCAGAGCCACCACAACGGTTTTGGGTCCCGACAGCGACTGTTTAATTTGTTTGGTCGCCTCATAACCATCCATCACTGGCATTTGCATATCCATAAAAATGAGATGGGGCTGCCAATGTTGCCAGACTGCTAGCGCCTCCTGACCATTTTCTACCGCTTCAACCGCAAACCCCACTTGACTGAGGAGCCGCACAAGCAAAAATCGATTGGTGGAGCTATCTTCCACAACCAAAATCCGATAGAGGGGTTGCCCCAAAGCTAAGCCACTGATTTGCTGCCTAACCGAGGATTCTATTTCCATCGGCGGGCTATTCTCTGCTTCTACTTGAATATCAAAGTGGAAGAGACTGCCACGGCTTAGCTGACTTTTGACCGTGATCTCACCTTCCATGAGCTGCACAAACTTTTGACTGATCGGCAAACCCAAACCAGTACCACCAGCAATTTTTAAGCCTGCTGCTGTTTGGCAAAATGCTTCAAACAGTTGATTAAGCTCATCGGGGGCGATCCCAGGCCCCGTATCCTCTACCTCAAAAATGAGCCGAGTCTTACTGGGCGATTTAGAGTCGGTCAATTGAGAAGTGAAATCTGTGGTGAGGTGGCTCTGATCCAGACTGACTCGGAGGGTGACTTGGCCGCGATCGGTAAACTTGATCGCATTCCCCAGCAAGTTGATCAGGACTTGGCGTAATTTACTAGCATCAGTTTTAACCAGTTGGGGGACATCTGTGGTACGGATACAAGTAAGCTGCAATCCTTTGGATCGCGCCTTCAACTGAAGCATTTCCGTCAAGTTGTCGAGCAAGCGGTGTAGATCGAAGCTAGTTTCGTGAAGCGTACTCCGACCCGCTTCAATTTTTGCCATCTCTAAGATGTCATTGATCAATTCCAGGAGATGTTCACCACTCCGACTAATGATGTCTAAGTATTGTTGGTACTCAGAAGTGATCCCCTTGGCATGATGCATCAATTGCGCGAAACCGAGAATGGCATTGAGAGGAGTGCGTAGCTCATGGCTCATGTTGGCGAGAAAGTCACTTTTAGCCTGGTTCGCTTTATCTGCTGCTTCTTTCGCCGCCTGCAATTCTTTTGACTGTTGCTGAGTTTGGGCTAGGAGTTCGGCTTGCTGAATTGCCACTCCTAGTTGAATCCCAATCTGGACTACCATTTGGATTTCAGCGGTTTCCCAATGCCTTGGGCCTGAGTTTTGATAGGCTGCGAGTAAACCCCAGAGCTGGCTATGGCAAAAAATTGGCACAATCACGTAGGCGCGAGCTTGAAAGCTCTCCAGTAGGTCGAGATAGCAGGTGTCAAACCCAGCTGTGTAAACATCTGAAACCGCAAGATGACTAGTACCCCGGCGATAAACGCCGCCTTGGCTGGACTGTAAGTAGCTGTCCTGAATGAGGCTAGTGTCGTTGCCGAGGTCTCTGGCATGGCAGTTAGGGTTAATCACTGCGGCCTTCGTGAGTTCGGGCTCGAAGGTTTGAGCCAGTAATAGAGTCCGCCATCCCGCAGCAACCGATTCAGAAACAAGTTCTCCGCTCCAGTCCGGTTTAAAGCGGTAGACAAGGGTGCGATCGCAGTTGACTACCTGTCGTAGCTCTTGGGTCGTGGCATTAAAGATGTTAGCCAAATCCAACGTTTGGCGCATGCGCTGAATCACTCTAGCACCAGCCTGCTCCCGCTCGACGGTTTGTTGCAGTGCTAACTCCATCTGTTTGCGCTCAGTGATATCTCGCATGATGCCGAGCAAGGCTGGATTGCCCGCAGCATCGGTAAAGGAAATTTTTTTCGTTAATAGAGTTCGGACGATTCCAGCGCGGTCGGTTAAGGTTTCTTCAGTTTCGTGTTCTAGCCCTGTGGTCAACACTAAGTTGTCATCATCCCAAATCCGCCCTGCTTCTGCTTGAGTCAAAAAGTCATAGTCGGATTTGCCAAGCAAGCCCTCACGGGGATAGCCCATGATTTGGCAAAAGGCGTCGTTGACGAGGATCCAACGATGCTGTTGATCTTTGACAAAAATCGGATCAGCAGCTCGGTGGAAGATTTGGTCTAGAAAGCCTTGGTTGATCTTGAGGGCTGTTGCCGCTGGCTGTAGTTCAATTGCTGGTAGGGCTTGCTGCTGTATCCCTAAATGGCTAGAAGACGAGTCAGCAAGCCAGTTGAGTAAAGCTATAGTTAGCTTTTGTCTTAGAGATGAGAATGGCTTTTTTGCCTGTACTGTCAGCCATAGGGTGGCCGACACGGCAGCGATCGCGACTGAAAGTGCCACTAAGCCAAAGTTATGAGTGCCAGCCATGCGATTGCTTCTAATCTCCTGCCACTGAGCCGCGCATTAATTGTGTGAGAACAGCCATCTATAACTATTCTGTGCGCTTTTTCTCAAAGTTCCCATTCCGGAACATGTTGTTTGCTTGTAGCAGGCATTTGAAGCTTAAAAAGATGATAAAGGGGCTAGACCAAGCCAGAGCGCAGGGCAACTACCGCAGCTTGCACGCGATCGTCTACTGCCAGCTTATTCATGATGCCGCGAATGTGAGTTTTGATCGTGTTAGGACTGAGGTACAGAGCTTCAGCAATTTCGGGATTCGTTTTCCCGTCTACCATCAGCCGCAGTACGTCTAGTTCTCGTTGCGACAATTGCCCCAAGTGGCTTGATGAGACAGGAGGCTTGAGATGCTCAATGACTCGACGGGCAATTTGCGGGTCTAGGTAAGTAGCTCCTTCTTGGGCGGCTTTAATCGCGGTCAGCAGGCGATCGACGCTAGAGCCTTTAATACAATAGGCATCGGCTCCACTAGAGAGGGCTGCCACAATTTCAGTTTCAGTGGTGTGGGAGGTCAGCACCACCACCCGGACTTCTGGTAAGGCTGCTTTAATTTGTTGAGTTGCGGCAATGCCATCTAATCGAGGCAATCCAATATCCATGACCACTAAGTCTGGCTTGAGTCGGATTGCCGCTTCCACGCCCAGGTAACCATCATCCGCTTGACCCACGACTGCAAATTCGGGGTAGTCAGCCAAGGCTTGCTCCAACCCCAACTGCATCATGGGATCGTCTTCGACAAGCAGGATTCGTAAGGGAGCAGAATTGGAGGACACATTCATAAAGATTTAAGGACAAACAAAAAAATCACAGTGTCGGGTAGTGTGACTGACAGGGTGATGTGGTTGAATAAATCGATTAAATCAGCTTCAAGCTGACTCATCCATAAAAGGATGCGACCCATAGCATAATCTTTACAAACAATGGAGGGCGATCGCCGGACGTACAACACCCGTTTTGGTGATTCGGGTTGGCTCATCCTACTGGAGGAAGTGAAATTGCTCGTAAGTGGGTCAATCTAGAGAGGAAGTGACTGGCTACTCGGCCAGAGGTGGGATAGCACTGCATTTGCTTCTATCCGCCTTCTCACTTGGTGTGGCCCTGAGTTCCTGGCTTAGAGCGTAGTTAGACGATACAAACCTCCTGCCCGTTATCTTTGCTTTTCGGCTGGCACCTATGCGCTTAAAGCGTCCTCAAGTTCTGCAATATTTGTGTTCGGTCGCTCTATTGGCGATCGCATACTTTGCCACGGCTAAAATCTCGATTTCTATGATCGGGCTGAATGCCAATGCAACACCGCTCTGGCCTCCCGCAGGCATTGCCTTAGCTGCGTTTTTATTACGGGGATCATGGCTATGGCCAGGCGTGATTCTAGGGGATTTCTTGCTGGTGCAGTCCTTGGGCGGCTCTGCGGGTCATTCTTTTGTTTCGTCTTGGGGCAGTGTGGCAGAAGCAGTGGTAGCGGCGATCGCACTGCGGCGTTTAGGATTTCGGCCTAGCTTAGACCGTTTGCAGGATGTCTGGGGCTTAATTGTTGCTGCGCTGTGTGCCCCACTGATTAATGCGACTTGGAGTACCCTGATTGAGGGTTCGCTGGGCTGGATGCAGTGGAGTCAAGCCTGGGAAAACGGGTGGACGCTCTGGCTGGGCGACTGTATGGGCATTTTGGTCGCTACACCCGCATTGCTGATTTGTCGCCAGTGGCCAGCTTTGTTTCAGAAGCCTGGGCAGCGGGTTGAGGGAGCAGTCTGGTTAAGTCTCTTGTGTATCGTGAGTTGGGTTGTTTTTGGCTCCGAGCCCCAAGCAGCGATCGCCCATTATCCGCTGGAATATTTACCGTTTCCTCTAGTGGTATGGGGGGCGCTGCGCTTTGGGCCGTCGGGGGCAGTATTAGCTAGCTTGGTGGTCTCTGGCATTGCAATTTTTGAGGCGTTTCACGGGCATGGGCCTTTCTTCGCTAAGGCCGAGCACCTGACTCAAGCCGTGCTGTTTTTGCAAGCTTTTATGGGAGTGGTGACGACTACCGCTTTGGTTTTGGCTGGGGCTGTGGGCGAGCGCCAAACCACCGCTGAGCTGTTGCAGAAAAGTGAAGCCAGCTTAGCCAATGCCCAGCGGATTGCTCAACTCGGTAACTGGGACTTAGATTGGGGCCAGCAGCAACTACGGTGGTCCGACGAGCTATATCGCATTCTGGGGTTTGTGCCCAAAACCTTTCCTCCCGATCCGGAGCAGGCGCTACAAGCAATCCATCCTGACGATCGCGATCGCGTTGAGCAAGCCTTAGCACAAGCAATGGTGGAGCGCCAACCCTGCCGAATTGACTATCGAATTTTGTACCCCGATGGCACAGAGCGCTTGGTGTGTGAGAAACTCGCCTTTTCGGACCACAGTGTCACGGGAACGGTCCAAGACATTACCGAGCGCAAACAAACAGAAATTCAACTGCAAGCGGCTTCGGAGCAGGTCCATGAAGCCCTCCGCAGTACTCAGTTACTGACGGAAATTGCCCTCAAAATTAGGCGATCGCTTGAGCTAGATCAGGTGCTCAACACCACCGTTACAGAGGTACGGCAGTTTCTTCAGGCAGACCGCGTTTATATTGGTCATCTGGACAATCAGGCGCAGGGCTATGTTTTGGCGGAATCGGTGTCTGAGGCTTGGCCTTCGGTGATGTGTTTGGAATATGACGAGGAAGGCGTGCAAGAATTCCGAGCTTTGTTTGCCTCAGGCTGTAGCCGTGTGGTCAACGATGTAGCTCTGAGCCAGTCAACGCCAAAAATTGCTGCCTTTTACCAGCAATATCAAGTCAAGGCGAGCTTGGGTGTGCCGATTATTTTGGGTGATGAAGTGTGGGTGTTGGTGGCGAATCAGTGCGAGCATTCTCGCCAGTGGCAACCCTTTGAAGTCAACTTGTTAGAACAACTGGCGATTCAGGTGGCGATCGCCATCCAGCAAGGTCAGCTTTACCAACAAGTACAAGCGCTCAACACCAACTTAGAGTCGCAAGTCGAAGAGCGCACCGCCCAACTGCAACAAAAAATGCAGGAGCTACAAGACTTAAACCACTTTAAGGATATTTTCTTGCATGCTTTCTCTCACGATGTCCGCACTTCGATTATGGGCATGTCGTTGATCTTAAAGAACTTGCAGAACAAGCCAGGCGACTCAGTGCCAGTGATGCGATCGATGGTGGATCGCATGGTGCAAAGCAACGAACGCCAATTGAATTTGATCAACTCCTTACTGGAAGACCAAACGAGTGAAAGTCAACCAATGGCTTTATCCTACGAGGCGGTGCGCTTAGATGGTTTGGTGCAAGGCATTTTAGAAGACTTGGAGCCGTTGTTGGTGCGAAACCAAGCAACCGTTTGCAATCTCTTGCCAGCCAATTTGCCGCCACTGATTGCTGACCCACAACAATTGGAGCAAGTCTTCAAAAACCTGATCACTAATGCGCTAAAGCACAATGCTCCTGGCTTGCAGTTGACCTTGAAGGCGACGGTAGAAGACCAACAAATTCGTTGTAGTGTTGAGGACAACGGCGTGGGCATGGGACCAGAGGTTTGCGATCGCCTCTTTAAGCTCTATGTCCGGGGGTTAGACAATCCTCATTTAACCGGAATCGGTTTGGGACTTTATCTCTGTCGGCAAATTATTACGGCTCATGGAGGCCGAGTTGGGGTGGAGAGTGTGCCTGGCACAGGTGCTAAGTTCTGGTTTGTCTTACCGCTGACGAAGCCAGCCTTAGCAGGTTTGACGGCTGAAACCGTTTACAACTCTCCTTCGCTGCGGTCTTCCATTAGCAAAATCACGCCTTGAACTTGGCTCGTGATACCCAATAAAGGGGCGCAACTCACATGACATTTAATCTGTCTGCCACGACGATTGATGGCATCCAGCGTGATTTCAGTAGCGCTAGTCGTGTCAGCTGTGAGACAAGCCCGCATTGATTGTCTCAATTGCTCCACAGGCAGACCAATATCTAGATTCAAAAAGTTTTGGCCCAAGGCTTCTCCAGTGCGTAACCCCCACAAGTCCTCAGATCTATAGTTCCAAATTTGAATATGTAAGTCTCGGTCTACCACCACCACACCGCCCTTCAAGCTGCTCAAAATAGATTCTAAAAAAGCATTTGCCTGATTCAGCTCATCGCCGCGGCGGTGCAGTTCGTCATTGACGGTATAGAGTTCTTCGTTGGTGGCCTGCAACTCTTCATTCATGGTCTCCAACTCTTCGTTGGTGGCTTGCAGTTCCTCGTTGGTCGTTTCCAATTCTTCGTTGCTGGATTGCAATTCCTCGTTGGTCGTTTCTAGCTCTTCATTAGCACATTGCAGCTCTTCATAGGCCGTCTCTAACTCTTGGTTGGAATGCTCTAGCTCCCCTTGCAGTCGTTTGTAGCGGGAGACATCTGTGAAGGTAATGCTAACGCCCAAGATGTAGGTTTCTTGATCTAGCAGAGGTTCTATTCGGACATCTAGAAATACCTTTTCTCCTTGAGCAGCCAACCATTCTACGTCTCTGAAGCTGAAGGGGCGGCGCTCACTATAAACTTGGTTGATACAAGATCGTAACTCAAGGGGACGGTAAGAGACTTCTAGGTCTTGTAAAGGCCGACCAATATCACGAGTTGTGAGGTTAAATAGCACCCGCGCTTGTTCATTTACCAAGGTTAATAAACCTTCAGCATTCACGACTAAAGAAGCTAGGGGACCGCGATCGAAAGCGACGTTTTGAATGTGATAGCTATTGTCAGGCTCACTACTCGTACTACTATTTCCTGTTTTCATGGGCAGGAGCTGATCGCGTGAATTTAATCTGGGTACTTTTGTAAAGATCCGGCGTTTCAGTTCGACTGGGGCGAAGGTATTGGCATAGGTAAGGAGCATTTCTGCTTTGCCCAAACACAAAAATGCGTGATCTCGGAGGGCGAAGTGAAAGCGAGTAATAATTTTAGCCTGCGTGTCGGCATTGAAATACATCAAGGCGTTGCGGCAGATGAGTAAATCAACTCGAGAAATGGGAGCGTCCTGGGTTAAATCGTGGCGGCCAAAAATGACCGATCGCCGTAATTCTTTCCGAAAACTGTAAAAGTTGCCCACAGGTTCAAAAAACAGCTCGATCTCTTCTGGAGATAAGCCCTCTAAATCTCGTTTTGGATACATCGCTTGGCGAGCTTGGCTCAGCGCTTCCTCATCGACATCGGTGGCGTAAATCTTTACCCGCTCCCGAAATTGCTCCATCCCAATCAGTTGGGCCATGACGATCGCGATCGTATAAGCTTCTTGACCTGAGGCACAAGCAGCGCTCCAAATCCGAATCGGGTCGCCAGATTTTTTGTCAGCCAGGATGCGAGGGATAATGGTGCTGCCGATATAGTCCCAAGTCGGGCGATCGCGAAAGAATGAGGTGACGTTGATCAACAGCGTATTAAAAAGCGAATTAAATTCATCTGGATGGACTTCCAAATAATCCAGATAATCGTCGTACTTCTTAATGCCCACCGTTTGCATCCGCTTATTCACTCGGCGCATTAAGCTGGAGCGTTTATAACCTGTAAAGTCGAAGGCTCGGCTCTGCTTTATGTACTGTAGTAACGCTTCAAACCCCGAATTTTCGCTGGAATAGTTCATGGCTTAAGATGGAAGCACGAAGAAAAATGCTGTTGAGGGCAAATTTTTTGAGTTGGCATGGCTCACAGCATCATAGAGGAAGTAAGACCGAAGTCTGCAAGTTAACTGTTACTGCTGAGCCTACTGCTTCTAATCTTGACAGATAGTGCCGAAGTCCTGCTAAGCAACTCAAGCAGTGGAGCGAGATCTCACCCAGCGAGGAGCAGCGATCGCAATGCAACAAGAGCCAACCAGCGCAGACTCCTTGGCAGCAGGATGGCCCGCTGGCACAGAGCAGGGATGGCGAGCCCAAACTGGCCCGCAAGACACTGCCGAAGACCAGCGACAGATTAATGAAGAACTGCGGCAGTCTCAAGAACAACAGCGCGAAGCGAATGAGACCAACCGATTGACTGTAGAAGAGTGGCGCAATCAAGCAGAGGTGGTTAGGCAAGCCCGAGAAGCCTTACGCCAAGAGGCAGAATTGGCTCGGAAAACTAATGAAGAACTGCGGCAGACGGCTGAAGAGCTAAGGCAAATGACCGAGGCTTTACGAAAAACATCTGAACAGGCGAGGCAAGCTGCCGAAGTTGCACGCGAAGCAGCAGAAGCAGCGAGACAAGCTGCGGAAACAGCCTACCAAGCAGAAGAAAAGGTGCGACAAGCCATGCAAGAGCAGGAGCAGATCTGGGGAGAGATGCAGCAGACGCTGAGTTTGTATGGCGAGGAAGCAGGAGGGGGAATTAGGGAAAGAGACAGGATAAAGCAGGAGGGATGAAGCAGGAAAGAGGGCCGAGCTAGCGGGTTATCGTTTAGCTGGCTTGGTTGGCTTCTGAATTTCTGGAGCTTTGAAATAAAATTTGACGCAACAAATTAGCGCTTTTCTCAGCCTCATGGGCCCGCTCCTGAAACTGATTTTCGGTGTGAGCATAATTTTGTTGGCGAGCATGAGAGGACATCCGCCGCGCCAAGGCTGCTTTTTCTTCTAAGGCTCGAACTGCGGCCCAGAGAGCTTGCTCTACCATATCGGCTTGCTCTGAGATTAAGCTATCCAGGGAGTAAGCATGCCCCACGTGGCAGCGGAAGCGCACCAAATTATCGTTGCGGATTTCCCAAAGCACACCTCCACACTCCGGGCAAGTGACAGCCGAAGCTCTGTTAGAATTCTCACCCTGCTCTGAAGCAGCTTTATCTGCGGCAACCACCTCCGCTTCTTGTTCGATCTGAGTTTCATCAGGGGGCATAGGTTTCTCTGTCAGAGGGCTAGACACTAACTTAGTTAAAATGAAGGCGATGTCGGTAGCAGGCAACACATAATCTATCTCTACATTCGCGATCGCACTGCGAGGCATGCTATCGAATACGGCTTCATTTGGGTCTTGAGCGATCGCAATGCCACCTTTGGATTTAATCAGCTCCAAACCTACGGTGCCATCGTCCAAAGCTCCAGATAGCACTACGCCAATGGCACGCGATTGGTAAGCTCTAGCGGCTGAACGAAATAACAGATCAATGGCAGGTCGGTGGCCGTTCTCACGGGGGCCATGACTCAGAAACATAGAATTTTGCCTGAGTAGCAAATGGTAGCCTGGGGGCGCAATGTAAATGTGCCCTGGCAAAATGCCATCTCCATCTTCGGCATGTTTAGCCAGCAAAGATCCAGAACGGTTGAGAATTTGGGGTAAGACGCTCTTACCGTAAGGCGGGAAGTGCACTACTATAAAAACTGCCGCTGAGAGATTTGCAGGTAGTTTTTTGACCAGTCGCACAAGCGCTTCCACCCCGCCTGCCGAGGCACCGATCACAATCGCAAACGGTACATCTAGATCTTTACTACTATCAGCATTGTGGTTAGCAGCCTGAGTCAAAGTAAGTTGAAATGAGGGGGTACTTCGAAAGTATCAAAATATATCTAGAAGCTCGTCCCCCTACAGGCAGCTTTAGCCTAGGCTGAGGCGGCGCGGCAGTTCTACACGAAAGGTTGAGCCTCGCCCGATCTGACTCTCGACTGTAATTTGGCCTTGCATTAGTTGCACTAGAGCATTGGTAATCGAGAGGCCCAAACCTGTGCCGTTATGTCGTCGAGCGATCGACTGATCTAGTTGGCGAAAAGCTTCAAAAATATGCGCCTGGTTGACGGGATCAATACCCATGCCCGTATCACTGACGGTAATCACGATTTGCTCTCTCGACAACTCGTGCACTTCTAAATAGACGCTGCCGCTGTCAGTAAACTTAATTGCGTTGGAAACCAAATTGATCAAAATCTGCCGCAGTCGGCCTGAGTCGTTGACGATCGCAATATTGGGTTGGGCCACATGCACTTTGAACTTCAGATGCTTTTCCTCCGCCAGGGCAGACATTTCTGCTGCGATAGCCTGTACAAGTTGAGCTAAATCCAGGACTTCTAGCTTGAGTGTTAAATGGTTTTCTTCGAGCTTGGAGAAGTCCAAGATTTCCTCAATCATGTCCAACAGATGTTTGCCATTTCTAAAAATGCATTCCAGCATGGCTCGTTGCTGTCGCTGTTGCCCTGGGTCAAACTGACGCAAGAGCAAATCGGAAAACCCCAGAATCGCATTCATCGGAGTGCGGAGTTCGTGAGACATCGTCGCCATAAACTGCGATTTTAGGCGATCGGCCTCGACGAGGTGGAGATTTTGCATTTGTAACTGCTGAATTTTTGCTTCAGCTTGCTTGCGGCTGGTAATGTCTCGCACCAGCCACCGTAGGGCGATCGCTTTGCCATCAGAGGGGCAACGAGCTGCTTCCACGGTCAAGGCTGCATCAAAGCGATCGGCCCTCCAGCCCTGCAACTGTACTTCCCACTCCTGCACCCGGCTAATTTGGGGTAGCTGATTAACCACAGAGCGAAACCCACGCCGAGCCTCTTCTGGGACAAAACTTGCAATCGGCTTACCAACCAGATACATCGGGTCAATATTGAGTAGGCGAGCTGCGGCTTGATTGGCTTCTTGCACAACTCCATAGAGATCAGTCACCAAGTAGCCATCGGGCGCAGACTCAAACAGGTCTAGATAGCGTTGCCGCTCAATTTCTATGACTGCCCGAGCTATCTGAAGTTCTTCATTTTGCTGGCACAACTCCTCCTCGGCCACGCGCAGTTCTTCTAGAGCCAGTTGGAGCTCTGTTAAACACTCGATCAGGATCTCTGGATGCTGCTCGAGTAGGTTCTGAGCCTTATCAACTAGTTTCTCAGCGTGTTGGGTTACTACTTCAAGTCGCTGAGCCAACATGCTCTCGTTGCACTTGGCATTCATGTGATTCTTGGTAAAAAATGGGTTTGTTTAAAGAGAGTTGAGCTTAAAAAACTAGTGGCCAGTAGAGAAAAATACTTAATCCAAGTGCCATGTAGTTTACTGAAGCCACAAGGATTAATCAAGCAATACGCCAACTAGCTTCTAAATTATTTAATACACCCAATCATAATGAGATCCCGAAATTTGATTTTCAGTCTTAAAGCAGAGACTTTCAAATCGTTGGAAATAGAAGCGATTATCTCAAATTTCCTTTGCAAAACATTTAAAGATAACCTGAAAAGCCACGTAAAACATGATTAGAAAACACAAAAAAGGGACAGGTAAAAACCTATCCCTTGTCTTACGATATTACCTACCACGAAAATTTTAAGGTTCTTAAAAAGCTCCAATCAATCCTAAGTGCTGCTTTGTCTATCAGTATAACCAATGACAGCAATTTTGTGGCGGTAAACGAGTTCAGCTCCATACCAACCAGAAAGACCTAAGAGCGTTGCAACAATTGTTGAAATAATGATCCCCGTTGGTAAAATTGCACCTGTGGTATTGCCCCAGCGCAATGCAAAGTTAGCGATCGAGAGTAACAGCACTGCCACATTCAAAGACATATGCGCCCAACCTGCTGTGCGCTTGCGAACGCGCTCGATCTTCAGGAAGTCCAGCATCCCAGTGATTGCAGCTACCACACCTGAGACTAAACCAACGGCTAATAACCAAAAAGAAGCTCTCGCCCAAAAAGCATCCTGGGTCAGCCAGTAGGCAAAATCTGTGCCTGCGGCTAAAACCAAGACTGCGATCGGAAAAGTTACGATTAATGGATGCAAAGGATGGCCCGCGATCGCCACAGTACTAACGATGCCATTATCACGATAGTCGCTTTCTTCGCTTTCAATAATAGGTGGAATATTGGGGGTCTGTACCATAATTGGTCTCCTTAGGTTTCAACTACTAATAACTCAAATCTCACTGTTTTTACAATTTAGACATAATCCAACTAGTAAAAACAGCTAAACATCCCATGACTCCAAAGTGAAGACGATGTGATGTCTAGCCAAGTTCAGTTATTTAACTCTCTCCGGAGGGAAACTGCTCTACAAGAGCATTGGCTTCTAGCGTTAAGCGGCCCTCTTGCACATTCAGCTGCTTTAACCGCAGGGACATGCCTTCTAACGCAAAATTGCGTAAATCTAATAAAGAGGTTGCTTGCTCTAACAAGGCAGTCGTGAGTTCTGGAGATAAACCTTCCCCTTCCGAGTACTCCACATCTTCCAGAGCAATTCGTTGGCCTCCATCCGCAACCTTAGGAGTGGCCGTAAAAGCAACTTGCTTGCTCTCACCAGAGCTTGCTACTTTCACGTTGGCACTGATGGCAAATTTACCAGCACTCGGCATGCAAAATCCTACTTGCTCAGCATTTACGGTCGTTTGCTGACCATCAATGGTCACGGGCAAGTTTTGCAGCTTCTCTCGAATAAAGTCTGAGTTAAAAGCGCGGTTCATGTCTTCTGCGGTGAGAACGACATGAACATCTGCTTCCGTCGGTCGCTGTAGTTCAATTTTGCCAAAAGCGGCACTCAAAGGATTGATAGAAATGCTACCAGTGGTGATCTGCATTTCTTCCATGCGCAGATCTTCCTGCATTACCATCCCTTTGCCGTCGATCGCCACTGAATCCACCTGCCCCTGCATCATCTTCAGGGGGTCAGTGCGGATATCCACGTTAATCTCTTCTACTTCATCAAGCTGGCTAGAAATTCCTACTTCTGCCACCTTACTGATGGCTTGTTCTCCGAGATCTGGCATATTAAGTGCTGCTTTAAAAAATTCTGACTGTTCGCCCTCACTCTAGGCCATTGTCTCCGGTGCATGTATCTACACCACGACAGAGAGACGAAAGGAGGCATAATCTAACTTACGACCAGACACAGATCCACCGAAGCATAAATTTCCGCCTCATTCAGCAAAATCGTCGCTTCGCTGCCAATCCGACCCATCTCTGGTACGGGGCCAAGTTCCATCTCTACTAAGTAGGCCCAAGTCTGGGCATAAGGTTGGCAACATTTCACCGTTCCTTGCCCACCCACAAAGTAGACTTGCTGACTAAGGTGAAATCGAGGTTGCGTGACTGCTGAGCCGACTCCTGCATCAGGCAAACCAACCGAATTAGCGATCGCCTGCTCCCAGGTGCGATCAAAAACTGAGCAATTCCGTAAGTACTGCTCCTTCGTATAAGCCCCCACTGGCTTTTGGCTAGAATCCCCTGCGGACTCTTCCGCTCGTCCCGAAATTGAGGAGTGACGGCCAGTCATAAACATCTCCGTTTTTTTATGGTTGAGGTTGGTATTATTCAGCAGCCACAATCACTATTGAGTGTGGGTGATAGGAGTGTGAGTGATAGGGTGAATATAGGGCGATCGCATATAGCTCGATCAATTTGTCTAAGTTATCTGCAGCACATCAGGCATGAGCTAAAACTTAGTCTTAAGCTGAAATCTTACTGAGCTGGTACTAGTTGTTGCGTTGCTTGTGCCGTTGGGACTAAAGTCCAGCCTGCCCGTAACAGTTTTTGATAAGTCGCCCAGCCCTTAGAGCCACCAGGAATGTTGTAGTCACTAACTGCAAGACCTGGACAAGCGGTATAAGGCTTCCAAGGTTGGCTGGGATGGGTCCGTAAATGCAGTACTTTCTCCCCATCTCCACCTGTGAGGGACAACCAACATATTTGACCTGGCATAAACTTCTCCTTGCAAATTAGCTATGTAGAAGAGAACTACTTACTGAGCGCCAACCTGGGCAATTTGCTCCTGACATCCTGTAACGAAAAGGAGCATACTTTGTTTGTAGCCGCAACTGATACTCGGTGTGTTCCTCCAAGAGGTCTGATTAAACCCTTGGGGGTTTATATCTACAGAGATAATTTACTGGAGTGACGAAATTTACATCGCTAGGCAACCTACCTCAAAACCGCCTGAAACAGCCGCCAAACATGAGCTGTATATCAAGTCAGCTAATGAAGCTTAGAAGTTTTAGTCGTGCAAAATAATGTAGTGCTTTGGATCTAGAGTGATTTTGCCTTGTTGTTGTAGTTTTCCTAGCAATCGCGTTACCGTAACTCGGGTGGTGCAGCAAGCATTGGCTAAGTCTTCATGAGTTAAGCGAACTGGAATCCGCACCCCATTAGACACAGGCTGACCTATTTCTTGTTTCAACAAAAGCAGAAAACTACGCAAGCGGTCTTGGACCCGTCGCCGTCCTGCTACGGCTAAAAATGCTTCGCTTTGTTGTAGGCGTTGGCTGATGTCAGAGAGCAAAGATTGGGCGAGTTCTGGCTTGGTAGCAATCTCCTGCCAAGTAATCGCTCCTAACTGCACTTCATCTGTAAGCGCTGTTACTTGGTAGACATGGAGCGAGGTCAAGCCAGATCCAAAAGCCATAGAAGGGCCTGCTATACCAACTAGCACTTCTTCGCCATTTTCTGAGAAGGTGCTTAACTTCACTAGTCCTTCTTGAACTTGCCAAATGGCATCTGCCTTACAAGGAATAAGCTCCCCTTTGACGTACTTATGCACGGAGGCATCCCCGACGGCGCTACGGCTTTGCCCTGCTATAAGAGATTTAACGGGATTGCGTTCTGCCGGTAGGCTACGAATTAGCCATTGCAGGCAATAAGGTTCGCCCTCTGTGCTGGGTCCAGTATTGGGCACAACAGAAACAGTGGCTTTGACTGTGACACAGCTATCCTCGCGGGGCTGGAGGGGTAATTCCCAGTCTTGCGATCGCTCCATTGACTGCAATTGCAAAATTTTTCGCTGCCACAGAAGCCGATGTTCTAGAGGAACAAAGCTCAGAAATGGTTTGCTAACGAGAAAACGTTGGGCCACGTTGAGTAAGGAAGCTGCTGCCCGATTGGCTTCGCGAATGACGCCGTCTGCCGTGGTGATTAGGTAAGCATCGGGAGCTAGCTCAAACAGTTCTCGGTAGCGATCGCGCTCTTGAACGAGTTGCTGTTGTAGGCCTACCAACTCATTGTTTTGCCGCTGCAACTCTTCAATGGCAACTTGTAATTCCTCTGAAGCCATGCCTACCTCCTTGAAAGCAGTAGGCACTAGCTCTATGGGGATGGCAGGAGAGACATTAGCGGCTTCATAAAGACGACTCAGCCGCCCGTTCATTCCGGTCATGTGGCGCAGCAACTTTTCTAACGTCGCGTTATTGACGTCAAAGTTTTTACCGAGAGAGGGCGGTTGGGCTGTCATGAAGGCGAATTGAGTCAGGACTAGGGCTAAATTATAAAGAAGTGCAACTGCAGGCAAAAGCTACTGCAAAAGTACTTAAATCTACGTTAGTTACCTTAAGAATAGAAGATGAATTATTCAAAAGTTTACGGTGTTGCAATAAGTTGTTTTGCAAAATCTTTAAACATTTGGGCTTTACCGTAAGCTAGGGGGAATCTTATGTCGCATAAATTACAAAAAACTTTAAATCTAGGGCGATTGCTAAAGCGCAGAAAACGCTAAAACCTCTGCAAAATATAGCTTAAATACATCCTCGTATAGATAGCTACATAGTTACGTTACACTAAAGTCCGCCTAAGGGTAGAAGTAAGGTAAAAGCTAGAATCGCTAGCTTCCTTAGTAGCTTAGATTACTAAAAAGTTGATGGTGCAGCTCGTATAAATCAAGCTTAAAAACTGATATATTAGGTTAGGTTTTGACCTGAGCGAAATCTTTAGCAAAACCTAAATCTAGTAACAAGTATTGATGCAAGCTCATTAATAAATCCTCTAGCTCTTTGGGTATCTGGGTATATTTGAGCTACTAGCCTACATTTAATTTTTCTTTATTTAAATCTTAAAATTTACCAACTGCTTATTTAGCTTCTGTTGGTTTCTAATATCAAATTCAATTGATATGTGAAAGAACCATTTGAGCGCTATACATCTGACAATGCGCCAATTTCATCAATTATTTAAGACTGGCCTATTTAATTTTTTCAGTCTTTTAATTAGACTTACTAGCTGCCGTAGCTCCACAGCCAAGCTTTTTGTCTCAGCTTCACGTCTCATTCAGCTTTGGCAAGCCCGATGATTCCTCATCGATAGATTTCGCCACAATTCGGTTCGTTCCTGAAACACCATCCCTGTTACTTGCCACCATGACTCAGCCTAGCCAAACCATCCAAGTGTCACAGCAGTTTTCTGATGAGCAGTTACTCGCCATTTGTGAAGCAGCCGATGTCATTGCTTGCCAATGCCCTAGCTACTTAGTTCATTTATTAAAAGAAGTGAAAGAATTTCATCGCTACACGCACGAGTGCATTCAGACCTCGCCTCAGGACGCCTCAACCCATGACTGGCTGAGTGCGCAAGCCGCACAAGTGGAGACGATGCTCTCGCACATTATCTTTGAGCTGTTGCAGCGTGAGAATCTGATTGACGAGCAAAACAATCTCGACCTTGGCAAAATGGCAGAACGATCCAGAGCGATCGCTGTACAGCAAACGGTAGGTCGCAACTCTTGTGCCTAGCGGTTGGAACCGTTCACGCGAGATTGTCGGCTCCACCAAGAAGCAACGCCCAAAAAGAGAAACCAACTTAGTAAATAGAGGCAAGTCAGCATCGCTGCCTCCTTCAAGCCAATAACATTGCTACAGCAGGTAAGCCCGCGATCGAAGATGCAATGCAAGTCCAGGCAAAGAAGCTCTCAATATCTTCCTGGTCTAAAGCAACACCCATCTGAGCCATTGAAAACGGAAATACGGCTAGTAGCAGTACGATGACCAGACCGTATTCTATTCCTGTCATGGTCGCCTCCTATTGATGACTTACATTGGATAATGTAAGTCACAACTCAATCTGCACTCCCTCTACGGTTGAATCGTCTGATGGCCTAGCATCTCTCCTTTAGCTAGGTCTAGCAACTTGTGTTCTTACCCACATAACGCTTTAACAGCAGACCCTTTCCCTTGATAGAGGGGGAAACAAGATGGCAACGTTAAGTTAAGTAACAACAGTTCCCTCCTGGCTTGAAGTCTTAAGGGCTTGATGTCCGAGGGCAAGTGTAACTCAGTGCTCCGTACTCCTATGAGTCCCTAGTTTCTAATCTGGGGACTTTTTTTGACCAGTTCAAAAATTAAAGGGAAAAATCAAAGGGTGAGAAATTCTTCCGCGCTGGAGGGATGGATACCGATCGCCTGGTCAAAATCTCGTTTGGTTGCTCCCATTCGGATCGCGATCGCCAAAGTTTGAATAATTTCGGCAGCGGCCTCACCCACCATATGCGCCCCTAAGACGCGATCGGAGCGACTATCTAGAACTAGTTTCACCAAGCTTTTTTCCGGTCGCCCCGTCAAACTGACATATAAGGGTGGAAATCGGCTGGACTCACAACGCACCGCATCCCCAAACTGCTCCCGGGCTTTCGTTTCAGTTAAGCCTACAGATGCCGCCTCTGGACGAGCAAATACGGCTGTCGGCACACAATCATAGTTGACTGGCTGGGGTTGCCCGCCAAATTCAGTTTCCACAAAGGCGATCGCTTCCATCTTGGCGACGGGAGTGAGGGCTAGGCGATTAGTACAATCCCCCACGGCAAAAACATTAGGTTGATGCGTGCGGCTATATTCATCCACCGCGATCGCGCCCTTAGGGTCTGTGGCAATCCCTACTTGTTCTAAGCCCAAGTCTTTCGTGTTTGGCGTGCGTCCTACAGCGCACAGTACTGTATCTACCGTCAGCGACTCAGAACAATCGCCTGCAAGTTGCAGACACAACCCTGCGGCTTCCGATGTAATTTCTTTGGCGGTGCTATTGCCGCAAAACTTAATGCCACGATGAATCAACCCTGCTTGCACTTCGTTACGCAGATCTGAGTCAAATCCAGACAAGACTTGCTCAGCATTATCAACCAAAGTGACTTCTGAGCCGAAATTTCGCAGCATGCTGGCAAACTCTACGCCAATGTAGCCACCCCCAATAATGGCAATCTGCTGAGGCAACTGGGACAGTTGAAACATCTCGTCAGAACTGAGGGCGTGCTCGGCTCCCGGAAAGTTGGGCTTGGTAGGTCTGCCCCCCACCGCAATCAGAATTTTGTCTGCCGTGACTTGGCGATCGCCAACTGCCAGCGTGTGGGGGTCTACAAAGATGGCGCGCTCCGGAAGTACCTCTACCCCTGCCTTAGATAGCGATTGTTGGTGCGACTGTTGGATTTGTTGCAGTTCTTGCTGGATCGCTTGCATCAACTTCGACCAATCAAACTGGGGTTGGACTGCTTGCCAGCCGTACCCGACGGCATCCTGGAACAACTGCGGAAAATCAGCCGCATAGACCATTAGCTTTTTGGGCACGCAACCCCGATTGACGCAGGTTCCTCCCATGGCGCTTTGCTCTGCGATCGCCACCCGCGCTCCATAAGCTGCGGCTCGTTTTGAGGCTGCAAGTCCTGCTGACCCACCGCCCATGATCAACAAGTCATAGTCAAAGCTCATGTACTTTTAGCCTCGCTTTTACCAGCTTCTTTTTGATGACAAACTTTGACAACAAGCTGATCCAGCTTTCAGCTTGCAAATCAATCTCAGCAGTCTAGTGGTAGGCTAACGCGGTCATAGGACGGAAGCAATCTATAAAAAGCTGGATTCGATGCTCCTCATTCCACGCCTGGCTCGGTATAAGCTTGCAGATTCTCAGTGGGGAAGTTGCGGAGAGTGCGAGTGGCCCGGTTGAGTAAAGCGCTAGAGCCGCGCACAACTACTAAATACTTTCCAGCATCGAGGCGATCGCGGTAAGGCAAGGTATCGCCACCCCCGATCAGCAAACCTCCTCCGCCTCCGATCACCGCCCCGCCCATCGCCCCAGAAATAGCACCCAGGACGCCACCGATCAGATGGTTACCCAAGCTCCCAGCCCAACTAAATAATTCGATGCCTGTAATGAAGTTAAAGACATAACCTGCTGCAAACCCAAAGGGAGCCAACCACAGAATCATTAGCATGGCTTGCTTGCGAGCGTCTGCGTTGGGGTCTAACAAGCCGTACTCGTCGGCACTCTGATACCCTTTGCCCAAAATCGCCACTTGATTAGGCTTGAGTCCTTCTTTTTCTAAAGCTGAGTAAGCTGCTTCAGCTTGAATGCGATCGCTCAGTACAGCAACAAGGTAGTTCATAACTTGGTTGAGAATTTCATCACCGGATCTAGTAATAGCAGAACGCAGAGAAGTCAGGAGTCAGAAGTCGGAAGCCAGAAGAGTTCTATCACCCTAGTTCTGAGATATTTCTGAGAAAATTGGGCAAATCTCTCCCAGGAGTATTGATCAAGATCAAAAAACTTTTTGGGGATCAGCAGCGGTGAGACGCTTTAGTTCTACAATGGCCTATTGTGGCAAATCGTCTTTATAGTAAGCCGTTACAACGCTGCCGCTCAATTGCTGCTGACTTGTTCAGTGGGGCAAGTTCTCCCTTTCGCGTTAAATCTGCCTACCATGTCAAAGGTTCTCGTCTCCGATCCCATCGACCAAGTTGGAATTGATATTCTCTCCCAGGTAGCCCAAGTTGATGTCAAAACTGGCTTACCCCCCGAAGAACTGATCCGGATTATCCCGGAGTACGATGCCTTAATGATCCGCTCTGGTACGCGGGTCACGCAAGAAATTATTGAGGCTGGCACGCAACTCAAGATTATTGGTCGCGCTGGCGTTGGTGTAGACAACGTGGATGTGCCTGCTGCCACCCGTCGGGGGATTTTGGTAGTCAACTCGCCCGAAGGCAACACGATCGCAGCGGCAGAGCACACGCTAGCAATGATGCTGTCTCTGTCTCGCTACATTCCTGATGCTAATCAATCGATCAAAAGCGGTCAATGGGACCGTAAGACCTATGTAGGCGTAGAAGTCTACAAGAAAACCTTGGGGATTGTGGGCTTAGGCAAAATTGGGGCGCATGTTGCCACAGTTGCCAGAGCGATGGGCATGAAACTGCTCGCTTACGATCCTTTCGTTTCTACGGAACGGGCGGAACAGCTAGGTTGCCGCCTGGTAGAACTCGATTTGCTACTACGCGAGGCCGACTACATTACGCTGCATTTACCTAAAACCCCAGAAACGACTCACTTGATCAATGCAGAGTCGTTGGCAAAAATGAAGCCCACGGCGCGAATCGTCAACTGTGCCCGTGGCGGCATCATTGATGAAGACGCTTTAGTGGAGGCCGTTAAAACTGGCAAAATTGCGGGTGCAGCCATAGATGTATTTGAAGCTGAGCCTTTGGGAGAATCCTCTCTGCGATCGGCAGGTAAGGATCTGATCTTGACGCCTCACTTGGGTGCTTCGACTGAAGAAGCTCAAGTCAACGTGGCGATCGATGTAGCTGAGCAAATCCGCGATGTGCTTCTAGGTCTGCCCGCTCGGTCTGCAGTCAACATCCCCGGTTTGCGTCCCGAAGTTCTAGAGAAACTGCGTCCTTATTTGCAACTAGCTGAAACTCTAGGCAATTTGGTGGCTCAGTTGGCTGGCGGTCGGGTGGAAAGTCTGAATATTCGTTTGCAAGGCGAGGTTGCTAGCAGTGATACGCAACCCATTGTGATTGCGGCGCTGAAGGGCTTACTCTCCCATGCGTTGCAAGAGCGGGTCAACTATGTGAACGCCAGCATTGAGGCCAAGGAACGCGGTATTCGGGTGGTAGAAACTCGTGATGCGTCGGTGAAGGACTATACAGGCTCTTTGGTGGTCTCTGCTAAGGGATCGCTCGGTGAGCATTCGGTGACAGGTGCATTGTTAGGTGGTGATGAAATTCGGATTACGAATGTAGACGAGTTTCCAGTCAACGTGCCACCTAACCGTTACATGCTGTTTACGTTGCACCGCGATATGCCAGGGATTATTGGCAAGATTGGCTCTCTCTTGGGCAGCTTCAATGTCAACATCGCGAGTATGCAGGTAGGCCGCAAGATTGTGCGTGGTGATGCAGTGATGGTGTTGAGTATTGATGATCCGCTACCGGATGGGATTTTGGCTGAGATCCTGAAGGTGCCGGGGATTCGGGATGCTTACACGGTGACGTTGTAGGTTTCGCGCTGTAAGGCGATCGCTTAGACGCTTGGTGATTTAGATGGGGCAGTGGGGATCAATTTTGGTTCTCACTGCCTTCTTTATGTTTGAACCTGAGTAGAATCCGAGCCTTGAGGGCACCTGCCCTCAAACTCCCGCTGAGGGACGGCTGCGTCCCCCAGACTCCCTCCACACGAGTCTGGTGGTAGGTGTTTCGAGGTGGTGGAATTTGAAGTCGGTGATGTGGATGATATCAGTTATAGATCTGAAATATGGCTCTGAAAAATTTGTGGCTGTAGAGATTCTTTCTGCGTCAATCTCGATCTTTTGAGAAGATAGTTGACGGAGATTGTTACAGTTGCTTTGGCGCGTACAATACTTCCGAGTGGATGGGTTGGTTGAGCATAACTTTGATCTGGGGCGGCAATCTTGGCAAATAGCTGGTGGGAAATTCAGGTTCTTTGCGATCCGGCGCTGGACGATTTAGCTTTTTGGCGGCTAGAGGATTTTGGCTGTAAAGGTACGTCTAGTGAAATTAGGGGCCATGCTTGTTTGGTAAAGGCGTATTTGCCCCAGGAACAGGCGCATCTATTGGATTTGGCGGCGTTGGCTTTGTTGCTGCGTCAAGATGCGCTGGCTGTGGGGATGCCTGTTCCGGCGGTGCAATGGGAAATTATTGATGAGGAGGATTGGTCTAGTAGCTGGAAGCAGCATTGGCAACCACAGAAGATTGGCGATCGCTTCTTAATCTATCCAGCCTGGCTGCCACTACCGGATGAGGCAACTCTAGAGGATCGTTTGCTTCTCCGTTTAGATCCTGGAGTGGCGTTTGGAACAGGGGCGCACCCAACGACTCAGCTTTGCCTGGAAGCATTAGAGATGCGGATGGGGCCAGGGGCAACAGATGTGGTTGTGGCGGATATTGGTTGTGGCTCTGGCATTCTTTCGGTTGGGGCAGTGTTGTTGGGAGCGCGGAAAGCTTACGCGGTTGACATTGATCCGCTAGCGGTGCGCTCGGTTCACGAAAATGTGGAGCTAAATCAGGTTGATCCGGACCGACTGTTGGTTGAAACGGGCAGTCTCGATCGCTTGATTCAAATGACTCAGGGGCCTGTGGATGGCTTTACGTGTAATATTCTGGCTGAGGTCATCTTGGATATGATCCCTGATATGGCGGCTTTGGCTAAAGCGACTACTTGGGGGATTCTCAGCGGTATTTTGCTGGACCAGGTGAAGCCGATCGCCGATACGCTGGAGCAAAATGATTGGATTGTGGCGACGTTGTGGCGGCGGCAGGATTGGTGTTGTCTGAATATTCGTCGTTCTTAGACCTGTATCCTAGTTGACAGGGATTAGGTGAAGTCCTGATGCCAACACCTACTAAATAGGTGCGATCGCCTCTACTCGTGGCGGTCTAAACTTTGGAAAGGATGCTGCACTGGAGAAGGGGAAATTGTCATGGTAGAAGCACCCACAGCCGATCGGATGAAATGGGCAAATGCCTTGTCAACTCGTTCTTCTTTGGAGGCGGCGATTGAGGAAGTGGTGGAACGGGCGCAGGAGAGCTTAGGCGTTGCAGCGAATTTTGGCATTTTGTTCATCTCAGCCGCCTTTGCCAGCGAATATTCCCGCCTGATGCCTCTCCTAAAGGAACGTTTGTCGGTGCCTACCCTCATCGGTTGTAGTGGGGGTGGCATTATTGGAGTTGATTCCAGTGGGGAGGCTCAAGAAGTAGAGATGGAGCCTGCTCTGAGCTTGAGTTTGGCTTATCTGCCAGAGGTAAAAATCCAGGCTTTTCATGTGACGGCGGAGGAATTGCCGGATCTAGATAGTTCGCCGGATGCTTGGGTAAAAGTGATTGGGGTTTCGCCAGAGGATCAGCCTCATTTCATTCTGTTGGTTGACCCGATGTCTTCTAAGCTCAATGATTTGTTGCAGGGGCTAGATTTTGCTTACCCTGGCTCTATTAAGGTTGGCGGTCTTGCCAGTGCCAACGCGATGGGCGGTAACAATGGTCTGTTTTGCAATTACGAACTCCTACGAGAGGGCATTGTAGGAGTCGCTCTCAGCGGCAAAATTGTGGTGGAAACGATTGTAGCTCAAGGCTGTCGGCCCATCGGCCCTACCTACCGGGTGACGGAAGGGGAGCGCAATATCTTACTAGGGCTGGAAGCTCAAACCGAGGAAGACTTAGGGGCAAGCAATGGTCAAGGCCGTACTCCACTAACGGTGCTGCAAGAGCTGATCCAAGAGATGAGCGAAGAGGATCGATCGCTGGCGCAGCATTCGTTGTTTGTGGGGGTGGCTCGCAATGCCTTTAAGCAAACGCTGGAGCAGGGGGATTTTTTGATCCGGCAGGTGCTGGGGGTTGATCCAAGAGTGGGAGCGATCGCGATCGGCGATCGGGTACGGCCTGGTCAACGGATTCGGTTTCATTTACGCGATGCTGAGGCTTCGGCGGACGATCTCCGCAATTTGCTGGAGCGTTATTGCCAACAAAATTCCGACAGCCCAACTTCTGAGGCGGCTTTAATGTTTTCTTGTTTGGGTCGAGGTGAGGGGCTTTATGGGGAAGCCAATTTCGACTCGCATTTATTCAGCCGCTATTTTGGCAATATACCTTTGAGTGGTTTCTTTTGTAATGGAGAAATTGGCCCGATTGGTGGCAGCACGTTTCTACACGGTTATACGTCTGTGTTTGGGATTTTGCGACAAGGTTAGGGCGGGTTTGTAGTTGGAAGATTTGGGTTATATATTGGTTTGACTAAATCCGAGCCTTGGGGGCACTCGCCCCCAAACCCCCGCTGAGGGACGGTTGCGTCCCCCAGACCCCCTCCAAACGAGTTTTGTTGTCAGTGTTTCGAGAGCTTAGACACGTCTATAGCCTACGTTCTCTTTTATTCTCTGGCTTCTACTTCCTCATTCCTGCTCCTTCATCCTTCCTCTCTCCTCCTTTCTCTAATCTCTTCCCTGTTACTCAGATAAGCTATCCCGTTGGTTGGAGGCGATCGCGCTGCTATTTTTTTAATCTACGGATAGGCATTTAATTGCAGTTTTGAAATTTTGGAATTTTTAATATGAATAAAGATTCTGCATCTTATCCCGATCCTTCAGGTATCAATCAACCGATGACTCCTGAGGAAGTCGATCCGCAGCAAAAGCGAGAGCAGAAAGAGGAAATGGATCGCGTAGGTAAGGGTAATCTAACGGCTAACCCTGGCGATCGCATTGATGATTCTAAGAGTCTGCAAGAAAAAGCACAGCAAGTTGCAGTAGATGCGCCAGACATCACTGGGGATCACATTGTCGTTCCTACCTACTTTGTGGTGGATGAACCTGATGGGACGCAAAAGCCCCTGCATCATGTGAAGGATGCTGAAGAAATTTCTGATGTGATTCGCCAAGCGCGGGTAGACGAAAACGGCGAACGGATTTGGCGGTAGTATTCCTTTCGTAGGGACATGAGGCGCTCACTTTAATCTACTTTGTGAAATGTAGGAGGGATTTTATGCCCTACACCGAAGTGAAGGAGTTACCCGATGCAGTTAAGCATCACCTGCCTCACCATGCCCAGGAAATCTTTCTAGCAGCGTTTAACCACGCTTTTGACGAATACGAAGGCGAGGAAGAGCGGGCTTTCCAGGTGGCTTGGGCAGCTGTGAAGCGAGACTACGAGAAAGGCGATGACGGCAATTGGCATCGCAAGCCTGACTAAGCATCAGATAACTTTCCCAAGGGCGCAACGTTGCGCCCTTGCCTTATTTAATTGCTTACCAATAACTATTATTAACTGCGATCGCAGTTAAATATTTAGAAATCTAAGAAATCTAAGTAGACACCAAAGCGAATAAATTTTAGGAGTTACATCGATGAACCTCAAGGCAGGTTGGGCGCTGCTAAAAGATACGGTAACTGAATGGCAAGCAGATAAAGTGCCCTTGTTGGCGGCAGCGTTGGCCTATTACACAGTGTTTTCGCTTGCGCCCTTGCTCGTCATTGTGATTGCGATCGCGGGCTTCGTTTTCGGTCCTGAGGCTGCTCGTAACCAATTAGACGAACAAATCCAGGGCTTGGTTGGTGCCCAAGGCGCTGATGCCATTCAAACGATGATCCAGAGTGCCTCCCACCCTTCCTCTGGCATTGTCGCCACGGTAATCAGTGTAGTGACACTGCTTTTGGGGGCTTCCGGCGTTTTTGCCCAGCTACAAGATGCGCTGAATACAATTTGGGAAATTCCACCTTCTAAGGAAGGTGTTAAAGGTATGGTGAAAGCCCGTGCCACTTCTTTCGCTATGGTGCTGGTAATTGGCTTTTTACTACTAGTTTCTTTGGTGGCGAGTGCGGCGCTGGCGGGAATTGGCAACTTCTTCGGCCATTTAATCCCTGGCCTCGCCATCCTCTGGCAGCTCGTCAACTTTGTGATTTCCTTCGGGGTTATCACTCTCCTCTTTGGCTTGATTTACCGAGTGCTACCAGATGTCAGAGTACCTTGGGGTGATGTGTGGCATGGTGCCATTGTCACTTCTTTATTGTTTACTGTAGGTAAGTGGCTGCTCGGCCTTTATCTAGGCAATAGTGGTGTTGCCTCTCCCTACGGGGCAGCAGGTTCTTTCGTAGTGGTTTTAGTTTGGGTTTATTACTCAGCCCAAATTCTGTTGTTTGGGGCGGAGTTTACCCAGGTTTATTCCAAGCACTATGGTTCCAAGTGGCGGCTTGCGCGCAGCAATACTCCTCTAGATGCTCAGAATGAAGCTCCCAAGCTCGGCCAAGAGCGGTAACGCAACCCATCTCTCATAAACAAGCTAACCCCGCATAGACGGCTACCAAAAATAAATATGGTTCCTGAGCCGTTTGTGTGGGAGTGCCGTTGACTGTAAAGTTGGCAAGCGCGATCGCACTTGCGGTAATCCCTTCGTCGCAAGCTGTGATCGTGAAATCACCAACAATGACTGGCTCAGCGCTTTCAGTAGTAGGGGCGAACTGCGGATGGTTCTCAGGAGCGGCAACGACAAACCGAATTCTGTACTGTCCAGCCTGATCTAAAACCAAGCAAGGCGTTAGGCTATCTGTATCCGACAAGCTGGTATGGCTATCGGTTGGCCACGCTGTTAGCTGCCAGTCAAAGGCGGGATGGTAAGTTAGAGAGCTAGTTGTCTTTACTCGTAAGTTCTGTTCAGCCGCCAGACGCATCCCTAACTCTTGCTGATTAGGAAAGGTCCCACTGACGCAGCGCGGTTGCCAGACGTTATATTTCTGGACTAACAACCATTGTTTCTCAAGTTCATAGCAAGTAGGCTGTGCCGTTTTCTGCGATCGCACAAGTAGCGCTGAACCTGTAGAACTGCTAGCAGCTAGATTTGCTGGCGAGCGAGGGTTGGAGCTAGACTCTGGGCAATCAACTAAGTTCCAGCCTGGACCTGATTTGATTGATGCTACTGTTGCGCTTAAAACTGTCAAAACCTTAGTTTTCACGGCGACCTACTTAAATCAAGTTATTGAAAACCTGAAAGTTAACTCATGCCTCTGGTTAAACCCCACACTGCTCTGTCAGAGTAAAATTTCTAGCTAAGTTCCAATCCTTAATCTCAATTTATTGGGTTTGTTCACAGTAAAAAGTATCCTGTCAACCTGAATTGAGGGTTGATCTGTGGTTTTTAAGCACTGCTCGCCAATAGCAGTTGAATCGAGGTCAACGTCAGTTTGTGATTCCTCCCATCTTTCCCTAGTGAGCGGTTGCGTCTCAGTATATTTTCTGTGTCCACACAAAAATAACGTGACTGTATTTTAGCTGACTACCTTTCTTCTGCGTAATATCATGCAGATCGAGACTAATATTTTTAACTAAATTTAATTTTGAGTGGCTACTCCTACGGCGAACTGATTTAACCTGCTCCAACACTCAGTAGCTCAAATTGGATCGAGACTGATAATCTCTACTAGGGGTGTGAATTACTTCAACTCTCTGAAACTATCTCGCTACGACGTGTGCCATGTCTGCAACTCTTGATCGGATTACTCAGATTTACCAACAGCCGTTACCAGATCTCCTCTTTGAGGCCCAACGGGTTCACCGAGAGCATCACGATCCGCATGCAGTTCAGCTATGCACGCTCAGCAATATCAAAACTGGTTTGTGCCCAGAAGATTGTGCTTACTGCTCCCAGAGCGTCCACAACCAAACTGATCTCAAACCTCAAGCCCTGCTGAATGTTGAGGAAGTATTAGCCGAAGCTCGCGTAGCTAAGGCAAATGGTGCTACTCGATTTTGCATGGGGGCTGCTTGGCGAGAAGTGAAAGATGGCCCCTTGTTCGATCGCGTGTTAGAGATGGTGCAGCAAGTTGCTGACTTGGATATGGAAGTTTGTTGCACCTTAGGCATGCTGAAGCCACACCAAGCGCAACAACTTAAAGCAGCAGGCTTGACTGCGTACAATCACAATTTGGATACTTCCCCTTCCTATTATTCGCAAGTAATTACTACTCGTACTTATCAGGACCGATTAGAGACGATTCGGGCGGTAAGTGAAGCGGGGATTTCTGTGTGCTGCGGTGGCATCTTGGGTATGGGCGAATCTGTAAGCGATCGCCTGGAATTGTTAGAGGCGCTTTGTGGCTTAGAACCTACTCCAGAATCTATCCCGATTAACTGTTTAGTTCCGGTGTCTGGGACTCCGCTTGAAGACACCACACCTGTAGATTCAATCGAGTTAGTTAGAACGATCGCCACGACTCGGATTCTGTTTCCTCAAGCAATGGTACGTCTGTCTGCGGGTCGCTTACAGATGAGCGATGAGTTGCAAGCACTTTGCTTCTTTGCAGGTGCCAACTCCATCTTTACAGGACCAGTTTTGCTGACAACTCCCAACCCAGACCATAACCATGATGAGCAGATGTTGCAGCGTCTAGGCATGACACCCAAGCCTCTTGCTGTTTCTAGTTCAGTCACATCTCCAAGCCTATAATTTCTTCTGCATCATCACGAGCTGGTAGGGGCAATCCCTTATGGTTGCCTTTAGATACGGCATGGTTAGGCTAGGTTGATATACAAAAATACAAAAGAGGGGCGATCGCTCTAGAGGAGTTGTCGAGCGATGGCTACCGCAATGTCCAACCTATCAAAGTAAACCCCGCTTCTTAAGCTTCATCAAGGCATCATCGGCAGCTTGCTTTTCTGCATTTTTTTTACTACGACCTTTTCCCTCACCATAAAGTTTATCAACTACATAAACCTTGGAAACAAATTCGGGAGCATGATCCATACCACCAATCTTTTCTGTGACATATCTTGGAGGAGTGGTCGCAACATTTGTCTGTACCCATTCCTGAAATCTATTTTTAGAGTCTACAGTTGAGCGAGACACGACAACTCCTTGGGGCACAGAGTCAAACAGTTGTTCTACTAAAACACGCAGTATTTCGATATTGCGTTTATTGTCTAGATAGTAAGCCCCAATAACTGCTTCAAAAGTGCTGCTAAGGAGATTAGGATTTTGGTAGCCACCATCGCGAATGGCACCTTGTCCCAATCGCATTCTGAAGTCTAATCCCACCTCAGTTGCGAATTTAGCAAGCTGTTTTTCATCCACAAGTGCTGCTCGTCTCCGTGTCATCTCATCCTCTCCCATTTCAGGATGATGCTGGTAAAGATATTCACCACTTATGAAAGTAAGCAGAGCATCGCCAAGAAATTCTAGACGTTCATTGTCTCCCATCATTTCTCCAGGATTCTCATGCACATAGGATCGGTGAGTTAACGCACGACGAAGGAGCTTTTCATCGTTAAACATCAAAAGTTTGTGCATTTTCTTACTGTATTGAAAGCTGAAAGACTTCTGAAATAGCTGTAATTCTGCCTTTAATCTAAAGTCAAAAGATTTTCAGTGATAGTTTTAAGGAATTCTTGTTAAAGGAAGCCTAGTTCACCTAAACAAACTTCCTTTAACAAGATTGGAACTCAAGGACAGCCTTTTCTCCAACGAGGTGGATACAGGCTATTGCCACGAGAGTTGTTGCATTGAAAACAAGCAAGGCGTAGATTTTCTAATGAGTTGGAACCACCTCGGCTCCTAGGAATTAAGTGCTCACGAGTCAATTTTTTTGGAGGTAAGCAACAACCGCACCACCAACAACAAGACTCATACAAAGCAATTAGCTGGTCTTTCTTGCTCAGCTGTTTTTTAGAACTCATATTTTCTCGCCATTCATTGCGTATAGTAGTGGCGGAATATCAAACATGGAAAGCTACCTCGCCAAAAAAGCGATCACATAACTTTGCCGATTCATGGTACACGTCTCAAGCGTACTACCTCCAAGCCTCAGACCAGCGCATATCTAGTACGCTGAATTAGTGCTTACTTGAAAGCCAATCTCTAACGCTCAGATAAACACTAAGCCAGCCTACTGGATATACGTTGATCTGAGAATTGGAGGTAGTACCCATGAGACGAACACCCAAATATGATATTCGTCACCTGACTCAATCCAAGCACAATAATACGTGTGTGTCAAACCAAATGCTTAGACGAATTTCGACAGCTTTTTGATCCTAGCAATCCCACCATTCTTTAAAATGCATCTATTTAAGGGCAGAGAAAATGTAGATGCTTCGCTGAGAAGTAGTAGGGAGACTTTGGAGTTCATTTGATGAAGAGACGGGCGAATTACTAGTATCAGTATTTCTATCACTGCTTGGGGATAATCGAGATACCACCGCTGCGTTCTAAAACGGCATATTTAATTTGATCCATGCGCTCTAATCCATGCAATTCTCGCGCGGCTGCTAGGATGTCATCAGCATCTACTCGTGCCTGCTTCATCCGGTCCTGTAATAGCTTTCCTTCCGCAACGATGATGACAGGAACCCCATCAATCCATTTCTCAACTTGAGGCGATCGCTGCTTCCAGAAAGACATAACGGTATCCAGACCAACCAAAGTCAAGATTACTAAGAAGGCGTTGGTGAGAGAGAAATCTTCGCCCAATAGTGCTTGCTGCGTGGCCTCTCCTACAATTAATACCAGCACAAAATCAAAAGTTGTAATCTGGGCCAGAGAACGCTTCCCACTGAGGCGAAAGAGCAGCATCAAAATAACGTAGAGCACAACAGCCCGTAGCACCGAGTTCATTATTTAGGGATATATTAATTGATTAAATCTAAGGGTTGGTCCTGTAACGACTCCAACCTGACCAGTTTGCAGACCTACTTGATCTGGCTGTAAGTAAAATGTCACGGCTGTAGGGCGATCGAGAGCAGTCGTGCGAAAAACATAAGTCAGGCGATCGGGGCTTGCTTCCACCCACTCTGGCTGCGGAGTCACCTGTTGCACTTCGGTTGACTCCAAGTAAGAGCGGCTCAACCAGACCTTCACCTTACCGTTCTGCTCACTGCCTGCTCCCAAGATGATTTTCAGCTTGGCTGGGGCGTGGAAGCGTCCGAAACGGTCGTACTCCAACTGTAGCGAATCGTTTGGACTGCTAACATTACCTCGACTAAGGGGACCTGAGCCGAATAAGCCTGCTAGTGCTCCTAGCGCAATTAGCCCCCACCCAATCCAGCTAAGACGTTGTATCGCCCAAGCGCGGCGCTGAAACTCCAAGTCTTGGACAATCTCCAAGTCACCAACTCGCTGAATATCGTTCATGCGAGGTTGCCTACTCAAGATCGCCTACTAGGTCTTCCTTAGTAACAGAATAGTCAACTCCTTTCAGATGCTTTTGTAGTTGAATGGGATTTACCGTAAACATAACTGTCCTTGGTCATTCAAAAAAGAGATCTTGTCAAGCCATGCTCAGAAGGATAGCTGTCTCTGATTTAGGTGAACGTCCACCTTAAGAGCTACTAAGAATAAGGGAGCCAAAAATTGCTTAGCAGCGATCGCTACTAATAGAAGTTTTATCTATCGCCTACCCATAGGTAGATATACAAATAGAGACTTGATTCGTTACATTCTCTACAGACTAGTGACGCTAAAATTCATTAAAAATCTATAAAAGTATAAAAAATCTTATGGTCACAACGCCTCCCTCTCAACTCTCTACCGAACAGTATGAGGTTACAGATGCTCAGGAGAAAGTTGAATCGCTGGTAGTAGCGGCTCCTAAACCCGAGAGTGAAATTGATTTAGAGTTTCTCTACACCAGGGATATTGAGTTCCGCCAAGAAACGATTTACTTCATCGTGGTCGATCGCTTTCATGATGGCGATCCTGACAACAGCGAGGGTCCCAATGCCGAACTATACGATCCAGAACGGCAAGATTGGGGCAAGTACTGGGGCGGAGATCTTCAGGGTGTAATTGATAAACTCGATTATCTGAAAAATCTAGGTGTGACGGCAATTTGGCTCACACCGTTATTTGAGCAGGTAGAAGAACTGTTTGTAGCCCAAGCAGCAATCCACGGTTACTGGACTAAAGACTTTAAGCGCATCAACCCTCGTTTTATTGCGGAGGGCGAAGACCCTTCCCTAAACAACACGCAGGAGACGAGAAATACTACCTTCGATCGCCTGATTGAGGAGATGCACAAGCGGCGAATGAAGTTGGTACTAGATATTGTCTGTAACCACAGCAATCCTGACTTCAGCGGCAAAAAAGGAGAGCTGTATGACGACGGAGTCAAGATTGCCGATTTCAACGATGACAAAGATAATTGGTATCACCACTATGGCGAAGTGACCAATTGGGAAGATGAATGGCAGGTGCAAAACTGTGAGTTATCTGGTTTGGCTACCTTTAATGAAAACAATATCCAATACCGTAACTACATCAAATCAGCGATTAAGCAGTGGCTCGATCGAGGTGTGGATGCTTTACGGGTAGACACAGTTAAGCACATGCCGATTTGGTTTTGGCAGGAGTTCAACGCCGATATTCTGAGCCACAAACCGGATGTGTTCATTTTTGGTGAGTGGATCTTTAGCAGTCCATTCAGCGATCGCTCGGTTGAGTTTGCCAACGAATCTGGCATGACCATGCTGGACTTTGGCCTCTGTCTAGCCATTCGCTCCACCTTGGCACAGGGATCAGATCTAGGGTTTCAAGAGATTCAAACTATTTTTGACCTTGATCATCGCTATAAAGGTGCAAATGAACTGATTACCTTTATTGATAATCACGACATGCCACGCTTTCAAAGCCTTAATTCAGATCCAGATCTGGTGAGGGTGGCGATCGCTCTAATCATGACTTGTCGGGGAATTCCTTGCATCTACTACGGCACTGAGCAGTATCTACATGATGATACCAATGGTGGCGATGATCCTTACAACCGTCCCATGATGAGCCAGTGGGATACCGATACACCGCTATATCGGGATATCCGTTTGTTGTCTGGCTTGCGTCGCCTCAACCCTGCGGTGTCAATGGGGGGGCAGTGGCAAAGATATCTCACACCCAATGTTTATTGTTATATCCGACGTTACCGTGATTCTGTTTGTTTCGTAGCGATGAATCGGGGTGAAGCCAGCCAAGTGCCAGAGGTCATCACCGATTTACCCGATGGTGAACATACCTGCATTCTGACTCGACGCAAGTTTGAAGTGGTAGATGGCAAACTGGTCAACTTAGAACTAGAACCTCGTGATGTGATTGTGCTAAGCCATGTAGGCGAGCGAGTGAAGGGACAAACCATTGTGCGGGCGCAACTCAACGGTGTACAAACCAAGTTGGGTGAGCGAATTGCCGTAATTGGTGACTGCCCAGAACTGGGTAACTGGGATATTGCGAAAGCTTATCCCTTGGAGTACATCAACACCAACACTTGGTTTGGCGAAATTCCATTTGATGAAAGTGCTGGCAAGCTGATTAATTACAAATATGTTTTGCTGCGCGAAGGCCAGTCACCCATCCGGGAAAACATCGTCTCCCGCCGTTGGGTCATTGCCAGCGAAGGCACCGTAAAGTGGCGCGATACTTGGTCTTCTGGACGCGAATCCTAAGCAGAAACATCAATACAGGAAATCCCTCATTGTGAAAGTAGGCGCTCATTACCTAAGTGACGCTCGGTGTCAGTTTACCGTTTGGGCACCGTTGCGCGAAAAAGTTGCTGTGAAAATTTTGGCTCCCCACGAGCAAGTGCTACCCATGCAGCCGCTGGAATACGGTTACTGGCAGGTAGTAGCTGAAGGAATCACACCAGGAACACGCTATATCTATCAGTTAGATGGAGATTTGGATCGCCCTGATCCAGCTTCTCATTTCCAACCCGAAGGAGTGCATGGTCCTTCAGCAGTAGTTGATCAGTCTGGCTTTGATTGGACGGATGGAGCTTGGACAGGTATCGCTCAGGAAGACTTGATCATCTATGAGCTACATATAGGCACCTTCACGCCTGAAGGTACCTTTGAAGCCGCGATCGCGGCTCTCCCTCGGTTAAAGGAACTAGGAATTACCGCAATCGAGATCATGCCTGTGGCGCAATTTCCCGGTGAGCGGAATTGGGGCTATGACGGCGTATATCCCTATGCGGTACAAAATTCCTACGGTGGGCCAGAGGGTTTTAAGCGCTTAGTCGATGCCTGCCATCAAGCAGGATTAACCGTGATATTGGATGTAGTTTATAACCATGTGGGGCCAGAAGGAAACTACTTGGGTGACTTCGGCCCTTACTTCACGAAAAAATATGGCGGAGATTGGGGAGAAGCCCTCAACTTTGATGGCGCTTACAGTGATGGAGTTACCGATTACTTCCTGGACAATGCTCTGTATTGGTTAGAGACTTTTCACATTGATGGCTTACGCTTAGATGCAGTCCAGGGCATTTTTGATCTCGGTGCTAGACATTTCTTGGATGAATTGAGCGATCGCGTGGAAGTTCTCTCTCAACAGCAGGGAAGAAACCTCTTTTTAATTGCCGAGAGTGATCTGAATGATGTACGGACTATTCGTCCTAAATCACAAGGCGGTTACGCGATCGATGCTCAGTGGTGTGATGACTTTCATCATTCCCTGCATACGCTTCTGACGGGGGAGCAGCAGCACTATTACCAGGATTTTGGTCAATGCCAGGATTTAGAGAAATCTTTGCGAGAAGGCTTTGTCTATTCCGGGCAGTATGCTCCCCACCGCAAGCGTCGTCACGGCAATTCATCGGCGGCTGAACTTGCTGAGAAGTTTATTGTCTATATCCAAAGTCATGATCAAGTAGGCAATCGAATATTGGCTGAAAGATTGCCAAAACTCACTTCTTTTGAGGGGCTAAAGTTAGCGGCAGGGACAATTCTGCTCTCTCCTTATCTCCCGATGTTGTTTATGGGCGAAGAATATGGAGAGGAAGCACCGTTCTTCTACTTCATCAGTCACTCTGACCCAGAACTGATTCAGATGGTGCAGCGATCGAAGGAGGAAGAGTTTGAAAAAGTAGGCATGGCTGGAGATCCTTACGATCCGCAGGCTCCAGAACCATTTCAAAAAAGTAAGCTGAATTGGGAACAGCAATATACAGGAAAACATCAGGTGCTGTGGGAGTTCCATCAGCATTTAATCACCCTACGCCGTACTCATCCTGCGCTGAAGCAGCTAGACAAACATTGTTTAGAAGTTTCTAGTCGCGAGACCGATAAGTTGATCTTGATGCGTCGATATGCGGAAGAGAGCCAAGTTTTTTATGTGATCAACTTTGGCGATCGCGCCACTACCTTTGAGGCAGATCCACATAGCCAAAACTGGCAAAAAATTCTCGATAGCTCTGAACCCAAATGGTTAGGATCTGGTTCAACTCTGCCAGACAAGCTAGGAATTAATGAGTTAGCCGAGATTCCAGCCAAGACTTTTGCCTTGTACGAAGCCTCTGTCTAGAACATGGCTAGCCCCAAGCATTAGGATACATTTCCTAGCACTTGGGGCTAGCTTGGAGATTAAAGTTCTGCTGAACTATCCGTAGCAGGGATATGTTGCATGGGATATCTCTGGCGCGGCAGGGGAGCCGAGATCAGGAGAATCCTCTCTAATAACCCAGGCGCAATCCGATGGCACCAGGCGACTAAATGACCTTGCCATCCGACTAAAATCTCAGCAGATTCCTTGCGCAGCCCAGTCACTAATGACTGCGCTACTTGCTGGGGAGTCATGGGAATGGCCCAGCGGAACCAGTGGAGGTCTCGGACCATGTCTGTTTCCGTCAGAGAGGGTAACAAGGCTGCTACCTGAACGTTGTAAGCCATTAACTCACCCCTTAAGGCTTGAGTGAATCCTAAAATTGCAAACTTGGTGGCGGAATAGGTGGCCATCGTGGGGGCTGCGACCTTACCCATCAAGCTAGAAACATTTACAATTTGTCCTTGTCGCTGGGCTGCCATGCGTCGGGCAATGAGACGGGTGATGGTATACATCCCCACTAGATTGACCGCAATCTCGTCTTGGACGTTTGACAGCTTCGACTGCAAAAAAGGCACCTGATGGGCAATGCCAGCACAGTTGACCAACAGATGAATTGGGCCATAATCTCGCCAAGCTTGAGCGATCGCAATGCTGACTGCCACAGGTTGAGATAGATCTAGAGCCAAAGTTACAACTTCTACATCCAGCGCTTCAATCTCTGTGGCGATCGCGGTTAACCGTTGTTGGTCGCGGGCCACTAGGAGCAAGCGTTTGATCCCTTGCTGAGCGAGTTCTAAGGCGATCGCACGACCAATCCCGCGAGAAGCCCCAGTCACAAGGGCTGTTTTTCCTTGAATATCCATAACCAAAGCCTCCAAAATTGAGGTCTTGTTGTGAGCTGATACCGAACCAAATAACTCCCTAAAGTTATCTTCTCGGCAAGTCTTGAAATACGAGAGGAACCTCGGTGAGAAACAGAACTTTCACAAGCTAGCAATGGGATCAAAGAGCTGCAACATTTATTAATGAAGGATCTAAGTTGTTACACAACAAAATGAGGCTCTCAGAAATTTAACGAGAGCCTCAAGACCACCTAAGACTGCCCAAGCAAGATAGCAGAAGGCTTTACGAGATTTATAGAGTTTGATTCAACTAGAAATTTGCTGAGAGATCGCGGTGGCTATACCGACGCAACTTATCCTAACGAGTCGCTTCTAAGGCTTGGTTCGCCACTTCAGCGGCTTGCTTAGCAGCCTTTTCCTTACGCTCACTGTAGCGATCGGTGAGGTAGTCTACCTGATGTCGTAGTAGTAGAGTGAACTTATAAAGTTCTTCCATCACATCCACCACGCGATCGCGGTAGGGCGAATCTTTCATCGTGCCATCTTCGTTGAACTCTTGGTAAGCTTTGGCAACCGAAGACTGATTGGGAATGGTAAACATTCGCATCCAGCGACCGAGCAGCCGCATGGTATTAACAGCGTTGAAGGACTGAGAACCCCCACTCACTTGCATTAGCGCCAAAGTTCTCCCTTGAGTGGGACGAACCGCTCCAATGCTGAGGGGAATCCAGTCAATTTGGTTTTTCAGAATGCCCGTAATCTGACCATGCATCTCTGGGCTAGACCAGACTTGGCCTTCTGACCACTGGCTCAACTCTCGTAATTCCTGCACTTTGGGGTGAGTATCCGGGACACTGCCGTAAATCGGGAGTTCTCGCGGATCGAAAAACTTTACCTCAGCTCCAAATTCTTGAATAATCCGAGCCGCCTCTTCTGCTAACAAGCGGCTATAGGAGCGCTCTCTTAAGGAACCATACAAGAACAAGATTCTAGGGGGATGATCGAAGGATGTCATAGAGATGTGGCTGTTCTAAATAAAGACGAAATAGTTAGGTAAATCACTATCCAAGAGGTGCAGTTGCTTCCTTCAGGGATGCGACTAGCTGAGTCACCCGTACTTTAATTTCATCTCGGACTCTTGGGAAAATCTCAGGCTGCTCGGCTGGGTCATCTAGCTGCCAGTCTTCGAAGACTTCCCTTGTTACCCATTCAGGTGGCAAGTTCACACCACAACCACAGAGGGAGATCACCACATCAAAATTATTTGGATTGAAATCACTCAGAGCATCAGAAGTTTGATTGCTAATATCAATCCCAATCTCTTTCATGGTCGCAATCGCCTCTGGGCGAACCTGACTGGCCTCTAACCCGGAACTGGTGACTTGTAAAACTCCCTGACCTAAGTTTTTGGCAAAGCCTTCAGCCATTTGAGAGCGGGCAGAGTTCTTTTTGCACACAAACATCACACGTTTCATCGCAAGTTGCTCCAATTCAATAGTGTTTTTAGGAAGTCACCACATTAATTTTGCTGGTTGGTGTTGGGCGGGCGAAGCCCGCCCAACACCACAAATCTAATGGAGTGAAGCACTAGGTAATATCTCGAATGATGTCTTGAAAGTTATTAGATAGCTGGCGGTAAATCAAGACAGCTAATTGTGCGCCTAAGATGGGAGCCACCCAATACAACCAATGATGCTGCCATAGACCCGAAACCAAAGCGGGGCCAAGCGATCGCACTGGGTTCATGCTGGCTCCTGTAATCGGTCCCATAAAGGCGGCTTCTAGTCCCACCGTTAGTCCAATAGCTACTCCCGCAAAACCAATGGGAGCCCGGCGATCGAGACCAGACCCCAGAATCACGAACATGAGAATAAAGGTCAAAATCGTTTCCAGCACCAACGATTGCAGCCAATTGTCGTTTAAGGGAAGTGTTGCCCCTAAGTTAGCGACGGGCCCTAGGGAGGCTAGCAGTGCGACTGAGGCAACCACGGCACCGAAAGACTGAGCCAAGATATAAGCTATGACATGCTTGCGGGGGAAGAAGCCACTGGCCCAGAAGGCTAGCGTGACGGCGGGGTTAAAGTGCGCTCCACTAATGTGTCCCAGCGTATAGATTAAGGCAGCAACAATGGCACCAAAGACAAAGCTAATACCCAGGTGAGTCACAGCACCATCACTGATTTGGTTCACCATGACAGCTCCGGTGCCCGCAAACACCAGGATAAATGTCCCCACCGCTTCCGCGATCGCTTCCCGCCGACAGGCAGGAAACGTCAGGTGATTGGTTCTCCATTGCCTTGGTTTTACCAAAGTCTTTGCTGCCCGCATGTGCAACTTAATACCGAAACTACATCCATTATTTCAATAAAAATTGATATGTCAAGCAGGTTTTGTTACTGATAGACTTGCAACGATATGGCTCAAAGTAAGTTCGATAGGGGTTAAGCGTTATCTCGACAACTGCGAGCAGGTAAGATCGGGCTGAAACGACGAAACTCGGATAGATATTGTTCTAAAACTACGAACTGAGGCAAGTTGAGACTGTAATAAATCCAGCGTCCCTCCTGCCTGGCTTGGACAAGTTGCGCCTCCTTCAACGCCTTTAGATGAAAAGACAGCTTGGATTGGCTGACTGCTAAAGCCTCACAGAGATCGCAAACGCAAAGCTCTTGACTTCTGAGCAAATCCAAAACCTGGAGACGCAGTGGATCGGAAAGAGCATGAAAACCAGCAGCGATTAAAGTGGAGGGCGGAGATGATACTTTTTGCATTAAATCCTGTTAAATCAACTTTGATTGAAGTGATGCTTCATTTTAGGTTTAACTTCCAGTCAATGTCATCCTCAGGGCGATCGCAGCCTGAATAAAGCCAGAGCTAACGAGTTTATGGAACCCAAATGCCATGAAACCCGTAGGGGACTCGCTGCGGTAGAGGGATACGGGCAACAGGTTCTCCAGCGAAATCCTGAGCGTTAATCATCACTAATTCGGAGGTGTCTGTGGTCTGGTCATGCACATAGGTCATCAGCCAGCCATCATCCTCAGCCGTAGCGTCAGGTCGGGGTACAAAGACACCTTCTCCGCCATAACGTCCTCTGCCAAATTCATGAACTTGGGTCGCTCCAGTCGTGAAGTCATATTTAATGAAACCATCGAACCGGGGCATAGAACCCTGAGCGCTTTTCGCTAAATAACCATAGCGGTTTGGGCGGCCTGTATAGTGCTCGTTAATCCGAGGAAATTCGCCAGGGAGCTCGCTCACTTTCTCCTCATGAACCTCACCTGTTTTGGGGTTGAAGCGCCAACAATACAGACAAGGAGCAGCAGAATCATCCTGAGAGAGGTCACTCTCGTCATGCATAGGTGAATCGGCAGCACCGAGGACATCTACCTCGCTCATCCGACAGGCCAGTAAAATCACTTCATCGCCGGATTCATAAGCATTGAGCGTGTGGAAGATATAGCAGCTGGGAGCTTCAAACCAACGAATAGAACTGTTGTCTCCATGACGGGGCAGGATGCCAAAGCGACTAGGGCGATCGCGTCGAAATACCAAGGGAGGTTGTCCCTGTTGCATCCGTTCTAAACGAAACTCCATTGGTAGATCAAGAAAAATCGTGTAGTGCTCAGTGATGGCAAAGTCATGCATCATCACACCCACAGGCAAGTCAATCGGAACGGTCCGAACCAGTTCCCCTTCAGGAGAAACAACACTGTATCTCAAATAGGGCGGCTGGAAGAGAGAGTAGCCAAAGAACAGCATTTCGCCTGTTACGGGGTCTACTTTGGGATGAGCGGTGACGGCAGAGGTGAGTTTGCCCTGGTAGGTATGGGGGCCAATGGTGTCTAGCTCAGGTACCGTAACGGCGTGGGGTGCACCACCTTCCCAAGTGGCGAGTAGGCGATCGCGATGCCAGACTAGGGCAGTATTAGCAGCGTTCTTGACAGGGCCATAGGGATTATCGAGAGGTGTGGGTTCCAACATGCCACCCCACAAGGCTTTGCCTGCTGCTCGCTCGGCTTCATATCCCATCGTGCGGACGTAGCGGTTGCGGTAGCTGGCTTTACCATTTTGAATCTGTACCCCGTGCAACATGCCGTCTCCATCGAACCAATGGTAGCGACCAAGGGGCGGAAATTGTGGGTTGGGGCCATTGCGGACAAACATGCCGCTGAGATCAGCCGGAAGTTCTCCCAGCACTGGGAGGTCTTCGACAGTAATTTCGCTACGGATCGGGGCAAAGTTGCCAGCTAGATAAGGGTTGATGCCTGTGGCAGTCATGGAACCTAAAAATGAGCCTGCTACTCTGTTCTAACAAAAACTTGCCATAGTCTGCGATCGCCCTTGTGATTGCAATAGTGTGATCCTCGTAGATAGATGCTCATTTCTCTAATCATCCAGTGTAGTAATAACTGGGCGTGACGCGGATAAATCTATCTTCTGATCAATCTCCTTTTTTACCTCCCATGTTACGGTCAATCTGGAGGAGAGTATGATGGCTCCATTTCGCTCGACGCGACGACAGTTTATCCAGGCGATCGCTGGAGAGGCAGGAGTTCTGGCTCTTCTTGGTTGTGTTAGGCGTGAGCAAGCAATGGTAACTCTCTACACCTTTGGCGATTCGATTTTAGATTGTGGGCGGTACAACGAGTACGGAGTGCATCCGGGGCAACTGCTAGTGCGTAATGACGATCGCCTGTTTCCCGAATTCCAAGGTCAGGATTTGCAGTCGCAAGGAACGGCTCGCCTGGAGCATCGAGCTGAGGATGGGGCAACCGTCAGATGGCTACCATCTCAGGTGCAGGGATTACAGGCTGAAGGTGAAGCGATCGCGTTGATTACCATTGGTGGCAATGATTTGTTAGGAGGACTAATTCGCGATTCAGGTCCAGGGATCACCACATTTGCTAATGACCTTGACACCTTTGTGCAACAGTTGCCGATTCGTCCGATTTTGTTAGGTAATGTGTACGACCCCACTCTAGGAGATGATCAGCGCAACTTTTCAGGAGTTGATCCGGCGATCGCCCGCACTAATCTTCGACGCATCAACACAGCTATCCAAGAAATTGCGACGCGCTATGGGCAGTTAGTAGACATCCATGCTCACTTTTTGACGGGTGACCCCTCATGGTTCACCGCCACCATCGAGCCAAGTTTACGGGGAGCTTCGGAAGTTCGGCGGGCTTTTCTGCCCTATGTTTTGGGTAAATCTTGAGTTGAGCCTTACTGTTTCTAGCCCAGCATGTTTCTACTCCAACCCAGTATGGGCGGGCCTAGCTGTGATGTTGTTCTTTGATAGAGCGGTGCAACAAGCGACAGGGCCAGAAAAAGGCTCCACCCACACTGACAGCGGTAATGACTAAAAAAACTTGTAAAACTTCTACAGGTGTTTCAGGACACTCTGCGGGCTTCTCTTGTGTACCTTTTAAGAGTTCTGGAACCAAATGGGAGAGCTGGTTGGCAGTAGTAATTCCTTCGATCGCGGCTCCGATCAAATACGCTACCAAAGCGACGCCGAACCAGGAATGCATAAATATATTTATTTAAATGAAGTCCGCAAAGGAGCTGGATAATCGGTGCTGTTGTCGCAAACGCCAATGAATGACTTTACCGAGCACAGAGGCGGCTTTCAGCGGTATCACGAATTAAAGGCAACTTCGCTTGAATATAAGTATTGAGGCTGCTGGCTGTTTGAGCATCAATGGGCTGCTCTGCGGTGAGCTGCTTGAGGAGTAACTGCGCCAAGGCAGAATCATCAAATTGCAGCAGAGTGCTGACTTGTGTCGTGTCCACTAAGCTCCAGAGCTGACGCATCATTTTAGGAGTCATCATTGCATCCTCCACCCCTTAAGATTTTCTTTATAATTAACATGATTTCCGATGTCGCATCAACTTTCTGTTGCAGATGTCACAAATCAACATAGGCGGCTTACCCTTTCTCATAAATCCTCCGAGCGGCTCATCTTAGTGATCGCGCTTTCAGTCCGATCCAGGGTGCTTTTATGCCACCATGTAAAGTCTGAGAAGGGAACGCTGTATGAACAAATGGATCAACCTACTGCGCTGGGTGCTAATCGGAGTTCTGATTGTTTTAGCGATCGGCCTACTCAACCAAGTGGGAATTGAGCGAATTCGTCAGCAGGTGGATCAATTTGGAGTTTGGGCACCTGCGATCGTATTTGCACTGCGCTTTACTAGCATCATCTTGCCAGTGCTGCCGGGAACGGCCTACGCCATTTTGGCAGGCGGCCTGTTTGGCTTTGCTGAAGGGCTGCTGATTGTAGCCTTAGCAGATTTAGCTTCTTGTACCTTCAATTTCTACATTGCCCGTCGTTATGGACGCAGCTTGGTGGAGCGATTTGTCGGGCAGCAATTTATGGAGAAAGTCGATCGTCTGGCTCAACGCCATTTAGAGCGCAACTTTTTCCTGATGACGGGTTTTCTTATGACTGGCTTATTTGATTTTGCTGCCTACGGCGTTGGCCTGACTCAAGTGCGCTGGCACAGCTATTTGCTGGCTTTAGTCTTCAGCATTCTCGTCGCTAAACCGCTTTGGGTGGCAGCGGGCGCAGGTATCTTCGAGGATAGCCAATTACTTTTAGGTTTTGCTCTCCTCGCAGCGTTCGGGATTGGCATTGTGACTGCGGTGGTGCAACGACAGCCTGATTCATCCAATTCATAGTAGTTCATAGTAGCGTGTTAGTTCAGAGTGCTAGGTCATCGCGATCGCAGTGATAGGATAGAGGCCGTAATGTGCTCCTGTTATGCATCGAACGTTCATTCCTGGTACTGCTGCCCCCGAAGTTCAATCTAGCCCTGCTTGGTGGTTTGCGTTTCTGGGTAACAAATTATTGGTTCAGATCAATGGTACTCACACCATACCCCCCCACCTGATCAACTTGGCGGCAATCGGCTTAGTGCCTGTGCGGACTCAGTTTCTCGGCACCCTAGATGGTGAGCCTTGCTACTCCGCAGAACTTCCCCAAGAAACAGCAATCCCAGAGAATATGGCTGTGCGAGGGCTCCGCGAGCTATATGGTGCTTTAGGCGAAGAGCTATATGGCGTGAGCAGTCGAGCAATCCAGATCATGGAGTGGGATCGGACCCATCAGTATTGTGGTTGCTGTGGCACTCCCACGACTCAACTACCTACCGAGCGAGTAAAGCGTTGCCCTAAATGCAGTTTAACGAATTACCCGCGTCTCTCTCCCGCCGTGATTGTCCTGATCTCGCGTGGCGATGAAGTACTCCTTGCGCGGGCTCCTCGCTTTCCATCCAACATGTACAGTGTGCTAGCTGGATTTGTAGAACCAGGAGAGTCATTGGAAGAGACTGTAGCGCGAGAAGTACGAGAAGAAGTGGGCATTGAGATCAAGGATATCCGTTATTTTGGATCGCAGCCTTGGCCCTTCCCCAACTCCTTGATGATTGGCTTCACGGCTACCTACGTCAGTGGCGAGATCGTCATGCAACCAGAAGAGTTAACTGATGCCGCTTGGTTTCATAAACGCAACTTGCCTCCAGTTCCGTCCAAGCCAAGCATTGCTCGTAAGCTGATTGATTGGTTTGTTACCACACCCTAGACCTAGCAAATTCTCTGGTCAGCTCTGCAACAAATGCTTCTAAGCTCGCGATCGCCTCATCGTAGTCTTGAATGGCATCAATGCGGTCGAGATCAATCGTCATGGCAGCACCGTTCCTGACCGCTACTTAAATTATGCAGCTTAGATCAATACATTGATCAGTACTGATCAGGCTGTAGGTGCACCGAGTTGAAGGGCGTAGAGGTTGGCGTAGATACCTTGTTGAGCGATTAGTTCGGCATGAGTGCCAGATTCTACAATTTGTCCCTGCTGAATCACTAGAACTTGATCGGCTTGGGTGACAGTGCTGAGGCGATGGGCGATCACGAAACTGGTACGACCCTTTAGGAGACGGGCGATCGCATCTTGGACTAAAGCTTCAGTGCGGGTGTCAATGCTGCTAGTGGCTTCATCAAGAATTAGAATTCGGGGGTCGATCAAGACAGCGCGAGCAATACTGACTAGTTGCCGTTGTCCTTGGCTGAGCGGTGCTCCTCGCTCTCCTAATTGAGTCGAGTATCCCTGCGGTAGGGAGATGACAAACTCATGCACATTCGCGAGTTGAGCAGCAGCTTCAATATCTGCTTGAGTCGCATGAGGAGAACCAAAAGCAATGTTCTCTGCTACAGTGCCGCTGAAGAGAATATTGTCTTGCAAAACGATGCCAATCTGACGACGCAGGCTGGCTTGGGTAACACTGCGGATATCTACTCCATCAATTTTGACTGCCCCACCCGTCACATCATAGAAGCGCAGAATCAAGTTAATAATTGTACTCTTCCCGGCTCCCGTTGGCCCCACCAAAGCAATCATTTGGCCTGGTTTTGCACAGAGATTGACTTCCTTCAGCACTAATTGATTGGGGCTATAACCGAAGGCGACATTTTCAAAAGCCACTTCTCCCTGAATCGATGGCATTTCTGTCGCGTCAGGAGCGTCCTGGAGTTGAGAGGGTTCATCGAGTAGCAAAAAGATTCGCTCCAAACCTGCTAGGGCTGATTGCGCTTGTGTGTAGAATTGGCTGAGAATTTGAATAGGGCGAAAGAACTGCTGCACATACAGCAAGAAAGCCGTCACTACTCCCACGGTGGCGGCTCCCGTTACTGCTAAGTAACCGCCATAGGCCAATACCGCAGCCGTCGCCAAGGTATTGAGAAAATCGATGGAGGGGAGAAACGCCGCAGTAATCGCGACCGCTTGGACATTGGCATCCCGGTTAGCCGCATTTACCAAATCAAACTCTGCAATATTCAACTCTACACGGTTAAAGGCTTGGGCTTCTCGGACACTGGTGATGCCTTCTTCTAACTTGGCCGAGAGATCGCCAATGGTCTGACGGGTGACGCGGAACCTAGCTCTGGCCCAGCGCGCAAAAAAGCTAGTGGTAAAGATCATCAGGGGCACTGCCAAATTACTCAATAACCCTAGCTTGAAGTTGATCGAGAACATGGCAATAATGATGCCGAACAAGCTGAATGTGTTACCCAGCATTTGCGCGATCGTCTGGCCAAATGCCTGATTCACGGTGTTCACATCATTTAGCAGACGGCTCATCAAATCACCCGCTTCACTGCGATCGAAAAAGCTGATCGGGAGACTCTGAATCTTGGTGAAAATATCTTGGCGAAGTTGACCCAGCAACCGCTGCATAATCCAGCCCACCCGCAAGATCTGACCTCGGATCGCTGTGATGCCCAGGATATAAATTAACGCTAGCAATGCTAACATCAACAGCAATCCTGATAGATTTCCTTGGATGATGAGGTTGTCAATTGACCAACCAATGAGAAAGGGACCAATAGACTGAGTTGCAGCACCGATCGCTACTAAAAGGAGAGCGATCGGAACCTCTTTTTTATAAGGTCGGAGATATTGCAGAAAGCGCTGCAAGGTTGAGAGCTGACGGCTCGCCTTTTGCTCCGCTGCGACAATTGGCTCTGCACTTTTCATTAATTTCCTCTAACTTCACTCTACATTTTCAGAAAACAGTTTCCAAGGTTTGTGTTTTGAGTTTAATTACAAAGTAGAAGCTGAAGGTTTTTCCAAACTTGCATCTATTGCAATCAGTTTTAAATCAACTGCATATCTTTCTGCTATTACATCAATAGACTCGCGAACCTCCTCAATTTTCTTTAGGTCTTCTTTGTAGTGAAATATGATCAAGTAGTAGCCATACTTAATTTGTTCTGCTCTCAGGTAAGTAGTAAGTTGGCTCTCTAAACCTTTCAATAACTTTGGATTGCTTGCAAGCTTCACTTCTAAAAGAGCACGATCGCTATATCCAGACGAAAATTTAAAGTCTACAGGTCCTCTACCAATATTCGCTTCTCTAGTTAAATCAATATTATTCGCCTGACAGTAGCTTCTGACTACCGAAACAAAGGTGATTTGAGCTGCATTTTCCTTTTTAGGTACGCGCTCTTCTTTTTTCTTGCCATTATTTCTATTATTAGAATCATCCAAATCTTCTTTTTGCTCATCCAGTTCATTTAAAGAATCAGAGAAGCTTACTTGGGAAGCAGTATCGGGCTGAATATCAAGGGCCGCGTTACTATCCTTATTAAGATGCTGATTATCACTACTTTGTATTTTTTTTGATTCCTCGTACTCCTCTTCAGATTTTTTCTTAGTCTGCAAGCTTCGTTTCTCATTCCAAAGCAGTTCCCAACCAGCATTCTCCTCAATGAATACTCGATATTGCTCAATCATCATGTTAATAGAATCAAGAAAGGTTCTAGAATCTATTGCCGTCAGTTGCAGAGGGTTGGAATATATAAAGTTTGTGGTTTTCTCAGCAACTTTTTCTGCTGTAGTCTTATGCGGTTGGTATAATCTACTTTTATCCTGCTCTAAATCATATGGTAGGATTTCAACTTCATTTTCTATGTGATCTATGAACTCATCTATCCATTCAGGATGTTTCTTGGCAATCTGAACAGAAATTGATTTTGTTTTGAGATTTCTCTTTTTAGTTTCCTCTTCTACAAATTCCTCACCTTCTTCTAAATCTTTTTTCTTGATCTTTTCTTTTATTTCTTCATATATCAAATAATTCAAGTCATTCCTTATCTCTTCATCCTTGTATTCCCAGATATAATCCATGAAACCAGTAGAACTAATCGCAGGACTTAGGCGCAAAAAGGAGGATGGCACTAAAATCACTGCTTGCTTAAGACGATAAGGATTTTGAGGAAGGCGATAGTAGGCACTGTTCCAGCGTAGGTTCCTCTCGTCAAAATGAATGTTTTTGATATGAAAATTTCTGGTTGGAATATTTAGTTCATCACATATTTGTTTTGTGTATTGAATAAACTCTTGTTTCAAAATATTTGCAGTAACATCGCTAACCCTGTCTTTTCCGATTCCAGTCGTAAAAATCTCTAATTCCTCAAAGTGATTCAGGCTCATTCTTCCCAGTGAAATGGCATCCAAAATTCCTCCAGCAAGTATCGTCGCAAAACCACCACCTGTTCCTGAGCCTGAGGTACTTCCTTGAGAGTATCCAAGACACAACTCTGGAACCTCAGGGAAAGTCAACATATTTTTAAGTTTTTTGTATGCAGGGTGTAATTCAGAGCCTTTCGTCTTAATGGCAAGGTCAAAAGCTACCTTAAAGAAGTCAACAAACTTATTACGCGTATTTCTAAAGTGTGGAACATCTGTTTCAAATATTAGAAACGGATCTATAAAAAGTTTTGTATCATCATCAAGTCTTGCGTCAAACCAATCATGTTCTACAATCTTACTGATTCTGTATTCTTGAGAAAAGAACATATACGGCTATCCCTTTATTTTTTAGTTCTCCACAAGAAATTACTTAACAAAAAACGATGACTATTAGTTTAAATGCTTTACTTGGGATTCTAAAATCGCTCCATACAGTGGACTGTTACACATCAATTCCTCATGGGTTCCCTGCGCCATTAGTCTTCCTTTATCCATGAGTAAAATGCGATCGGCATTCTGAACGGTACTAATGCGTTGGGCGATCACAAAAGTTGTGCAAGCTTTTTGCCGCATCAGGTTGTCGAGTTCCGTTTGGATCTGGGCGGCAGTTTTGGCATCGACGGCAGAGGTGCTGTCATCTAGGATGAGGATTTTGTAGTCAGTCAGGAGAGTTCGGGCGATCGCAATCCGTTGTTTTTGGCCTCCCGACAAGCCCACGCCACGTTCTCCCACAATGGTTTCGTAGCCATCCGGTAAGCTGGTGATAAAGTCGTGCATTTGGGCGGTTTTTGCCACCTCAATCACTTCTTCTAGAGTTGCATCTGGTTTGGCATAGGCAATGTTTTTGTAGAGAGTGCCAGAGAATAGGGTGGTTTCTTGGAAAACAATGCCAATGTGCGATCGCAAACTCTCCAGGGTGAAGTCTCGCACATCTCGACCATCAATCCGGATTGAGCCAGAGGTGACATCATAGAAGCGCGGTAACAGGTTCATGATGGTGCTTTTACCAGAACCCGTCATGCCCAAAATTGCAATCAGTTCTTTGGGTTTGGTTTCAAAAGAAACGCCTTTTAGAGCCTCGGTTGTAGCTCCGGGATAACGGAAGAAAACATGCTCAAACGTGATTCTGCCCACGCAACTGTCAAACAAGCTGGCATGGGGGCGATCGCGGATCTCAATTTTGGCATCTACTACCTCATATACTCGTTCTGCCGAAGCAGCAGCCTGAGCGATCGCAGGAGCGGCAAAACCAATCAACAGAATCGGTTGCAGAATTAGGAGCAAGTAGGAGTTGAACGCGACTAGTTCTCCAATCGAGAAGCGCCCACCAATCACCGCTGCACCGCCGTAGCCCACGACAACTACGGTGACTAAATTACTCAGCAAAAAGATAAAAGGAAACGTGTCGTGAATGGCGCGAATGGTCTTCATATTGGTCTTGACCAAAGCGTCATTCAGCGTTGTGTAGCGTGCCGTTTCGGTAGACTCACGCACAAACGCTTTCACCACTCGCACGCCAAACAAGTTCTCCTGCAATACTGCGTTCAAATCACCGAGTTGCTGTTGCACTTGCCCAAATAAGCTACTCGTTTTGCTGAGGAATTGGGCCATCAGCCATCCCGCCATCGGCACCACAGTCAGCGTAATCAGTGCTAGTCGCCAATTCATCAGCAGCAAAATTACAGCGACGCTCACCAATGTCACGATCGCACTAATGACCTGCATCAAGCTGGTGCTTAAAAACGTGCGGATTTGCTCAATATCACTGGTAACGCGAGTCAGTAGTTGTGAAGTTTGCGATTGGTCGTGATAGCTGAAGCTGAGGTTTTGAATCTTACTAAAAATTTTATTCCGCAGATCGTAGGCCACACCTTGAGACGCTGCCTCTGCCCAAAAGCTTTGACCAAAGTTAAATAAACCTCTGGCGATCGCGGCCCCCACCATCCAGCCCGCACTATAGAGAACTACCCGCAAATTTCTCTGAGCAATCCCTGCATCAATGCCCCAACGAAATAGTTGAGGCGTCACCGCATAGGCAGCGGTCAGGAGTAGGGTGCTGAACAAAGCACCGATCGCAGTCCAGCGGTAAGCACTTAAACTGCCCAAGACTCGCTGGAGCGGGTGCGGCAATGAGGGTTCTCGAAAGTCTGGTGAGAGCGCCAATAGAACTCCTTGACTGTTGCTTCAGGCAGTTTTTGTTGAATGATGCCTTTGAAAATTTTCTGCTGATTTAGATTAATCCTGAATCACCATTCGACGGATTTTCTACTAGTTCTCTCCTAAATTTGAGCTCAGGCGATCGCCCCTCTAGGCCAGAAAATCTATGAGCGAAGCTAGCGTATCGACGGGAGGAGGGCAAACCTTGGTCTCAAAGCTAGCCTAGAAGTAAATCGCTAGAGAAGTGAGCCAAAAAACATAGGAGCAGAGTATGCAGGATATTCCATTCACCTTCTTTATTGTGTTTGGTTTTGTCTGGGTAATTATGGGCATTGTGGCTGTTGTGGCTGTGCTCAAAGCCGATGGCCAAGAAATCCGCTTTGGCAAACAAGGGTTGCTGGTCGCCATCCCCATCCTTATTCCCATTGTTCTCACCCTGCTTTATCAAGTGTTCAGGTCGCTAAGTTTAGGGCATCACGCCTAAGTGTAACGACCCCTACACACTCGTCAATCTGCTCCGAACTGGGATGTCTATACTGGAAGCACCCCTGAGAACACCGAGCGGGTGGGAAGCAATTGCCCACTTTCTCCAGCCACTTTCCAGCCAGCCCCCGCCCGCGATGCGGACAAAAATTTATGGATGACCTACTCAAAGAATTTGAAGACCTCTTAGATCAAGGATTTGAGGGTCTGTTAGAGATTGTCAGAACGCTGGAAGGCAGAGCTGAGCCGGAAGAGTTCCAGGCAGAGGTGCGGCGTAGCTCTACCAAAAGCTCCACCTCCGAAAGTAGCAGAGAAGCCCCGGCTGAGCGTCAAAACTCTACTTCTGCGAGTCGAGTCCAGTCCAGACCTACTTCACCTCCGCCATCCTCGACGACGGACGAAGTCATTATTACACCTCCCCCAGCTGGTAGCGTTGCCCCTGTCTCTTTGGCAGGTGTGGGCGGTTTGTCTGAGGTGATTAGAGAACTGCGAGAGTTAGTTGAGCTACCGCTGAAACGTCCAGATTTGCTGACTTCGTTGGGATTGGAGCCACCTAAGGGAGTGCTGCTAGCTGGACCTCCCGGTACAGGCAAAACGCTGACAGCCCGTGCCCTGGCCCAAGAGCTAGAGGTGAACTACATTGCGATCGTCGGCCCGGAAGTGATGGGCAAGTACTACGGGGAAGCCGAGGCGCGCCTGCGAAGCATTTTCTTGAAAGCCGCTCGATCGGCTCCCTGCATTGTCTTCATTGACGAGATTGACACCCTCGCTCCCGATCGCGCCAAGGTAGAAGGAGAGGTGGAAAAGCGGGTAGTTGCCCAACTGCTGAGCTTGATGGATGGTTTTGCCAAGAGTAAGGGCGTGATTGTTCTCGCTGCTACCAATCGCCCCGATCATCTTGATCCTGCCCTACGCCGTCCGGGACGCTTTGACCGAGAAGTGCAATTCCGTGTGCCCAACCGAGTGGGACGGTTAGAGATTCTCAGGATCTTAAGTCAGACCATGCCGCTAGAGCGATCAGTAGATCTGGTGGTGATCGCGGATCTCTCTGTAGGCATGGTGGGCGCCGACCTGAAAGCGTTATGCCAAAAGGCTGCTTATACTGCCCTGCGGCGACATGCACCTGCTTTAGATGGTCCTATTTCTGCAAACTTGACGGTATCCCAAGCAGATTTTCTCCAGGCGATTAAGGAGATCAAGCCAGCGGTCTTGCGATCGGTGGAGGTAGAAGCACCCAATGTCTCCTGGGATGCGATCGGTGGGCTGGAGAGCCTGAAGCAAACCCTACAAGAATCGGTTGAGGGAGCACTGCTCTATCCCGAACTCTACCAACGCACCAAAGCCAAAGCGCCACGCGGTATCCTGCTCTGGGGGCCTCCAGGCACAGGTAAGACCATGCTGGCTAAAGCAGTGGCCTCTCAAGCCCGTGCTAACTTTATTGCAGTTAACGGCCCGGAACTGCTGAGCAAGTGGGTCGGTGCTTCCGAACAAGCAGTGCGGGAACTGTTCACCAAAGCCCGACAAGCCGCTCCCTGTGTGGTCTTTATTGATGAGATTGACACACTAGCCCCAGCCAGAGGCAGTTTTGGAGATTCAGGCGTCAGCGATCGCGTCGTTGGTCAACTCCTCACGGAACTAGACGGTCTGCACGAATGCCCCAATGTTCTGCTGATAGGAGCCACGAATCGTCCAGAAGCTCTAGACCCTGCCTTATTGCGATCGGGCCGCCTAGACTTACAACTGAAGGTTGATTTACCCGATCAAGCCAGTCGTCTCGCCATCTTGCAAGTTCACAACAGCGATCGCCCCTTAGCTGAAGTAAATCTAGCTCACTGGGCTACCCAAACCGAGGGTTGGAATGGCGCTGACCTCACTTTGTTAAGCAACCAAGCCGCTCTAGAAGCCATCCGTCGCTATCGCAAGCAAGGTCTTACTGACCCCACTCGTATTCAAATCACAACCGACGATTTCACTGCGGCTCATCAGCGACTTTGCGAACAACGACAAACCCTCTAAAAAGGAGTTTCAGATTTTAGATGTAGCGTTTTGCCAGATTGGGGATGCTGGAGGCGGAGCTTTCTGGCATGGAGATGTAATCGCTTAGAATCTGCGTTGCATCCATATAGGCGATCGCCCAATATTGGTATCCCCAATCCTTGTAGATCAGCCGCATGCACCCTGAGCTGATGGGTCCGTCCTGTCACTGGAAAAAACTCTAGACGAGTATGATCTCCTTCTCTCGCTATAACGCGAAAGCGGGTGATGCTCAGTTTACCCTGCTGCCAATCTACTTTTTGATAAGGGCGATCGCTAGGATCTCCCCACAACGGCAGCTCAATCACACCCTGCCCCCTGGCAACGAGACCCGCTAAGACTGCCTCATAAACCTTCTGCACTTGCTGCGCTTGAAACTGCTGGCTTAATTGTCGATGTGTTTTTGGATCACGAGCCAGCACCAAAATCCCTGAAGTGTCCTGATCCAACCGATGCACAGGCAAAAGTGCTGCACCATCTGGCAGGAGATACCGTAAGCGACTGAGCACACTATCCTGGCGATCGCGATAGCGTCCGGGTACAGAGAGCAGTCCCGCAGGTTTATCAACAATAATTAGCCACTGATCTTCGTAGAGAATAGTTAAACTCTCTGCATTCGGTTCCCCTACCCCTTTCACACTGGGGAAAATTAGCTGTTTTGTTCCCTCCACTATTGGGGGGTTGGGGGGGCTTATAGTAGATCCTGCGAGGAGAAATCCCATTAATAACTGACATCGCTCTGCACAAGCACCATAGAACTCTCCCTGAACTTTATCTCCGCTAACCGACGCTGGCCCCCACCAAAACTCCGCCATTGCTAAGGGCTTGAGATTGTGAGTGGCTGCATAATGCAGTAACTTAGGCGCACAGCAGTCTCCGGTTCCCATCGGAGCAGACCCCAACACCAATTGTTCTAAGGAGAGAGATTGCCCAGCAAAATTGGTCAAATAATAAGCCTGCTGCATTTGGGTTTGCAGTTGATGAGATAGAGCTTTACGCTGTTGTTTCAGTTCTCCTATTTTACTGTCTGCTGTTGACACTACCTGTTGCAGCGATCGCAACGCCACATCTCTTTCCCGTTTAAGCTGTCGTCGTTCTATCCCATCTTGGCGGCTGGCTTCATCGAGTTGTTGCAGCGCGATCGCGAGATCTTTGCCAATCAGTGTCTCCGAGAAAATTTGGCGTTTCTCTTTCCGTTGTTGTTTGTGTTTTTGATGGCGATCGCTCATCCTCTCGAAGCGTCGTTCCCAGTCCTGACATAACTGTTGGTACTGTCTCCGTTCTGGCAATTCTTGCAGAGTGATGATCTCCTGTTTCAGGGTATCTAGCTCCCTCACTGTCTGAACTTCTACCATTGCTACTTGATCACGCCCAGAAATTGGAGGCACCCATCCTTCAACTTGACCTTGACCGTTCAGCAACCCAGAAAAAGCTTTCAGAACTCGCTGTTCTCTGGATGGCAGTTCTACCAATAGCACCCCATACATTTTGCCCTCATGCGAGTAAACCGTATCCTTGGCTAGCTGTTGCATCAGACCAAAAGCGATCGCTTCTGCTGAGGAGGTACGAGGTAATCTCAACCAAGTAGCACTTTGAGGACAACGCCCCTCATACCAATAGCTGGGAATGACATTACCGATCACAACATTGTTGTCAATAAAATTCGAGAGTCTATGCAAAACCGCCATATCTGGTGCTAAAGCTACTGCCTCCTGAGGAAAGAGAAATTAGCCTGTTTCCCTCTATTACTCTAAAGCGTCATGTAACCCAGAAGTATTTAACCTTACAGGATGAAAAATCTCTCATGCAGTTGGAGGAGGCAATCGCTCAACTAGCATCGTGATAATAAACCCAACGAGATAGATGCAATCTACAAGCCCAGCTCCCCGGCTGAAAAGCTAAAGAGCATTGAATCACTTCATCAATTTTGAGGAAATCCTGTGCCAAGAAACATCCTTACCTGTGCCCAGACTTTAGGAATTTTATTGCTTGCGATCGCCCCTGCCCAAGCCATTACCTACGGTGAACCAGATGGCAATGGACATCCGAATGTAGGTGCCATGATGGTAGACGCGGGAAGAGGACTCCGTGCAATTTGCTCAGGAACGCTCATTTCTCCCAAGATTTTTTTAACCGCATCCCACTGTATTGAAGCAGCTGAGTCCCGTGGCATCACTCAAGCATTTGTCTCCTTTGACTCCGATCTGACGGAGGGTGCCACTCGCTTTCCAGGGAAAATGCATATCAATCCGGGCTACAACAAGAGCCAATCGGATACGGGGGATATTGGAGTTATTGAGCTAGATCAACCAGTTACTGGAATCACCCCTGCTCAATTACCGACAGCAGGTTTCTTTGACCAAGAAGCTGCTAAAAATGGTTTAAAGGACAAAAAATTTACGGCAGTAGGCTATGGATCTTTAGAACGGCAAGTAGGTGGTGGGCAACCAAGCTTTGGTGGCAGCAATTTGCGCATGGTTTCTACTTCCAGCTTTAGTGCCATTAACCCTACGGTACTCCGCATGTCACAAAATCCCGCTACAGGGGATGGTGGTGCTTGTTTTGGCGACTCCGGTGGACCTAATTTCCTGGGTGCTACAAATGTTGTCGCTGCGATAACCGTCTCTGGAGACTCCGTCTGCCGAGCCACGAATGTCACCTACCGACTCGATACAGAATCAGCTCGTAACTTCTTGAAAAACTATGTAACGCTGCCTTAAAACTAGGTAGATGCAATGCTGAAATGTTTAAACTTAGCTACTAGCTTATCTGCGATCGCGCTCCTAGCCTGCCCTGAAGCTGCTTCTGGTCGCTCTCTCTTTGAGAATACCGAATATCCTCTAGAACCCGCAAACTTGGCTTCTTTAACTTGCTACGCCCAGACAGAAGCGGGGCAGATTGTTAATCTGACTCAGTTGTGTGCTCAGAGCCAATCACAAGCTGATTGCAGTCCTGCATATCCTGATATCTGTCTTTCACCAAAATTATCAAGCTTGACTTGTAATGACATACCGCATCGCAATTTCCGGGTACTGTCGCCTGATCCCTATGGACTTGATCCAAACAATAATCGGATTGGCTGCGAACCTTTAATCGGGCAATCACCTGTGCGATATCACTGGTGGCCCGGAAAGTAGCATACCTTCTGTTCCTGCCAGTCCTCCCAGCCATTGCACATCAAACCCTGAGTTTAGCAATCAGGGGACGATGATCCGAAACGCCGGGAGGTGCTGTCATCACCTGATCAACTCGTATGCTAGGACTGACAAAGATATGATCGAGAGGAACCTTGATGAATTGGAAAAACTTGTGGGTTGAGGGAGTCGCCTTTGCAGAAGTGGCATAATACCAGGTGGGATGCAGACCATGGCCCACAGAAGCATTACGCAGTCCCGATCGCTGGCTAAACTCATGCAAATAAAATGACCACGCTGTTGTATTGAAATCACCCATCACAATCAATGGTGTTTTCTGTTGTTTCGTATAAGCTGCCAAGGTCCGTAGAACTTGGTTACGACGATTAAAATAGTTTTTATTTTGAGGCGCAGGTGGTCGAACTGCAACGACTTGAATGGTTTTACCCGAAATTTCTAGAGTAGCAAAGAGACTTTGATGGGCTGATTGGAGGTTGTCTGTCTTTGCAGCCTGAATGGGATAGCGGCTAAACAAGCTGAGGTTGCCACCTGTGGCTCGGTAGTAGTGAGGATATAGATCTTTAACTTCATTCCATAGCTCGGTCGCTTGCTCTTTAGTCGGTTCAACTAAGGTAAAAATATCCGCAGGATAAGCTCTGATCAATTTTTCGGTAGTTGTGGTATCCCATAACTGGTAGTTAACGTTATAAGTCATGACAGTTACAGGTGCCCCGCCTGGCTTCATGTCCCGGAGTCTAGGGATATACCAGCTTAGTGTAAATTGAGCATAGAAAATCAACGCGATCGCTAGCACAATTTGTAGCCCCCGCTTGGGTCGTAAGGGTTTGATCAGCAGCACACTGATCCATAGCAACAGAGTGGCTCCAGCAAACCACAAGTACCCCGTCCCTAAAATCTCAAGTAGCCAAAATTTGTACCACCAAGCAGTTACTAAACTCAGCCCTAACAGTGCGATCGCCGATATCCAAAGAACTAAGTTGAAAAAGATCATGAGTTAAGCACACGGATTTAGTTAAGGGGAAGGCAAACTACTGCAAGCTCTATCTAGCCAACCTTACCCTCTACTAAAACAAGCCAGAATCAAGAGATTTCGTATTCTATCGCTTTCATTCCCTAGGGTGCGATCGCCGCTAAGGTAGTACCGAGTATTCCTTGTGGCTAGTGCTATTTTAGACAAGAGCATACGAGGGCTTCTCAGTAACTCCCTCTTTGTATAGATGTATACTTCCCATTCTTGATCTATCAAAGAAGAGAATCGTTTGAAGCTTGGTTAGGGTTTCATGTTGCCTTTAGTCTTGTCCCATGAGCTAGTACATCCCTTTAAGTTTTGGCATCACAACGAGATCCGTGAGGGAATGTTCTCTGGCAACGAGCTGTACCGTCTCTGCACGACCTATAAGGCTGAAGATAGGCAAAAAGCTTTTGGCTTAGCAATAGGTTTGTCGGAACACGGTGCTCAAGTTTGTATTACCTGCATGAGAAATGAATACAAGGTTTGGGTTGGCTTAAGAAATCTGCCTACGGCAGCTTCTGCTTCTTTGGAAGAAGCGGTCATAGTTTAAACTCGTGCTGCGAAATTGCAACGGGCAAGTAGCTCACTTACCTATAACATTTAACCTCCGTTCAAATAAAACGATCCAAATAAAAACGATCGCTCCTCCGCTAATTCAGAAGAGCGATCGTTTCTCAAACTTTACGTCACGATTCGTTCGGATTAAATGATGCTCAGCTACTGAAGGTCTCAATTGGCACTTTCACGCAGGTATTCTAAAAGTGCAGACTCTTCGAAAATTTGTCCTTTTTCTTCGTTTTTAGTCGGGAGTTTCATAAATTGAGTTAGTGAGAGTTAGGTAGATCTCCGCATGATCGCCACCCCCAATCCCACTACTCCTCAAGTTAATCTGACGACGTGTGGGAGTGCCACCTTTGGGAACGGTGAAATTCACTTGCTGCTGGTCTTCCAAGTCATCTGTATTCTCGGAAGTTCCTTCAAATAATTTGGCGGTTCCCGTGACTTGAACCGCATTTTTTTGAACTACCTGAGCCCGTAGCTCGACTTCCACTCGGCACTCACCGCCCCAGCGTAAGTGAGGCACCTGAACGATTCCTGCTGGCTGACCCTCATCCAAAATGACATCAACCCCCTGCTCTAGATGTCCACGTTCATCACTGAATGGCCAGCTCTCATCATCAGTGCCGTCAATCACAACAACGCCTGCAACTCTTCTAGTCATAGTAAATTCCTGCTTCACGTAAGAGAATATTGACTGAACTACCTCCTATTCTGGAAAAGTTAGTTAAGGCACCGCAGTACCCTTCAGGGTACTCTTGCATCTTGATAACAATTGCACTATCTAATATGCAATTGCACGACATTAATTTCGCTGGTGAGGTACCTTCTTAAAGACTCAATAAGGTACTGCTAGGCTAAGAAAGTAGCAAACCTTATCGGAAATTAGGACTTAGAATTATACCGTGCACCTGGAATGAGGTCGGTAGATGAAAATGACATATGCGGAACTACGAACCAAACCGCAGACCTTGTGTAGTTTAACCGGGCTCACCCCCAAAGAGTTTGAGGCTTTGTTAGAGAG